>CAYZAY010000032.1:0-24362 GCA_964476515.1 uncultured Rhodobacterales bacterium
AGGTGGCGAACCGCGTGATCTTTATGGACGCGGGTCAAATTGTGGAACAGAACGAGCCAGAAGAGTTCTTCAACAACCCACAGAACGAACGGACCAAGCTGTTCCTCAGCCAGATCCTCGGACACTAATTCTGTCGGAAAAAAACACAGGGTGCGCAATCCTTGCGCACCCTTTTTTTATGCGTCGGTCAATTCGCGCGGGACAACAAAGTCCACAACCGTGCCTGACCCTGGCCGCACGTCTTCCCAATCATCAATCTCGAAATCGACGACCAGTGTTGCACCGGTTGGAAAGTCATCAAACCGAGAGTGTTCGGGCGGCGAACCAACTATCTGGGACGCGAACCAAGCTATCCCCGGGTTATGTGCGACCATCAAAACGCAATCGCCCGTGGCTTTTTTGAGCACTGCAAGCAACGTCGCAGCATCCGCAAGATACATTTCGCGCAAATAGGTTGCGTCTGCTTTTAGATCCAATCGAAACAGGGTTTCGTGGGTTCGTTCAGCGGAAGAACACAGCGCCTGATCGGGGCGATAATCATTTAACCCAAGCCAATCTCGCAATGCATAAGCAGATTGGCGGCCCCGTTTGTTTAGCGGGCGAACATGGTCATCTAGATTGTGCGACCAGTCAGATTTTGCGTGGCGCATCAGGATTAGGCGTTTTGTCATTTGGGATGAAAGGCTTTCATGTGAAATTCGGATTGTTCCGCAAGCCTGCCATAGCTTTGGCTAACAGGACAAGCACGACGAACCATGCAACCGCTATAACAGTCATATCCTGCCGTAGTTTCGATATGCGCTTTACAGGCCGCGACATCGTAATTGCCTGATGCAAAGGCCATGACGGGGCACACAGTGATACAGGGACCCACGCAATAGCTGCAGGGGCTGCGGGTGGTAAGGTTCGGAAGCTCTAATTGTTCGGTAAGCCTCAGCGCCCCTCGGAACGATAAAAACAGCCCCGCTTTGTCATGCACTAGCAAATGAACAGGAGACGACCAACACCGCCCGCTATCAAGCGCCCACTGCAGGAAAGGCGGGTAGGGAGGCCCGTCCGAGGGGAAAATAGCCTCGGCTTTGAATTGGCCGGCCAACACCCCGATCACGCGCTTAGACCACCTGTCCAAAGGATCTTGGTCCCCGTCATCAAATTCTGAAGACGATGAAAAGTAGCTCCAAAACGCAGGCTCGTCAGGGCCGAGCAAAAGCAGCGTACCACCGTCTTGGGGGTGCAAAGCCCCAACGATCGTCAGGCCAGCGCTTTGTGCGGCCCCTTCAATTTCGGCGTAGTTCATTTACGGCGGAACGGAAGAAGCAGTGACCAGCCGATTTTACTCGGGCTGTCGTCCTGCCATTCAAGACCGATGGTCATCTCTTCGTGCCCCTTCTCTGGCTGCGCAATATAGGTGCCAAAGATACGGTCCCAAATCGAAAGGGCAAAGCCGTAATTGCTGTCATGCTCCTTTCGTTGATCCGAATGATGCACGCGGTGCATATCAGGGGTCACAAGGAACGTGCGGATCAAGCGATCCAGCCAGAGGGGGAGTTTCAAGTTTGAGTGGTTGAACATCGCGGTGCCATTCAGAAGCACCTCGAAGATCAGGATCGCAACCGCCGATGGACCAAACAGATAGATCAGTCCGATTTTCAGCAGCATGGAAAATGCAATCTCAACCGGATGGAACCTGATAGCTGTTGTCACATCAAAATCGCGGTCCGCGTGATGTACTCGATGAAATCGCCAGAGAAGTGGGATTTTATGGGTGATCAAATGTTGAAGCCAAATCGCCAGATCAAAGATCAATACAGCCAGTAAGATTTCAAGAATAGATGGCCAAGCCAACAGGTTGAACACCCCCCAACCGTTTGCAGCCGCATCAAGCGCGGCACCAAGTGCCAGTAGGGGCAGCGCCATGGCCACAATCTGAAGCGTGCCTGTGTTCAGAAAGCTGATGAGCCAATTTGTGAACCAACGCCGTACACGGGTTTGCGTTCGTGCGCGCCTTGGCAGCAAGGTCTCTGCCAGCGCCAACAATACAAATAGCCCTAAAAAGACGCCGAGTCGTATGGGAGTTTCATATTCCATGCAGCGAATGTAATCCGCAACCAGCTGCAGAACAAGCCCGTTTTATCCGCGAATAAGCGAACCCGCGCCATGTTCGGTATAAAGCTCAAGCAAACAGGCATTAGGTGCACGCCCATCGAGAATAACGACGGCACGCACGCCATTCCCCAACGCATCGAGCGCCGTTTCGGTTTTTGGGATCATACCGCCAGCAATTGTACCGTCCGCGATCATGTCGCGAATTTGATCAGCCTTGAGCTCAGTAACAACATCGCCCTTAGCATTTTTTACGCCCGGAACGTCGGTCAAAAGCAGCAAGCGATCTGCGTTCAGAGCACCTGCAATTGCACCGGCCATCGTGTCGCCGTTGATGTTGAAGGTCTCACCTTCACGGCCAGCGCCCAAAGGCGCAATCACCGGTATGGTGTTGTTATCAAACAGGTTATTCAGAACGCTCGGGTCGATGTCTTTCGGCGTGCCGACATACCCTAAGTCCGGATTTGTTTGGTCACAGATCACCAGATTTGCATCTTTCCCAGACAAGCCAACGGCCTTGCCGCCTTGGGAATTTATAGCCTGAACGATCCGTTTGTTCACGCGGCCGGACAGTACCATTTCAACAACTTCAACGGTCGCTTCATCCGTCACACGCTTGCCGTTCACGAATTCCGACTGAATATCGAGCTTGTCCAACATCGCGTTGATCATCGGCCCGCCACCATGGACGACCACCGGATTGACGCCGACCATCTGCATAAGCACCACATCGCGGGCAAACATTTCCATGCCTTCGTCGCTGCCCATGGCGTGACCGCCAAGCTTAATGACAACGATCGAATTGTCGTAGCGCTGTAGGTAGGGAAGGGCCTCGGATAGGGTCCGGGCGGTGGCGATCCAGTCGCGGTTCATGGTTTGCTTCTTCATCTTTGATCCTCGGGCTTGGCGAGGGTTATCTTAAATGGTGCGCTATCGCGCAAGACTATTCATGATCCCCATCCTGTCCTTCCCCGTCGGGGAAGGAAGATCACTGTGATTGACCCTGTTAAACGAGCGTCGCGATTATGGCGCGAAGGGTTGCGATACCGTCACCCTTTTCGCTGGATGTCAGAACCATTTCAGGGAATGCAGCAGGGTGTTTGGCAAGCTTTTCACGCACCTGCGCCAACACATTTTCGCGGTCTTTTTCCTTAACCTTATCGGTTTTGGTCAACACGGCCTGAAACGTAACAGCAGAACTGTCGAGCAAGCTCATGATCTCTTCGTCGACTGCCTTCACGCCATGACGCGCATCTATCAAAACGAATACCCGTCGCAGCGATTGGCGACCCGAGAGGTATTGTTTTAGAAGCCGCTGCCATTTTTCGACGACAGCAAGTGGCGCGTTCGCAAAGCCGTAGCCGGGCAAATCGACAAGATAGTGGTCTTCACCAGCTGTGAAAAAATTGATTTCCTGTGTGCGCCCCGGTGTGTTGGACGCCCTAGCCAGACCCTTGCGACCTGTCAGTGCGTTGATAAGGCTGGATTTTCCGACGTTTGAGCGGCCAGCAAAACATACCTCCATCCGGTCGGCGGGGGGCAGGCCCGACATGGCAACAACACCTTTGAGAAATTCGGTTTCTCCGGCGAACAAAAGACGGCCCTTTTCAGATGAAAAATCATCAGGGGCTTTGACGATAGGAAAGGCCAACTGCATCATAGCACCTCGACTTGGTCGCCTTGCTGAACAAGGCCGGATTTCAGAACCACAGCATAGACCCCACAGTCTTGATGGCCAAACCCGTCACGTAGGGCGCCCAAGGTGTCGGCATCTTTTTCACCCGTTTCTGGGTTCGCTGTGGTCGCGTTACAGCGACGAATAGGTTCCATCACTTCCAATTCGGCACCACCCATCCGGATCCGCTTCCCGACCCAGTCGGTTTCTTGCCACGGTTCCAGACCGTTCAACAGGAAGTTGCCGCGCCAGCGCAACGGACTGAGGTCCTGATCTAGCTGACGTTCGACCGCGCGATGGGTTGCAAGATTTATCAAGGATATCGATGGGTAATCGGTATCCGTCATCGCTGATGCCGCGCGGACCAGCCGCGCAGGCAGGTAGCGATTTCCGTTTGAAATTGGCATCACCCATTGGATGAATTCGCATGCACGGTCACTGTCATCAGGGTCGAACGTGATGTCTATCCTGTCGGGGTGGCTAAGCGTGAGCGACCTATAAGCAGGGTCCGTCACGCATTGGATCGCCTGAAGGCGGGGGGACTTGGACCCGATGGAAAACTCGTGGCACGGTTGCCAGCGCGGACGATCTTCGTCGAAACAGGATCGTTCGTGCGCAACTGCCCAGCGGCGATCCCACGGAAGGCATTTGCCTTCCGTCAGTTCAACCTGATCCAGACGCTCATGACCGTGGGACTTGATCGGGTGTCGCCATATCTGTGCGACGTCACCCATTACTTATCGTCCGATTTAGGCTTCTTTTTAAAGCTCGTTAGCACGTTTCCAAGCACATCCGGCTTATAGCCGTGACTGCGCATGATCAGATACTGCTGCGTAAAGGTAATCATATTGTTGGCGATCCAGTAGATAACCAGACCCGACGCAAAGCTACCGAGCATGAACATGAAAACCCATGGCATCCAAGCAAAAATCATCTGCTGGGTCGGGTCTGTTGGGGCCGGATTAAGTTTTTGCTGTAGCCACATCGAGATGCCCAGAAGGATCGGCAAAGCGCCAAGGCTGACAATAAAGAAGATCGAACCGGGTTCTGGCGTTGCATTTGGCAACAGACCGAAAAGGTTAAGGATCGAGGTCGGATCAGGTGCTGAAAGGTCTTTGATCCAGCCGATCCAAGGCGCGTGACGCAGTTCGAGCGTGACGAAAATCACCTTGTAGAGCGAGAAGAAGATCGGAATTTGCAAGAGGATCGGCAAACAGCCAGAGGCCGGAGAAACCTTTTCCTTCTTATAGATTTCCATCGTTGCTTGCTGCATTTTCTGGCGGTCGTCGCCAAACTTTTCCTTCAGCTCGGCCATTTGCGGCTGAAGTTCACGCATTTTGGCCATCGAAGCGTAGGATTTGTAAGCCAGCGGGAACAAGACCGCTTTGATCAAAAGCGTCAAAGCGATGATCGACCAGCCCATTGATCCGGCAAGACCCATGCCGGTGAATGTGCCGTTGATCCAATGCAGAACCGCGAAAATCGGTTTGGTCAGGAAGAAGAACCAACCCCAGTCAATGCTATCGAGGAAACCATCGATGCCGGAAGCTTCATAACCGCGGATCGTTTCCCATTCTTTAGCACCCGCAAATAGTTGCGAACTGACTTGCGCGAACTGACCTGTACCAACAGTGATAGGCAAACCAACGGCTTCGGTTTGGAAGATGCCGTGGCTTGCGAAGTATTTCGCGACCGAGCGGAAGCCTTGGGTTTGGTCGGGGATCAGCGTGGTCATCCAGAAGTGGTCGGTGAAACCGATCCATCCATTTTCAGCGACTTCAATGCGATCTGCGGTGGTTCCTTCGCGCTCGTCAAAGTCGAAGTCTTCCATTTTGCCGTACTTCACTTCCTGAAGCTCGCCATCAGACATGCGGACAAGCCCTTCGTGGAGGATGAAGAAGTTTTTCAGATCATCTGGTTCGCCGTGGCGACGGATCAATCCATAGGGGCGAAGAGTAATCGACGCGTCAGATGTGTTTTCTACGCTTTGGGCAACCGAGAACATATAGTTTTCGTCGACCGAAATCATACGGCGGAAGATCTGGCCATTGCCGTTGTCCCAACGCAGGGTCACAGCATCGCTTGCGGTCAAAACAGATCCGCTTTCAATATTCCAAGGAGTGTCAGGACCAGGTACTTGATCGGCGTTAAGACCGTCCGCTGCGGCCCATCCGTAAAGTGCGTAATATGCGTTGTCGCTTCCCATCGGCGATAGGAACGTGACGATATCAGCATTTTCGTCGAGAGTTTCGCGATAGTCCTTTAGGCGCAGGTCATCGATACGGCCACCGGTGAGAGAGATTGAACCTTCGATACGGTCGGTTTCAATTGTCAGGCGCGGTGCTTCGATCTGTTCGGTAGATTCAGTCGGCGCTGCAACTTGGCCGGAATCCGATGTGATCGAAGGAAGAGAAACCTCTCCGGTTGCTGCGTCGGTCACACTTTGGCTGACCTCGGTAGCATCTGCCGTGACGGTGTCATCCACGGGGGGCGGAAACAGCAAAAACCATACTAGGATTACTGCAAAGCTTAACGCTGTTGCGAGGATGAGGTTCTTATTATTCTCGTCCATTGGGACCGCCACCTATCGAGTAGAATTCTGCGTGGTTCAACAGGTCAACTATGGAAAGGTCAAGGGGTTTTCAACCTAACAACCCCAATGGCGCGGAGTTCACCCCGCGTTACGGCGGATTTCGGGTGTTTTGGCGAGTTTTGAGCGATAATGCACAATCCAGTCTGCCGTTTTCTCAAGCGGCAAGGGGCGCGAGATCGCAAAACCCTGAATATATGTACATCCCAATTGGGAAGCGCGGGCATGTTCACCGATGGTTTCGACTCCTTCTGCCACGGTTTCAAGATCCAAACGTTCAGCCATGGTCAAAATGGCCTCAACCATTTTCTGCTGTTCCTTGTCTTCGTGAAGGCGGGTGATGAAGCTGCGGTCTATTTTAAGACGGTTGACGGATAGTCGACGGATCGCGGTGATCGAGGTTGGGCCTGTGCCAAAGTCATCTAGATCTATTTGGCATCCGATCTTGGATAGTTTCGCCAGATTTCGCGTCACCACATCACTTGCACCCGTGGCAACCACATCTTCGAGGATTTCAAAACAAATTCGATCGGCGCGGACATCAAACCTATCGAGCGCCCATTTCGTTTTTTCGGGAAAGCTTGGGTCACTCAACTCGGCTTGGGACAGGTTGATGCTGACAGTTGGTACGCCACCCGCTTCTTCATCCCAGTATTTGAGAGCATGAAGCGCTTCATGCAACATTACCTCTGCCAACCTTGGTAATAGCCCAGCGCGTTCAATCGCCGGTAGGAAATCCGCGGGTGGTATCGTGCCTTTTTCGGGGTGTTCCCAGCGTGCCAATGCCTCAAAACCGGTCACTTCGCCTGTGTCGGACGACACCTGCGGCTGAAACCATGCACGCACCTGACCGGTTTCCAGCGCCTCGTCTACTTCATCAGCGATTTTGCCTTGGGATAACTGGCGGGATTTCATCGCTTCGGTATAGGCTCGGATCGAGCTACCGCCCTGTGCGCGCGCTTCTTCAACGGCAACTTCGGCTGCTTGCAACATGCTTTTGCCGGTGCCTTCCGGACAAGTGGAATTTAGGCAAAATCCGCAGGATGCGCTTAGGTACAGTGCGGTTTCATCCAAGTGCATTGGTGCTTCGATGGCGTCTTGCAATCGTCCAGACAGTTGTATTGCCGATTCCAGATCACAACGTGACGTAGGTTCCAGAGCGACGGCGAACCGGTTGTCCGATATGCGAAAGACCTGATCCCCCGTTCGCAGCCTAGCCAGTAATCTAAGCGGCACTTGGCCCATCAATTCGTCAACACCCGCAGAGCCGTGACGTGAAATCAAAGTTTCCAGTGAATCGACGCTCAGGACAAAGCATGCAGATTTTCGACCCAAAGAAAGACACTCCATTTGGACCCTGTTCAACCGTTCGGTCGCAGCTTGAAGAGGAGTTTCAGGGGGCGGATAGCGCACTTCGCGTCGCGGGGCCGCAAATGCGTACATCACAATGGGCGCGCCCAAGGCCACGCCGAGCAGCGTTTTTTCACCGCCAAGCCAATAGGCCCCTAATGCGATGGCTGGCAAAAACGCACCAACCTGAGGGAATCCGAAGATTTGACGAATGGTAGCGGGAATATCAAAACGTGGCATCGGCGACTCGGTCTATGAGAACAAAACAAGACCATCCTAGGGGCCGATTATGAGCAGTTTATTAACGCAAGCGGGGAACACCGTCGTCATTTTCAACATTTTCCGCCAATCCCAGACCAGCAAAATCGAAAAGCTTGGGGTCCAGCATGTGTGACGGCCGAATATTCGTCAGTGCTTTGAACATCACCTGACGCCGACCAGGAGAGTTTTTTTCCCACGTATCAAGGATTTGCTTCACTTGTTGGCGCTGCAACCCATCCTGTGACCCGCACAGATCGCACGGGATAATTGGATAGTTCATAGCACGGGCGAATTTTTCACAGTCTTCTTCGGCGACATGTGCAAGCGGACGATAAACAAATAGATCGCCTTCTTCGTTAACCAGTTTGGGAGGCATCGTTGCCAGACGCCCGCCGTGGAACAGGTTCATGAAAAACGTCTCAAGGATGTCGTCGCGGTGGTGGCCCAGAACGACGGCTGAACAGCCTTCTTCGCGTGCGATCCGATAGAGGTTACCCCGGCGAAGGCGCGAACACAGTGCGCAAAAGGTTCTGCCTTGGGGGACCTTGTCCTTCACGATTGAATAGGTGTCCTGATATTCGATCCGATTGGGAACTTTCATTCGGTCCAAAAATTCTGGCAAAACCGTTGCGGGAAAATTCGGCTGTCCCTGATCAAGATTGCAGGCAAGCAATTCGACCGGAAGCATCCCGCGCCATTGCAGCTCGTGCAGGACGGCCAGCAAAGTGTAGCTGTCTTTACCACCTGACAGACACACGAGCCATTTGGCACCGCGTTCAATCATGCCATATTGTTCGATCGCTTCGCGGGTTTGGCGCACGATCCGTTTTCGAAGTTTCTTGAACTCCGTCGTCGAAGGCGCGCCGTGGAACAGTGGATGGATATCGTCAAGATCATCAAACATGGCGCGGCTATAAGGGGCGTATGCGTTTGGGGCAAGGGGCGGTGGGTTAGCCCGCCACCCCACTGGAGCTTACCGAACAAGCTCCGACATGGTGCGCCTTTCATGGCGCGCCTCTAGACCGATATCCCGTCTCAGGTGATCGGGCAGGTTGTTGGCGTCTGGAACTGGCCGATGGCTACCGGTCAGAACGGAAGCGCCCATTGCAAGTAATACGCTGACAACTCCGTGTCGGCGCAGGATGGTCTCCACGTCAAAGCGTGGTGTTTGGTTTTCCACGAATGGATTTGTAAGGATCATTGTTATTCCCCTTCGGATCACGAAGGGACCTCTTGATTGGTGATAAAGGGAATCCGAGCGTGCGTAGGCGAAGGGCCTAAAGTGTTTAATCGCTGGATTGGTTATGCGCCGTACTTGGCACGAGAGCAGGTGCTATCAGATTTGGATAAAGCTGCCTGCAGGGACGGGTGCGCGTAGATGCGCCATGGCCGACCGGCCCGCTGAACCGAGGGTGGCATAATAAGCATTCGTCATGTTTTGCCCTCCTCTTGATGGTTGCGGGTGAGAAGGCTTTTGATACCATTGCGGTATTATGATAGTCTGGAAATCCATTGTGTTGGGCATTGTTGCCATTCAGTCACGAGTTAAAAGCGACCGGTCATTCAACAAGCCCTAGCTGGCGGGCAATCGAAGAGGCGTCATAGTAATCGCGTCCTTCAACAACCTTCCCATCCTTTACACGCATCACGCTGCAATAGCGGCTCTCTTGAAACCGCCCCGAGGGTGGAAAGCTTCCAAGCGAGGATTCCAGAGGACCTGTTTGGGTGCCTCGGTTGATGAATTCGACAACAGCCCTGTCGCCGTCAACGATGACGTTAACAACCTTGACCTCTCCATCCGGAAAGGCTTTGCGCCAGCGTTCATTATCCATGCGATAGCCATCGGGGCCTATTTGGCTTTCGTCTCTGGCGACGTCTTCGAATTGGCAATCATCTGCGATCACGGCAACGCCGCGTTCTGGATCGGGAAGATCCCAAGATTCGTGAAACTGGCGAACGGTTTTTTCTGTTGGATGCATGATTTCCCCCCTGATTGTCGCACAGGGTATCCCAGACTGCGCAACTTTCAAAACTGACGACTTAATTCCCCTAGGCATCACGCACATGGGCCGCTAAGGAAAGCGCATGTCAAAAAGCGCTGAGCGTATATTCCGCCCCCTGTGGTTAGTCCTTGGACTTTTGTCAGTGGCGACTGGCATTGTCGGGGTGTTCTTGCCGGTCATACCTACGACTCCCCTGATGATCTTGGCGGCTTTTTCTTTTCCAAAAGCTCTCCCAGATTTGAAGCTATGCTGCTTAACCACAAAACTTTCGGGCCGGTCATAACTCAGTGGCGCGAAAAGGGTGCGATAGCGCGTAACATCAAGGTTTTGGCAGTGGGCACGATGGTCGGGGTCTTTTTGTTGAGCCTGATACTTGGCGTGAAGACGTTCGTGCTTATCATCCAGTTCATCTGTCTAGGCGGTGCTGCCGCATTCATTCTAACGCGCCCCGACAGTTAAGAAGAAAACCTTCTTAGTTCCCTGACGGATTGGCCAAATTGGGCTTTGAATGCGCGGGCGAACGCCGCTTGCGATGTGAATCCCGTGGCCAAGGCAATTTCCTGAACCTGCGCCGTCGTGTCGGCAGCAAGGCGCTGGGCTTCGGACAAGCGCAGGGTCAGATAGTAGGCTTTGGGGGATGTCCCAAGCGCCTTTTGAAACCTCAGCTCCAAAGTGCGTTGGCTAAGATTCAGGCGGTAGGCAATTTCTGAAACCCGTGGCGGATCGTCGAGATTGTCGGACATGATCGTCAACGCCTTTGCAATATCTGGATGTTTCTTTGCCAAAGCGCTAACCGGTAGCTGGGTTTGCGGGTCTTCACCGCTGCTAATGGGGTCGTAGATAAAGGCACTGGCAACACGGTTGGCCAGCGCGGCACCATGACGGCGCGAAATAAGCGTCAGCATCATGTCTAAACAAGGCGCAGCGCCACCGGTGGTCAAACGATTCCGGTCGATAACATATCTTGAACGTTTGGCCTCTATCTTGGGGAACGCGCTAGAGAACGCATCTAGGTCTTCCCAATGCGCAGTTGCGGCGTAGCCATCAAGCAAACCCGCCCGCGCAAGAGCCCACGACCCGCCATCTACGGCGGCAATGCCTAATGCTCGGTGTGCGTACCGGCGCAGCTGTGTGATCAAAACGGGCGAGATTTGCCGTTGAACGTTAAAGCTGGCCACGGAAATCAACAGGTCTGCGTCCGAGCATTGCGCCAAAGCTGGCGCATTGATTTCGATCCCGGCGGTTAGGGTTGCGGCAAGTCCAGAAGGTGTTGCGAACTTCCAATCAAATAACTTCTTACCGGCGCGGCGATTTGCGGCGCGCATTGGGTCAACGACCGACGACAGCGAAAGCGCATTCGTTTCGTCGAAGACAAGGATAAGAACCGAAAGCGGATGGCCTTGCGGTTTGAAGAGTGAGGTTTCGTTATTCATCAAGAATACTTCGTAAAACATCAAAACAAGGATTTCAATTCCACCAAACTGGTCGCCAGATAAAAGGAGATTCTCATGCCTCTCGCCATGAACAAAGACGTTTTCATCACATGTGCTGTAACCGGATCTGGTGGAACGCAAGATCGTTCGCCCAAAGTACCCCGTTCGCCGAAAGAGATCGCAGACAGCGCGATCGCGGCGGCCAAGGCTGGTGCGGCTGTTGTACATTGCCACGTTCGCGACCCAGAAACCGGCGCACCAAGCCGCAAGCTTGAGTATTACCGCGAAGTGACGGACCGTATCCGCGACGCCGAAGTTGACGTGGTGCTGAACCTGACCGCTGGCATGGGCGGGGATATCATCTTTGGCGGCGTCGAAAGCCCGTTTCCGGTAAACGAAGCCGCGACCGACATGATTGGCGCGACTGAGCGTGTAGCGCATATCGCGGAATGCCTGCCCGAGATTTGCACACTTGATTGCGGAACCATGAACTTTGCCGAAGCTGACTATGTCATGACCAACACCCCGGGTGCGCTGCGTGCCATGGGGCAAATGATGACCGATCTTGGCGTAAAAGCCGAAATTGAGGCGTTTGACACCGGTCACCTTTGGTTTGCCAAACAGCTTGTGGCAGAAGGCATTCTTGAACCAAACGCACTGGTGCAGCTGTGTATGGGTGTGCCTTGGGGTGCACCAAACGATCTAAACACCTTTATGGCGATGGTTAACAACGTGCCTGACAGCTGGACCTTTAGTGCGTTCTCGTTGGGTCGTGATCAGATGGCCTATGCGGCGGCGGCGGTTTTGGCTGGCGGCAATGTGCGGGTTGGATTGGAAGACAACCTGTGGCTGGAAAAGGGCGTGTTGGCTGAAAACTATCAACTGGTCGAACGCGCACGTGGAGTGATCGAGGGCATGGGTGCACGGGTCATCGGCCCTGCAGAAGTGCGCGAAAAACTGGGGCTGGTGAAGCGGGCCCCTAAATGAGCCGGCGCGTTCTTGTCACTGGTGGTGCGTCCGGGATCGGGCGCGCGATAGTTGAGTATTTTAAGAAAGATGAAGCACGGATAGCGATCTGTGACGCCGACCCTACGGCTGTGGCGGCGTTTCAGTCTGAGTTCCCAGAGGCGATTGCCGAGGTTTGTGACGTTCGTGACGAAGCGCAGATGGAGGCATTTTTGTCCAAGGTCGAAGATGCTTGGGGTGGTGTCGATGTGGTTTGTGCCAATGCTGGCACGGGTGGGCCTGCGGGACGGATCGAAGAACTGGACTATCAGGCTTGGCAGGATTGCGTTGGCGTGAACCTCTTTGGCGCATTTCTGACCTGTCGCTGGGCGGCACGGCTGATGAAGGTGCAGGGGTCTGGGGTGATCACGATCACGTCCTCGACCTCGGGTTTTCACGGTGTGCCTTATCGGTCGCCCTATGTGGCGGCGAAATGGGGTCTGGTCGGCCTGATGAAAACGCTGGCAATGGAGCTGGGACCTTTTGGCGTGCGCGTGAACGCCGTGGCTCCGGGGGCTGTTGAAGGACCACGTATGGAGTGGGTTCTTGAGATGGAAGCGGCTGCCGATGGGCGTGACATTGAAGATGTTCGTAAGCTTTACGCAGCAGGGACTTCGATGCGCACTTGGGTGACGGGTGACGACATTGCGCAGATGGTCGGGTTTTTAGCCTCGGACGCAGCAAGTAAAGTGAGCGGTCAGTTGATGGCCGTGGATGGTTATACAGAGAGAATGACGTGATGAGCAGAATAGCAGCAATCATTGGTGGTGGCGTAATCGGCGGCGGATGGGCGGCGCGGTTCTTGTTGAACGGCTGGGACGTGCGGGTGTTCGACCCTGACCCAGAGGCCGAGCGTAAGATTGGTGAGGTTCTCGCCAACGCACGCAGGTCCTTGCCCGGTTTGGGCGATGTGGCTTTGCCGCCTGAAGGCAACCTGACGTTTCATGACGACATGGCCGAGGCTGTTAGCGGTGCGGCTTGGGTTCAGGAAAGCGTGCCAGAGCGACTGGACCTGAAGCACAAGGTTTACGCAGGTCTGATGGCTGCGGTTGGTGCAGATGCGGTAATCGGCTCATCAACCAGCGGGTTCAAACCGTCTGAGTTGCAGGAAGGCTTGGCACGGCCGGGGCAGGTGGTTGTGACTCACCCGTTCAATCCAGTCTATCTGTTGCCGGTGATCGAGCTGGTAACGACACCCGCAAATGATCAGGCAACCGCCGACAAGTCGATGGGGATCATGCGCGAGATCGGCATGGAGCCGGTGCACGTCAAGAAAGAGATCGACGCCCATGTGGCGGACCGCTTGTTAGAAGCTGTTTGGCGCGAAGCGCTTTGGCTGGTCAAGGACGAGATTGCCACGACTGAAGAGATCGACAACATCATGCGCTACGGCTTTGGTTTGCGCTGGGCGCAGATGGGGTTGTTTGAGACCTATCGGGTAGCCGGTGGCGAAGCAGGCATGAAACATTTCATGGCGCAGTTCGGACCGGCCTTGAAATGGCCTTGGACCAAGTTGATGGATGTGCCTGAGTTTACCGATGAACTGGTTGATCTGATCGCTGGTCAGTCAGATGCACAGTCCGGCCACAAGACGATCCGAGAGCTTGAGCGCGAGCGCGATGATAACCTCGTTGGCATCATGCGAGCGTTGAAGTGGAACGGAAATGCGGCGGGCAAGCTGATCTCGGACGGGGACGCGGCGCGGCTGCCGTCTTCTGGGATCGTGACGCGGGCGGCGGATATAGCCGATCCATCGCTGCCAGTGATGACCATCAAACGGGCAGTGCCTTTGGACTGGATCGACTACAACGGCCACATGACCGAGAGCCGTTACCTTGATTGCTTTGCTATGGCGACGGATCGGCTGATGGAGATCGTCGGATGCACGCCTGAATACATCGCAACGGGCGGCAGCTATTTCACCGCAGAAACGCATCTGCGCCATCTTGATGAAGCCAAAGCAGGCGCACCAATTGAGGTGCACACCCGTGTATTGAACGGGCAGGGCAAGAAGATGCATCTCTGGCACGAGATGACATCAGACGGCACGCTGCTTGCGACGGCGGAAGCGATGCTGATCCATGTGTCGCTTGAGACCCGTCGGGCGTCTGTTCCAAGCGACGAGATCGCGGCCAACTTGGACATGATTGAAAAGGCGCAAGCGGGTTTGGATGCGCCTGGGGGCGTTGGCAAAGCTATTGGGGTACGGTGAGCGGTGGGTTGTAAACCCACCCTACACCGCCCTACCCACTAGATGCACTGGCCGCTGAATATAAGGTATCCTGGGGCAGACGGCAGCGAGCGTACGCTAAAGTTCGCGACGTATTGATTGTAGCCACAGATTGAGTTTTGGGCGTGGCGTCTGATTTCATCGGCCGTCCAAGCTGACCCAGCGCTTCCGCTGAAGCGTCCGTAGCCATCATTGTCGATTTGAAGTTCATTGCTCGCTGGCGCACCTCCGCAAGCAGATAGCGCAAGGGTGGCTACCAAAAGCGATGTGGAGATATGTTTGATGCGCATGATGTCCCTGTAGATTTGTTTATTGGGACTTTGTCAGGGTACTCAAGTTTCGCAATGGGGGTTATGGTGACCTTGACATCTCTTTCAGGTTGAGGTGGGCGGGACTAAGAAATCTCCCTTCTAAGCCCCTCTAAAAACTCCGGAAACTCTCGTGCGGGTATGGTTGCATCTCTGACCAATGTGTCGAAGTGGCCTGTGATAGCGTCGACCCGCTCGAGATCTCGGAATGCCAAATAGTTTTGACCCAGATATATCACAGCAAGCAGCGGGCCAAAGATCGTCACGGGTGCTGAATAAAGCCTGTGTGCGTTGAACAAGCAGACCCTAAGTGATGGATAGTGAAACTTTGTAAGATCTAGAAACTGGTCGATCTGTTCCAAGCGAATTTCCAACGGTAGCCCGACGTAGAAACCTTCGGCGTGGGCAAAGGCGCGTAGGTCGTGGATCGGTAAGGCTATCTCATAATCTGAGCGCGACCTGCGCATGTATTCCAGCCGATCTTCAGACGCGTTTATCGCCTGTTCGATGGTCCGTCCAAGCGAAGGCGCATATTCCCATTCCAGCATCGTCCGTGTTTTCAGCATGTCGGGCAGGCCAGCCGGAACGTGGCGAATTTTGTAGCCTGCGGCTTCTTGGTGCCATAGAAAGATTTGTTCATCAATCAGCGCACGGGGGGCTTCGGTCATGCTCATCGAAGCAGCAAGCAGGTCGGCGGCGCTTTCCTTTTTATCGGTGAGACCAAGTAGCCAATCTGCAGACACCCCCAGAACGCTGGCGCATTGAGCGACCAGATGCGCATTGGGAAGCCGTGGACCGTCTGCCTTTATCAGTTGCGATATCGTCGAGCGGTCGACACCCGCTTCGCGGCTAAGTCGGCTTTGATTGCTGCCAGCTTCGATCATGGCCTGTAACAGGCGCTCGCGGAACAGCTCCGCTCGATAAGATTTGCTCATAGTTGTCTGCATTGGTGATTTATATCACCAAATGATGCGTTTTGTTAATCACTATCTAAATGGTCGCCTTCATCAAGCTCACGTATCTGTGAACCGAGATAAACAGGAGACAAAATGGAAACCCGCAAGCGATCCTTGGTAAAGGCAATTCTTTGGAATGCGCTGGGCTTTGCCACAATGACTTTGGTCGGCTTTTTGCTGACGGGCTCGATTGCTACAGGCGGCTGGATGGCCGTTGCCAATACGGTTTTGGGGTTCTCGATGTATCTTGGCTACGAACGGGTTTGGGCGAAGATCACTTGGGGCCGTCATGTTTGATCGGCGCGGGATCGAATGGCCCACGGTTTTGCTGCTTGTGGCGACCTATGGGCTTTGGGGCGTTGCGACGGTCTGGATCGCAGCTTGGTCGGTCCCATTGGCGATTTTTTTGGCAGCACTTGCAGGCGCTCAGCATTCGTCGCTTCAGCACGAGGTCCTGCACGGTCATCCAACCCGATGGTCATGGCTTAATGAAGCTCTGGTATTTCCGGCGTTGACCGTCGCAATACCGTATATCCGCTTCAGAGATAGCCACCTTGAACATCATCAGGATTCAATCCTGACGGACCCTTACGATGATCCTGAAACGAATTTCCAAGACCCTGCCGTCTGGAACCAACTGTCGTGGTGGTGGAAAGGCGTTCTTCGTTTGAACAACACTTTGTCGGGGCGAATGTTGATTGGCCCGATGGTCGCCCAGTTTGCTTTTGTCTGCTGCGATTTACGCGCGATAAAAGACGGTGACAGGGCGGTCTTGATGGGCTGGGTCTGGCATGTTCCGGCGCTGGCTTTGGTGGTTTGGTGGGTACTTGCTGTGTCAGCGATGCCCATCTGGGCTTTTCTGTTGGCGGCCTATATCTCGCTTTCGATCCTCAAGATCCGAACCTATCTGGAACATCGCGCACATGATCGCGCGCGGGGACGTACGGTGATCATCGAAGACCGAGGGCCGCTGTCTTTGATCTTTCTGAACAACAACTTCCATGTGGTGCATCATATGCACCCACGCTTGGCTTGGTACAAATTACCCGAGATCTATTTCAAAAACCCGAATCGGTATCTAAGCCGTAACGAAGGCTATCGGTATCGCAATTACTTAGAGATTTTCACTAAGTACTTGTTCAAAGCAAAAGACCCAGTGCCGCATCCGCTCTGGCCTAGCGACTGATTTCAGGCCATGACGGGGTCATGGAAATCTGGATCCCGATAACTATCGCAGCGGCGTTTTTTCAAAACGTCCGGTTTATGCTGCAAAAGGTTCTAAGTACCAGAAACCTGTCAGCAACAGGCGCGACGTTTTCAAGGTTTGTCTACTCGGCGCCCTTGGTCTGGGTTCTTCTGCTAACCTATACGAACACCTACAACATAGATCTTCCGGACCTGTCTTTGACGTTTTGGGCATATGCCCTGTCGGGTGGTTTGGCACAGGTGTTGGCCACGATCTGTGTGGTGGCATTGTTCAAGCGCCGAAATTTTGCCGTTGGGATTACGCTAAAGAAGACCGAGACGCTACAAGCCGTGTTGGTTGGCTTTGTGGTTCTTGGTGATGTCGTATCGTGGGCTGGGTTCGGGGCGATATTTGTCGGACTGATTGGCGTCTTGCTGTTGGCTGACGCGCCTCAAGCCGAAGGAGCTATGCTTCAGCGCGTGTTTAATCGTGCCGCTGGTCTTGGTCTGGCGTCCGGAGTTCTGTTTGCGTGCTCAGGTGTCGCCTATCGCGGTGCAAGCTTAGAGCTGGTGATCGATAGCACTCTTTTGCGGGCAGCAGTTACGTTGGCATGTGTGACCACCTCTCAAGTGATCGGGATGGCGGTCTGGATGCGTTTGCGTGAAGCGGGTGAGATTACCAAGGTCTTGCGCGTTTGGCGGACAGCGAGTCTTGTTGGGCTTATGTCGATGGCAGGATCGCTGTGTTGGTTCATTGCGTTCGCACTGCAAAACGCGGCCTATGTGAAAGCGGTCGGGCAGATCGAACTCGTGTTTTCGTTCTTGGCCTCAACGATCTTTTTCAAGGAAAAGGTATCGGGTCGCGAAATCGCGGGGATACTTGTTCTTTGCCTGGCGATTGTGATGCTGATCCTTGTGAAATGATCAGTCGCGCGGGGTTTCACCGTAAAGACGCAAGAACAGGCTTTCTTCATCATCATTGCGGAAGAATGGGACTGATGCAGGCGGTTCTTCGTCCGAAATCGTTGCGGCTACTTCTGCGAGGACAACCTCGGTTATGAATGGCAGATCAAAGCTGCGTGCCTCGGCCAGGGGTATCCATTGCAGATGAGAAAGCTCATCACAGGCGCGGGAAAAGTCGTTCAGATCATTCTGAACGTGGGCTGCATCTGCAAGGAAAAAGCGCGCGTCAAATCTTCTGGGGCGGCCCGGCGGGGTGATAGCGCGGAATACGAATTGAAGGTGCTGGCCGGATGGCACATAGCCTTGTTCGGCGAAGCCTGCCCAATCTTCAGAGGGCGAAGATGGCCAGTCGCCCCGTTCGCCCAGTATCAGGCCAGTTTCTTCCCATAATTCCCTAATTGCCGCCGCGACCAGACCATCGCGGTAATCGGCTGAGGCATCTTCTAACAGGCGGGAATTGCAAGGGGCAGGGATAGTGTTGGCTAGCGGGACCGACAAATCGTCAGAATCCATCGCGCCACCGGGAAAAACGAATTTGTTGGGCATGAACGCAGCTTTTGATCCGCGTTGGCCCATCAGAACGCTAGGATTATCGTGACGGTCGCGAACCATAATAATGGTTGCGGCATTTCGGATCGCGGTTTTGTCCTGCATTCTTGTCTTACTTCCCGTTTAAGCGTCAGAAGCCGTGCATGCGTTTCGACCATTGGATCGACACGACGACGCCTTTCAATCTGGGAAGAAGGTATAGGGACAACGCTACGCAGCCAACCGCTAAGATCGTGAACATGACCAAAGGTTCGGGCCGGTAGTTCACGAATAGAATGTGCATGAACGGGGCCATGATGTGGCCAACGATCAAAATAGTCAGATAGGCAGGCCCGTCATCAGCGCGGTGATGGTGCAGTTCTTCATTGCAGACCTGACAGGTGTCTCGAACTTTTAGATAGCCCTGAAACATCTGACCGGAACCACAATGGGGGCACTTGCGCCGCCAACCACGCTCAACTGACGGCCAGACCGGTCGGTCGTCCGTGATATCTTTGTTTTCAGAATTTGCGTCTTTGACCGAGGGATCGTTCTCGGAATGGTCAGTCGGCATGGAGTTTCTCGTACATTTCGTGTGCGTAAATTGGGCCGGAGCCGCCTGTTTTGTAAGGGCACCGATTGTCCTTGCGTCCCGATGTCGCAAAATAATTGAAAAATCCGCGACGGAAAACTTTTGCTGCTGCGTTTTACCTTGTGAACACGGCGAAAAACGCTGGTTCATGAGTAAAGAGTTATTAAGGCAGAAGGAAACCTGACAATGAATAAGATCCTAAAAATAGGCACACTCGCAATTCTGTTGGCTTCGGTTGGCATCGTTGGAGCAGCAAATGCAATTGGTGGACGTGGCGGTGACATGCCGACGTTTGAAGAATTGGATACCAACGGCGACGGCGTAGTTAGCGTTGATGAACTGGCTGCATTTGGGGATAGCCGTTTCGCTGAAATGGATACCGATGGCGATGGCGTTCTATCCGTTGAAGAAATCACTGCCATGATCGAAGCCGAAATGTCTGAGCGGGCCGCCAAAGGTGTTGAGCGCATGATGGAGCAACTGGATGCCAATGATGATGGTGTGATCAGTGAAGATGAAATGCCTGAGCGTGATCATACTCGAATGATTGATCATCTGGACGAAGACGAAGATGGCGGGATCTCGAAAGAGGAGTTCGAGGCAGGCAGTGAAAAGCGCGGCGGAAAAGACGGGAAACGCGGTAAGGGCGGTGAAGGCCATGGTGGCCGCCACTAATCGCACCGTGTAGGTAGTTGGCAGGACCGCCCCCCGGTCCTGCCAATTGCCGGTTATGTTAAGGACTGTTACTGCTCGGAATATGGTAATGCCTTTTGATGCTTATGCGGATGCGCCAGACGAAGCGCTTTTGGCTTTATATGCCAACGGTGATCGCGACGCGGCGCGTTTGTTGATGCATCGCCTGACGCCCAAAGTTTTTAGTCAGGCATTTCGAATACTAGGTGATCGGGCAGAAGCAGAAGACGTGGTCCAGGAAGCGATGTTAAAGCTTTGGAAGATCGCGCCAGAGTGGCGTCAAGGAGAGGCCAAAGTCTCGACCTGGCTTTATCGTATAGTTGCTAATCTTTGCACTGATCGACTTAGAAAGCGGCGACGCAACGACAGTTTGGATACAGTAGCAGAGCCGGAAGACGGCACCGCCAGTGTAACAGAACAGATGCAACGAAAATCGCGGTCAGACGCTTTGGGCGCGGCATTGGACGAACTGCCTGACAGGCAAAAACAGGCAGTAGTATTGAGGCACTTGGACGAGCTTTCCAACCCCGAGATCGCAGATGTGATGGGTGTCGGGGTTGGAGCAGTCGAAAACCTGATCGCACGCGGAAAACG
This sequence comes from uncultured Rhodobacterales bacterium, assembly GCA_964476515.1. Classification (GTDB taxonomy): domain Bacteria; phylum Pseudomonadota; class Alphaproteobacteria; order Rhodobacterales; family Rhodobacteraceae; genus JASMHC01. The sequence continues at coordinate 20,470 of CAYZAY010000032.1, forward strand.
CGCGTTGGCGGGTATTCTGGCGAAACGGAAGGATGAACTGGGGTATAGCGATGACTGAAGACAGAGATAACATGATTGATCTGGAACCATTCTTCGAAGCAGGACGAAGAGATGCCCCAGTCCCTTCTGGCGCATTGCTGGATCGGATCATGGCAGACATTGATCAGGTTGCGGACGAACGCGTAGCCGTGAAACCAGTAAATTCCGGTCCCGGTCTTTGGGAGCGTATTTTATATGGTATCGGAGGATGGCCCACGATTTCGGGTATGGCGACTGCTGGGGTGGTCGGGGTCGTATTTGGAATAAGCCCGCCTGATGTGGTATCGGACTTTACGTCAACTGTCCTAAACGGAACTTCTGGCTTCTATTTGGTTGACCCATATGACGGATTCGGGTTCGACTCGTTTGAGGGATAGGTAGATGAGTGACGTTGTAGACAAGTCAAATTGGGTTCCACGCTGGGCAAAAATCGCGCTCGGCGTTTCTCTGACCATCAACATACTGATTGCCGGTTTGGCGATAGGAACGTTTTCCAACGTCAAAAAGATCCCCCCCGCCATGGGACCCAGCGAAGTGGCGGGGGCTTATACCTATGCGCTGTTGCCAAAGAACCGCCGGAATATCGGTAAAGCAATGAGCAAACTGAATCGTGAAAACGGAAGCGCCAGAGAAAAGATCGCGGCTGAATATCAGTACATGATTGAAATTCTTGTTGCCGAAGAATTTGATAGGGACGCGGCCAAACAGATTCTGGATCGCCAGTTTGAATTTGCTAATGATCGGCGCGTAGTTAGCGAAAACCTTCTTCTCGATGAACTTGAGAAAATGAGCCTAGAAGAACGCGTGGAATTTGCCGAACGCCTGAAAGAGGGTGCAAATCGTCATCCTGGAATACCCGCTAAGCCCAAAAACTAGTCTGGGCCAAAAGTTTGGACCCATTGGACCACAGTTTCACTTGTGAATCTCGTTCGAGTTGATCAAAAATCAGCGTGAGCAGAAAGTGTTTTCGAAAGCAGGATGAACCGTGAGCCAAGATCGAGCAGAAGCGATTGCTTTGAAAGCGCTTGAGTTTCTCGTATCGGACGAAGAACTGTTAACGACGTTTCTTGGAAGCACAGGCGCGTCGATAGATGATCTTCGCACTGGTGCATCGGACGCGACATTTCTGGGCTCAGTTTTGGACTTTATCCTCATGGATGATCAGTGGGTCGTGAAGTTGTGCGATCAACACGGGATCAAATACGCCGAAGTTTATCCTGCGCGTCAGGCTTTGCCGGGTGGCGAACAAGTAAATTGGACCTGATCTGTGACTGATTTCAGAGGCATTATCTTTGACAAAGACGGCACGCTTTTTGATTTTGAAGCCACTTGGACACCTTGGGCCCAAAAGTTCTTCCTGCGAATGTGTGACGGTGATCGGGCTAAAGCGCAAAATCTGGGGCTAGCCGTTGGGTTTGACTTGGAACAGGGCCGCTTCGAACGCGACAGCATCGTCATTGCTGGCACCCCAGAAGAAATTGTCGAAGGTCTGGCCCCACTTTTCCCCGACCATTCAGAAGCCGCGATTGTCAGCATAGTGAATGCAGAAGCAGAAGCGGCACCAATGGTCGAAACCGTTCCGCTTGTGCCGTTCTTAAAAGGGCTAAAGCTACGCGGGTTAAAACTGGGCGTCGCGACAAACGATGCAGAGGCCCCAGCGGTCGCACATATTTCTGCGGTGGGTGCTGATGCCCAATTTGACTTTATTTGCGGAAGCGACTCTGGGTACGGCGGCAAACCGGAACCAGGTCAGATCATCGGTTTTTGCAATGCGATGGGAATCTCGGCGGACGAAGTCATCATGGTTGGTGACAGTCTTCACGACCTAATCGCCGGAAAGGCGGCAGGCTGTACAACAATCGGCGTTCTGACGGGGTTGGCGACTCGCGATGAACTTGCGCCTCATGCGGATGTTGTGTTGCGCAATATTGGTGAAATTCCGTTCTGGCTTGATCAGGCTTAGGTGAATTAATCTATCGGACAAGGAAATGCGACAGGATGCGTCGCATTCTGCTAACTTGTGCGCGCCAATCTTCGGTTTGCTAGGGATGCAAGACAAGCGGAGTTGAAGAAATGGCAGATCGTTCCCAAAGACGTAAACGTGGCGGTGGCCGCGCGGGAAATGCGGAAAGACGTGGAGCGTCGGCTATTTCCCAGATGCCGTGGCGCATTCCAATCAACAATGATCGCCCGATAGAGCCCCTGAACGAAGAAGGCATTCAGGCGATTCACGAAGGTGCCATGCAAATTCTCGAAGAGATTGGTATCGAGATTTTGAACGACGAAGCGCTTGAGATTTTTCGCGATGCGGGCGCAACAATCAAAGATCAAAATGTACGTGTTGACCGCCATTTCATTATGGAACTGCTTTCAAAAGCGCCCGAAAAATGGACGCTTACACCGCGCAACCCTGAAAGGGCGCTGCCAGTTGGCGGAAAGGCAATTCTATTCGGAAACGTAAGCTCTCCTCCCAGCTATTGGTCGTTTGATTCCGGTGGTAAGAAAACAGGAACGCGTGAGATGTGTTCGAATTTCTTCAAGCTAAGTCAGTACTTTAACTGCATCCACTTTATCGGTGGCTATCCTGTTGAGCCTCAGGATATCCACGCATCTATCCGCCATTTGGACACGATGTATGACAAGCTCACGATATCAGACAAGGTCGTTCACACCTATTGTTTAGGCAAAGAGCGGGTTGAGGACACGATGGAAATGGTCCGCATTGCAGGCGGCCATACTCATGAAGAATTCGAAGCAGGACCAAAGCTGTATACGAACATCAATTCGACCTCTCCCCTTAAACATGACGAGCCTATGCTCGATGGCTGGATGCGGATGGCGCGGCGCAATCAAGGTCTGATCGTTACGCCATTCACGCTGGCCGGGGCAATGGCGCCGGTCACGATGGCGGGTGCAGTTGCCCAGTCCCTCGCCGAGAGTTTGATAGCCGTCGCATTGGCACAGTATATCCGACCGGGTGCTTCCTGTGCGATTGGAACGTTTACATCAAACGTTGATATGAAATCTGGCGCACCAGCATTCGGAACACCAGAATACATGCGGGCGACCCAGATGACGGGTCAAATGGCCCGGTTCTACAAGTTGCCAATGCGATCAAGTGGTGTATGCGCGGCAAACGTGCCGGATGGTCAGGCGATGTGGGAAACCATGAGCAGCCTCTGGGCATCTGTGCAATCAGGCACCAACCTAGTCTACCACGCAGCTGGTTGGTTAGAGGGTGGTCTTATCGCCAGCCCTGAAAAGTTCGTAATGGACTGCGAGGTTCTTCAACAGATCCAGCGTTACTTTGATCCGGCAATTACGGCCACAACGCCAGATGACATTGCGGTTGAGGCAATTCGCGCAGTCGGGAATGACGGCCATTTCTTTGGCATTCAGCACACTCAGGATCGCTATACGACAGCGTTTTATCAGCCCTTCCTAAGTGATTGGCGCAACTATGAAGCATGGGAAGCCGCCGGCGGGACGTGGACCGTTGAGCGGGCGCACAATATCTACAAATCTATCCTTGACGAATTCGAAGCCCCACCCATGGACGAAGCTATCCGAGAGGAACTGGCGGACTTCGTCGAGCGCAGAAAATCCGATGGCGGGGCACCCACCGATTTCTAATTCTAACTAGATTTTCCGTATGGGGTTTTCGTCTTATTAACCTTTGCTGTTTTAGGTTGACCCAACGACTGCGGAGAAGCCTATGCAAGGATTATTCAATCGCGCGATCCAGTGTTTTGTGTGCGATACATACGGTGAACCACCGTGGTTTAGTATTGTCAGTCGGGCAGGTTCGCCAGGCCTTGTTGCACAAATGGCGTGAGAGATTCCCTGTTTGAATC
>CAYZAY010000033.1:0-23432 GCA_964476515.1 uncultured Rhodobacterales bacterium
CGCCTGCCTTGATACAAGTCAATACTACCTCGATATCAACGGACTCCCAAAAAGCTCGTTTTACTGTCAGGTCATCCGATGTCCAGCCGTCACAATTCACCTGTTGCGCTGATGCAGCGGGAGCGAAGAGCGCAAAGAAAATGGTTGCTATAAGTGGCGACAATTTATGCTTCATTGTGATGCTAAATCGACTCAGGTTTACCAGAAGCATACATGATGCAGCCTCGGGTGTCCGGTGTGGTTTTCCTTACCTCACGGCCAAACTATAAGCTAATGGGGCTTGGACAGCTGGTAGGCTTCGGCGGAATTACTTGCGACTAGTTCAGATGCAGCCACTCCGCCCCGCCTGCGATCGCCGATTCACACACTGCTGGCAGTGATGCGCACGCGTGCGGGCGCGTGTCATACGTTGTTTAATTCATCAAATGTATCTCGTTGCTAAACGCAACTCGGATTTTCCGATCTGTCCGGTTAGTTCCGAAAGTTCTGTGGGGACGAATATGGGGACAGCCAGCTGAATATTAGCCTAAAGCAATGTTTCTAATGTGTTTTATGAGGGTAAATGGCGGACCGAGGAGGATTCGAACCCCCGACCCCTTGATTCGTAGTCAAGTACTCTATCCAGCTGAGCTATCGGTCCGTGAGGGCAGCATTTAGACTTAGCGTTTAAGCATTGCAAGGGGGCCGCAGCAAAATTCAGGAAAAAGTTTCATCACTCATGAGAAGGTTGATGATGAAGATCATCCAGTCATTAGGAAGAAGCCCCAGTTTGAGCCGTCACTAAGCACATTTCAACCGCAACCTCAGTCAGCAATCTTATTGCTCTTGAAACCGATGGCTCACGATCTTCTGATCAAGATCATTGTATATGCTGATTTTAGGCCGCATTCTGACACTCCACCACTCGCCAAAGAAATGTAGTTTAAGCAACAAAGGACAGTTCAATGAGTCAGATGTTTTTGTTCCGCTCCAACGCTCGCTTTACTAGTGCATTCGCATCACTGATTTGTTTGACGTCTGGCGGTATCAGCTCTGCACAGTCCGTCAGCGAAGGTATTGAAATTATACCCGGCACTGGCTCGGGCAATGAAGTGTTCGTGACACAAGAGCTCGAGCCGACCGCAGCATCACTGAACCGCGCATTGATCGAAATCCTCGGTGACGACAATATCGTTGGCGGCTTTACAACTCTGGGCCAATTCACCTGGGCGTTTGATGGAGGAGCAGATTTAGGACAAACCACCGGACAATTTGGCACCAACAACGTGTTGGGTTTATCGCAAGTCGGCACCTCCAACGTCATCGGATTTTTTACAAGGGGTCACGGCGGCCGAAGCTGGAACCTTCACTTTTGCAATCTCTGAAATCGGGGCATATGGATTGACCGCCGAGAACGCGCAGGGCGATGACTTTGATCATGCAGCTTTGGCGATTGCAGATGACGTCGGCGGGCGGATGGCGGATTGGCTGATTGTTGGCATTCCCGCAGACTCCAGCTCTGCTGCATTAATGCAAAATGGCGATCTGAACATCATTTCGTCGCTACAGTTAGGCAGCGGCAACACGATTGATCTGCTTCAATCCGGCACCAGCAACGAGGTTTGGGCAACACAATGTACGAACGATTCTTCTGTCATCGTCGATCAAGTCAACGGAGCTGACAATCTAGCCGTTGCAAACCAGATCGGAGACGGCACTGGCGCTGGCTTCATTGCAGACGCCGCCGTACTTCAAGACGGTACGGGAAACACCTCAGTCATCACCCAAGCCGCCGCCCTAGACACTGTGAGCACAAGCGCAATGATCAGTCAGACGGACGACTACAACACTGCATCGATTTATCAGGCTGGCGGCGACTCGATGACAATTGACCAAACCGGCGACGCCAACACAGCTTTGATTTCTGTCTACGGAATAAGCAATGATTGCGAAATTGTTCAATTGGGTGACGGGATATTGGCCAATGTTGACATGGGAGGAGATGGCAATCGCGCCAAAATCAAGCAAAGCGATGAGGGTGCTTATGCGTCGGTAGATTTTTCAGGAAGCGACAATACGGTCTCGATCAACCAAAAGTCCAACTCGACCCCGATTTTGCTGACCCTTTCGGGTGATGGAAACATGGTCAAGATCAATCAAAAGTAAGCTTTATAACCCGAGGAAATTAAACGGGGCATTCAGTCGATGCCAGAAGAAGGCAGTGGCGTAGCTTAGGAAAAAGTTTCGTCACTGCGGGGAAGCTCGATCACAAAGCTTGTTCCTCCTTCGCCCGTCTTTTCTAGCGACAACTTTCCGCCGTGGCCGCGCACCAGCTCTTGGGCGATGGCAAGGCCAAGACCCGCGCCGCCTTTGCGGACATTACCCTGAAAAGGCTGGAATAAATGTTCTTGCGCCTTTGGTGGCAGACCCGGCCCGCTATCAGAAACGCGGATCAGCCAACTGCTTTCGCAATCTTCTGCGGCTACGGTGATTTCCCCCGGTTTTCCCGAAGCAACAATCGCCTGTCGCGCATTCCGTACAAGGTTGGACAAGATCCGAAACATCTGTTCGGCGTCGGCGTTGATCATCATGCCTGCAGGCACGTCTTCGCCATAGGTCAATTGGTGTTCGTGATCCGCCAAGCGCTCGCCTTCGAAAATGTCATGTACGATATCGGCCAAAGATATCCGGTTGATCATCGGGGTCGGTTCTTGCGCCCGACCGAACGACAGGGTGCTTTCGCACAAAGACACCGCCCGACGCATCGAATTTTCCAGCTTGGGCGCCAGACGGCGCACTGCAGGGTCTTCGCTGATTTCGATCCGGTCTGTGAAAAGCTGTGCGGTCGTCAGGATGTTGCGAAGATCATGGCTGATCTTGGCCACGGCCTCGCCCAGTTGGGCCAGTCTTTCGCGTTGTTTTAGAGATTGGGTCAGATCGGTTTGCAGCTCATGCAGGGCGGTTTCGGCCTGCCGTAGTTCGGTGACCGATGTGGTTGGTTCAATGATCTGGCGCGCGTCGTCAGGGGCGGCGGCATAGGACTGCATGGAACGAACCAGCTTTTCGATCGGGGTCAGCACCAACCGTCGCATCGCTAGAAACAGCAGACTTGCGGTGATCACCGATATGACCAGAGACAGGGCCAGAATGTTCAATCCATACTCTATCAGAGCCGCCCGCAGCGATGAGGTCGCCATGGTAACTTCGATGGTCAGACCGCCTTCGCGGACGGGTTTACCAATGACACGGACCACTTCGTCGGTCGGGTTGGCGATCCGCTGCAAAGCGTCCATGATCAGGGTGATCGCACTGGCATCGCGCAGATCGTAAGTTTCTTTCACCATGCCCGGAATTGCCGAGGACAGCACCAATTGACGGGTTTCATCGCGGTGAAGAACCACGTTGTAGACACCTGCATTCGTCAGCAATTCGCTTTCCAACGCAGGATCAAGCATATCGTTGGCAAGAAGCGTCAGCGACGCGATCTGGGCGCGTTCCAGATGAGAGCGGTAGAAATCTTCACGGAAATTGGCAACCGACGGGACAAAGATCATCACTTCCGCCAGCATCACAAAGATGACGGTCAGAACAAGCACGCGTCCTGAAAGTGAGTTCAGCATACGGTCTCCCGGCCTCTAGGGCAGCCATCTCTGGACGAGACGCACGACCCGTTTGACGGAAGGGTTATCAAACAGCCGCGGGATAAAATAGGCCCCCGATGCACGTTTGTTGATTTCGCTATAGGTGGGGTAAGGCGCGACCATCGCAGATATCTGGGACATTTTCAGTTTATTAACCATCGCGAGCGACCAAGTTGCCATCAATTCACCCGCGTGTTCCCCGACGATAGACACCCCGACAGGCCGCCCCTTAACGACCATCACTTTGATTAACCCTTCATTTATTGCTTCAGCCAATGCGCGGTCGTTATGGGCCAGATCAAACCGCACCACTTCCAAACGATCTCCATGGGCTTCACGGGCTTCAGGTTCGGTCAGGCCAATCTGGGCAAGCTCTGGCTGGGTATAGGTGGCGCGGGGAACGTGACTGTGGGAAGCCTTGGCAGGCAACCCGAACAAAGCCGAGCGCACGACAACCGTCGCCTGATAGCCTGCGGCTTGGGTGAACTGCATTCGACCGTTTACGTCCCCAATTGCATACACCCTGCGATTGGTTGTCTTAAGGCTGTCATCCGTTTTTATGAACATCCCGTTCAGGTCTATTCCTGCGGCTTCTAGATTCAGGCGATCAATATTCGGACGTCGCCCTGTAGCGACTAATACTTGGGTGCCTCGAACCTCTTGACCGTCATCAAGGGTCAAGGTGATGTCCCCCGCACGCCCACTGGCCGAGGCAACGCCGACCCCTTCGATCAGCTCAACACCCTCTGCGGTCAGACGGTTAGTTACGGCTTTGACCAATTCGCGATCTTCGTGGTGCAAGGCGCAATCCATATCAACCACAGTTACCTTGGACCCAAGCCGTACATGCGCTTGGGCCATTTCCATTCCGATGGGGCCAGCCCCAATGATCAAAAGATGATCGGGACGTTCGTTCAAATCCCAAAGGGTTTCGTTTGTTAGGTACGGTATTTGCTCCAGCCCGCTGACGGGCGGCATCATAGGGGAAGACCCTGTAGCAATAACGATCCTGCGTGCTTTGATGCGAATGTCCCCTGCCTCAACCTCGTTCGGGCCGACAAACCGGCCGTAATCTCGGATGACGTTGACCCCTAAGCCTTGGAGCCGGTCCTGACTGTCCATTGGTTCGATTTCGGTGATCACCTTACGGACATGGGCCATGGCGTCATCGTACGAGACCGACAGTCCAAGCTGTGCCTTCTTCGCTACCGCCAGAAGCGCCTTAGAGGGCACACAGCCGTAGTTAAGGCAGTCACCCCCCATTGCACCGCCCTCTAGCAACACCACGTCAGCGCCCATCTGAGCCGCCCCTGCAGCGACGGACAAGCCGCCAGACCCTGCACCTATGATCAACAGGTCTGTTTTGATCAGGGTCATGAGAGACCTTTCTTAAAACGACGCAGAAAGATCGGCAGTAATGACAGCGCTGCCAGCCCCAATAGCGGCAACAGTATGTGCGGTTCGAAGATTATCCCCAGATCCGGCGTTTCCCCCTTATCCAGCACAGTCCCCAACCCTGCCCCAACCGAGGTGTAGACAATCCCCCCCGGAATGATCCCAAGGAAGGTCGAGATCACAAAGCGGTGCAACGGCACGCCCACAATGGCAGGTAAAAGGTTCGCCACAAAAAACGGAATAAGCGGCACCAGACGGATCACAAACAGGATCGACCATTGATCACGATCCAACCCCTCTTTGATTTTCTGCAGCCGCCCTTCTGATGCATCCATTCGCGCGGCCATTCGATCACCCAAACCGGCTTTGGCGGCCAAGAATATGATCGTTGCACCGATTGTTGCCGCAGTGACATTAAAAATGACGCCGTAGAAAGTTCCGAATAAGAAACCGCCGGTCAGCGTGGTGATGGTCGCGCCCGGAAGCGAAAATGCCACGATGACGATGTAGACCGCGACGAACCCCAGAAACGTCAGGATATAGTTCTGGTCACGAAACGCTTCCAGCGCCTCTCTGTTTTCGACAAGTGCTTGGAAATTCAGAATATCCCTAAGAAAGACAAAGCCAAGCGTCGCCGCGATAAGAATCGCTGCGATTGGCAATATGCGCTTAATTGAACTCTGTTTGCTCATTCTGGATGCGGCCTCTGCATTTCTTCACGCTCAACATGTGCTGCGCGCATGAAAAAGAACAGAGCCCTCACGCTGCAGTGATCCCAGGTGACAGATTTGCACGGTTTTTCGATGCATCTTTGGACAACCTGAAATAAAGCTCTCAAAACTCGCGGATTTTGTTGCAAAACCCCTGTTCGCGGTTTGACATGTTTGGGAACCCTCCCTATAGACCGAGCTTCGAACATTATCGGTCTTCGCGATTCCTAATCGTGCTGACTGCCAAGACGGAGACGGAGCGATGAAACGCACCTTTCAACCATCGAACCTAGTACGTAAACGCCGGCACGGATTCCGTTCGCGCATGGCGACTAAAGCTGGTCGTAAAATTCTGAACTCACGCCGCGCGCGTGGTCGGAAATCGCTGAGCGCGTAAAGCGCCTCAGGGACAATGGAAATGATACCGCCGGAGGCCCCCGATTTAAACGCGGGGAATATGCCCCCGGCGGTTTCCGTTTGTCTGGAGACATTGACGAAGCGCGCGGATTTCGTGCGCGCGTCCAAAGCCCGTTGGAAGGGCACGTCTTCGCTAACGCTGCAAGCACGCAAACGGCGCGACGATGAAGCCGCCGCTGGCATTCGCATTGGGTACACGTGTTCCAAGAAAGTCGGCAACGCCGTTGCCCGCAACCGCGCCAAACGACGGCTACGCGAAGTTGCGCGATTGGTTCTTTCAGTGCAGGGGCGCGACGGCTGGGACTACGTTCTGATCGGTCGCAAAGATGCTACAGCGGCAAGGGACTTTCAGAAACTGCAGGGCGATCTTATCTATGCACTAAAGAAAGTGCATGAGGATAAGCCGTGAACCCCGCCGCCTTTGTCATATCGATCCCCGTCAGGATTTACCGCTACGTCTTTTCCCCCTTGGTTGGGAAAAGCTGCCGATACGCGCCGACCTGTAGCGAATACACGATGGAAGCGCTTGAAAAGCACGGGGCGATAAAAGGGTCTTGGCTGGCGGCAAAGCGGATCGGGTCGTGTCATCCTTTTGGCGGGTCTGGCTATGATCCGGTGCCCGAGAAGAAGAAATAACCGTTAACAAAGCGTGATGTGCTTGCTACGCTGCCTGATACATTTCAGGAGTTTATTTTGCACATGCTGAATATTGACCCAGATTCTCTACTAATCGACAAAGACGCGGCCAAATCACTGGGCGAAAGCGCTGCCGAGTCATATCAATAAAAATCCCCGTACCATTATGCTAAGTTTGACAATTTTCTTCCCGAAGGGATTTTGGACAAAGTTTTGGAGGAACTTGAATGTCTCCCAGAATCCGAAAGCTCATTCAGTCGAGCGCAGGAGAAATTTAAAAGCTCGTACATTCCCGAGCGATTGCCCACTTACACCAAAAACCTGTTTTATGCCCTTAATTCCAGGCCATTTCTGTTGTTTCTTGAACAACTATCAGGAATTGACGGGTTAATCCCGGATCCTCACTTCGCCGGAGGGGGCATTCACGTTGTGGCAAACGGCGGCCACTTGGACATTCACGCGGATTTCAACCATCATCAAAAAATGAATCTCGAACGGCGAATGAACGATCTGATTTATCTCAACAAGGATTGGGAAGCAGACTACGGCGGATCGTTCGAGGTCTGGGAAAACGATATGTCGAAACAAATCGAAAAATTCACGCCGATTTTTTAATCGGATGCTATGCTTTTCGACCAGTTCAACATCTATGCACGGCAATCCCGAAAAAGTCGCCCATCCTGACGGTCAGCCACGCCGATCCATTGCGCTTTACTATTACACAGCAACTTGGGACGGGTCGAAACGGTCTCATACAACCCAATTCAAACCCCGCCCGCAGACTATCGATAAAGTCGACTGGATGGTATGGCGTCAGGAATTCTTTCCGGACATTTTGCCCCCGATTATTCATCGAACCTTAATGCGGATTGCTTACAAACTCGGGATTGTGAAATAGCCAACGACATTGCCCCCGCACGGAATGCGCTCCGGCAGGGTGAACATCTTAGGGTTTGTTTATTAGACGAAGTGGCGGGCCCGCCGGTTAGACTATTCCTGCCAATACGAACGGGCATTCACCCGCACGCACCTGTCGATCTATAGGTGGTTTGGCTGGCCGTCCGCATCTTCGCTTTCGCTAGCTTTTGACCAATGGAACCACATCTGTGCACGGGGAAAGTTGTAGCTACCCACACGTTAACCAACTGTTGGACCACCGCACGTTGGTAACAAAGCCCCCGCCAAAGGCAGTGTCGTCCCGCTAACACCCGACTGTTTTCCGCCAATCATCCGTCAGGCGCTTTTTTGGCGTGGTGTCAGGCAAAGTTTCACGTAAAAAGTTCATCATTCTTTATGGAGTGAATTGATGTACGGCGATTTGGAATCTTACGCGAACTGGAAAGTGCGAGGTGTCGAATATACATCCGACGAATTTGAGCTTAAGGCAGAGGCGTCTCTTTTTACCGGCATGGAGTGGGTCTGGCTAAACAAAGAGCTGGTTTCAAAAAAAGAAATTGGACGTTCCACTCAAGACACACGTTCAAAGCGGGAGATGATCAGTTTCTAGTTTCGGTAAAATGGCGAAATCTGCTGACTGCACGTATAGATATAACCGCTTCTCAAAACGGCCAGCAACTTTTCGCAGATGCACGGGCCTTTATGAAGCCATGGACGTCAGTGTTCGTCTTCTTGTCGGCAGTAGGGCTAGGGGTGTTATTGGGTAGACTTGCGGCTTGGATGGGCCTTTAAATGCGTATCCAGAACTCTGCTATTTCAGAGGCTAGAAACCGAAAAGGCTGGACGCAAGAACACCTGTCTGAAACGTCATGCATCTCTGTGCGGACCATTCAGCGGGCCGAGACGACGGGCTCGGTCTCGGCCGAAACTGCTCAGACGCTATGTGCGGTTCTCGGCATCTCGATGGAAGAAATCGCCGAGTCGCCTTCTCGTCCCGAAAATCGAAAAACAACGATAGACTTAGGGATTATTGCGAGCATCGGGCTTGGGTTCGTGGGTGGTCTTGTCCTCGGGCTCTTGCTCTAGGGAGGGACGGAAACAACCCAGAAATTCCATCACACCCATTTCGCCATTGGTGGCAGGCTCATCAGAACGGCATTCGCATCGTGCCCGGTTGCCAAGCCGAACTTGGTTCCGCGATCGTAGACAAGGTTATATTCCGCATATAGCCCGCGGTGGACCAGCTGTGCGTCCTTGTCGGCGTCCGACCAATCCTGAACGCGGCGCTTTTCGATCAAAGGCACAAAGGCCGGAAGGAAGGCTTGGCCGACGTCTTGGATAAAGGCGAAATCCTTTCCCCAATCTCCGGTGTTGTGGTCATCAAGAAAGATGCCCCCTACCCCGCGTGCGCGACCTCGGTGAGGTACGTAGAAATATTCGTCTGCCCATTCCTTGAACCGGTCGTAGTAACCAGCGTCATGACGGTCGCAATGGGTTTTCTGCGTGGCATGGAAATGGTCGGTGTCTTCGTCATATTCGATGCAGGGGTTCAGATCAGACCCGCCGCCAAACCACCACGCATGAGGCGTCCAGAACATACGGGTGTTCATGTGGACCGCTGGGCAATGGGGGTTCTGCATGTGGGCCACCAACGAAATGCCAGATGCCCAGAAGCGCGGATCGCTATCCATGCCCGGAATACCCCGTGCGGCCATAGCCTTTTGTGCTTGCTCACCCAGTTCACCATAGACGGTCGAAACATTGACGCCGATCTTTTCGAACACGCGCCCGCCTCGCATGACGCTCATCAAGCCGCCACCTGCGTCTGAACCATCGCCCGAAGAGCGTTTGGTTTCAGATACCTCAAAACGGCCCGGTTCAGCGTCGGCCAATGGCCCTTGGGCGTGGCTGTCCTCTAACCCTTCAAACGCAGCTACGATTTGATCCCGCAATTCGCGAAACCAAGCGCTCGCTTTCTGTTTTTCATCAGCCATGACCTGTGTCATTGCATAACTCCCGCTAATTTTGTCTTCTTTTATCAGCACAAATGCGATGGGGCCACCAAGGCACGCGGCGATTCCCTTTTTGCCGCAGGGTCAGGCCACCATCACCAAGTTATCGTAAGGAACAGATATGCGCGTTCTCACAATCCTAGCAGCCACCGCCGTTTTTGGCCTTTCAGCCTGCGTCGACGAATATCAACAATGCGTTCGCAACAATTCTAAAGACCTGAGTGTTGTGAATGAGCTGATCACCCAAAGCCAGATCACAATTTCCCGCGGATACGGATATGAAACGCTTGTTTCAACCGAAGTTCAGGAAGTCATCTGCCTGACCGACTTGGGCGAGCAAGCGACCTGTTTGGTCGAGGTTGGCACGACCTATAAATCGCCTGTCGCGCTTGATCTGGACGCCGAGCGGCGCAAGCTATCACAATTGCTGGACCAGCAAAAAATTCTGCAGACACGTCTTGCCCAAGCAACCAAGGCCTGTGCAGCGACCTATCCGCCTGAAGGCTAAGTATTAATGCGCGGGGGCTGACACCGGATCAAGAAGCGTGCGGCCCCCGTCGATTGTCAGGATTTGTCCGGTCACAAAGCTGGACGCGTCCGACGCTAGATATTGCACTGCCTCGGCGATTTCGTTTGCCGAAGCAATTCGGCCAAGTGGCGTGTGTTCTTCAATCTCTTCACGCACAGCGCGGTTTTCTTTCAACGCATATTGCAGGCTTGCGCTCATGACGCTGCCAAAGGCCACCGAGTTGATCCGTATGCAATGAGGCGCCAATGAGACCGCCATAGAGCGGGTAAATTGATCTAGTGCCGCACAGCTAACGCTATATCCCAAAAGCTCGGGGTTGGACCGACGGGCTGCTATCGACGACAGGTTGATGATCGAACCCTTGCAGCCTTCTTCGCTGTCTTTGCCCTGTTTGATCATGCGCTTGGCAATCACCTGAGTCAGCCGCAAAGCTGGCATCAAGTTTTGTTCAAGAAGTTCGCTGACCATATCGGCTTCTGGATCAAGAGGGTCCGAGGTCAGCAATTGGCGCGAGGCATTGACCAAAACATCGACACCATCAAAAGCGTCAACAGTCGCCGCAAGCAGATTGGTGATGGTCAGCTTTTCACGCAAATCACCCGCGAAATAGCGGATGTTTTCGTTGCTTTCGCTGTCGCCTTCCAGCTCTTTGCTAAGACCTTTGTCATCCATATCGGCAAACATGACGCGTGCGCCCTGACCAACCAAATGGCGCCCGATTGCCAATCCGACACCATTTGCACTACCGGTTACGATGACTGATTTACCAGCTAACGAAAAAGACATGCTGTATTCCCCTCAGCGTCCCGTTTTATCTTCGCGGCTTTGCGGCAACGAATGTTTTAAACCGACCATCGCCCGCCCCTTCTTGGACGAAAGCAAAGCGTTCAGACAAAATCGTTTCATAAGGCAAATGACGGTTCGCGACCAGAAAAAGCTGACCTGCGGATTTCAACAGGCGGGCGGCTGCCGAAATGAAACGCTTGCCAAGCTCGGGATCGGCTTTGCGTTCAGTGTGGAAAGGCGGGTTCATCACCACGTTGTCGACGCGGTCCCGCATCTTAAAGGTCGTCGCATCTGCCCAGTGGAAAACGGCCTTGCCAGAAAGAACGTTAACGCGAGCGCAATCCAATGCGCGTTTGTCAGCTTCGACCAAATGGACGTCTTTAACCTTTTCAAGATCGACCAGTCGCGACGCCAGATATCCCCACCCCGCGCCAAGATCGGCGACGGAGCCTTTGAACTTCACGGGCAGATTATCGGCCAGCAGCTTGGACGCCGGATCGATCCCATCTGCCGAAAACACCCCCGGCATCGTGGTGAACCCATCGGCGTTCTTGGACATGCCCTGATGCCAATCGCTAAAATCCGCTGCCTGAAACCAGAACAACCGTCCGTGGGATTTTGAGAAATTTCCCAGAACCGGAGTACGTTTTTTGACTTCCTTCAGGATGCTTTCCACCCCGTCGGTTTTGTTGCCGTCAACAATGACCAAGCCGCCCTTGGCAACCTGACACGCATCAGCAATCCATTCACGCGCCAACGGCTTTGATCTTGGGATCGCGACAAGCGCAGCGGCAGCTTCGGTTGTTGCTTCGGTATCGACTGTGAACCCCCGTTTGCCCAGCGCTTCATAATCGGGAAAGAACGGTTGAATAATCGTGGTCTCGGCTTTGGAAAGACCATCCAGATCGTCCCCAGCCCCCAGCCCGAAAGCCACCAAAGGTCCATCCGGCAGCTCTACCTGACCGTTTTCAAGAGCGAGAGATAAACGAGAACGTGACATGAGAACCCAGCCCGAACGGGCTTATTCCTTTTCCATGGTGCATTGCAAAGGATGCTGGTTGCGATGGGCAAATTCCATCACCTGCGACACCTTGGTTTCTGCAATTTCGTGGCTGAATACCCCTACAACGGCAAGGCCCTTTTTATGCACAGTCAGCATGATCTCAAACGCTTGCATGTGGTTTAGACCAAAGAATCGTTCCAGCACTTGCACGACGAATTCCATAGGCGTGTAGTCATCGTTCAGCAACATGACTTTGTACATCGGCGGGCGTTTGGTCTTAGGCTTGGTCTTGATAGCGATAGAGACATCTCCGTCGTCATCTTGCTTGCCTGCCATAATAAACGGTGAACGCGTCATGAATTTCCGAAATTGCCGTAAGTATCCTGAAAACGGTATATAGCCACACAAGGTAGCATAAAAGACCCCAATCCAAGGAGCGTGAATTTTGGTCGCAAAACCCAGTATTATTGCCTTTGACGCTGACGACACGCTTTGGCACAACGAACGGTATTTCCAGATCAGTCAGGACCGTTTTGCGGATCTGCTGAAACCCTATACTGATCCGGATCATCTTAAAGAACGTCTGTTGGCGGCTGAGCGCAGAAACCTTGGCCATTACGGCTACGGTATCAAAGGCTTCACCCTGTCGATGATCGAAACCGCGATCGAGGTAACTGGCTCGGACGTTCCGGCGTCGGTAATTTCCGAACTGATTGCTGTTGGCCAAGACATGCTGGCCCATCCGATTGATCTGTTGCCTGGGGTCGAAGACGTTATCACCGAGGTATCAGAGCAACATAAAGTGTTGCTGATCACTAAGGGTGACTTGCTGGATCAGGAACGCAAGCTGGCGCAATCGGGTTTGGGCGATCACTTTAACGGAGTCGAGATTGTCAGCGAAAAGCAGCCCGATATTTATCGCCGGATATTCCAATCCTACGGCGGCGAACCGGAAAGGGCGATGATGGTGGGGAACTCATTAAAGTCCGATGTTTTGCCTGCGCTAACGATTGGGGCATGGGGCGTGCACGTTCCACATGAACTGACTTGGGCTTTGGAGTATGCCCAAGCACCCGATGATCAGCCCCGCTTTCGTGAGCTACCCGATTTGACGACCCTGCCTGTGCTTTTGCGTGAAATCGCGCTATGCCCCTAAATACGCGATTTTCCACGCATAAATTCGTCCCTGGCGCTGGAATTGAGTCTTTATCGGCGAATCACCTTGTGCTAGCGTCGGGCAAAGCAGGACAGACCGGAAAAATCCGGCGGCACTGAGGCAGAGCAACGTGATAAAGCGTTCACTAAGAATAATATCGGCCGTTCGCGGTCTCACAGCGCTATTAGCGCTGCTTTTGCTGCTGCCCATTATGACCGCTGCGGCGCCCTATGCGGCGATGGTCATGGACGCCCGCACAGGCGAAGTTCTTCATTCGCGCAACGCTGACACGCGTCTTCATCCGGCCTCGCTAACCAAGATGATGACACTTTATGTCGTGTTCGAAGCGGTCGAAAACGGAGAAATATCGCTGGACGACTACGTTCGCATTTCTCGCAATGCCGCCGCCGAACCCCCGTCGAAGCTCGGGCTGTTGTCCGGCCAGAAAATCCGACTGCGTTACCTGATCCGCGCAGCAGCGGTGAAATCAGCCAACGATGCGGCCACGGCCTTGGGCGAGGCTATCTCAGGTTCGGAAGCGGCGTTTGCCCGTCGGATGAATCGCACGGCCAAAGCTTTGGGTATGTCGAATTCGACCTTCAAAAACGCGCATGGCCTGACCGAAAGCGGACACTTATCCACGGCGCGGGACATGACAATCCTCGGGCGACATATCCTTTATGACTACCCCGAATACTATAACCTCTTCTCTCGTCGCTCGGCGGACGCGGGGGTCAAGACGGTGAACAACACCAACCGTAGACTGCTAGCGGCCTATCGCGGTGCAGACGGAATCAAAACCGGCTACACGCGGGCGGCGGGCTTTAACCTTGTCGCTTCAGCCCAGCGCGGTTCAGAGCGGGTTATCGCAACCGTGTTCGGGGGCCGCTCGACCGCCACACGCAACGCACGGGTTGCTGAATTGCTGGACATGGGGTTCCAGCGCGCGCCGTCCCAAGTCGCGTTCCGCGCACCTAAATTGCCAACATATTCGCCGACCGGAACAGCCGGCCACACAATTCGTGCGGTTACGGCTGTGAAAACCAGCCCCTACCCCAAACTTCGGCCAACAAAGGCCATCAGCGCCGACTCGATCATGATCGCAGAAGCGGTCGAGGCTGTTCTGGACACCCCAGTAACAGCGACAGCCTCTCTCGCCCTTGAGAAAGCAGCCATGCCAATGCTGCGGCCAACGCATGTCACCTTGGCGTCTATGAATACGGTCGAAACAACGCTGGCCAATCTTGAACCTGATATTACCCAGCCCGAAGGCCCCGCCGTCGTGACGCGCATATCCACGTCAGGCGAACGGCTTTGGGGTATTACCATCGGAACCTATGGCACCCGCTATCATGCGGAAAAAGCATTGCTGAAAACGGCATTGGCTGAAATGACGACGCTGGATGGATCCTTGCGCAAGGTTGTGTCTACAGCACGCGGCTATGAAGCGAACTTTCTTGGGATGAATCTGGAACTGGCCAACCTCGCCTGTCGTCGCCTAAGCGCACGCCATCAGGACTGCACCGTCGTCGGACCGCCGAGCTAACTAGTCTTTCGGGGCGTCGTCGTACGTGTCGCTAAGGATACGCTGAGAATTCCCGTCCGGATCGTCATATTGATTACTGCGAACCGTGTAGACAAAAGCCACAAGCCCTGCGCCGCCTAAAAACAGCGATATCGGGATCAGGTAGACGAGAACATCCATCGGTTTACCTTAGACGCAGTGCATTCAGGGATACGGTAATTGAACTGGCAGACATTGCCAACGCGGCAACCAGAGGTGTGGCCAGACCGACAATCGCAATTGGCACGGCGATCACATTATAAACCGTCGCGATCTGGAAGTTTTCGCGAATACGCTTCGTTGCTGATTGAGCGGTTGAGATTGCATCCGCAATCGGTGTCAGCTCATTGCCCAAAAGAACGATGTCAGACGCCACACGTGCCGCATCCAGCGCCGTCGCAGGAGAAATCGAAACATGCGCCGCCGACAGTGCCGCCGTGTCGTTCAGCCCATCCCCAACCATCAGCACTTTGTGGCCACGCTGGGTCAGGTCCTGAATGCGCGAGACTTTGTCTTGCGGCAAAGCCTCGGCCGCCCATTTGGCGATGTTGAGCTCTTCGGCCAAAGCTTCGACAGCCGGTGCCGTGTCGCCGGACAGAAGGATGACTTCTTTACCAGCTTCTTGCAGCGCTTTGACAGTTTCCGCCGCCCCATCGCGGGTTGCGTCTTTAAAGCGGAAGGCCAATGGGTCGCCTTGCCCAAGCTTTAAATAGGTCGCGGTCGAGGCCAAAGGCGACGCGCCAACCCAAGCCGCTCGACCCAGCTTGACGGGCTTGCCCTGCCAAACACCTTTGGTTCCGTAACCCGGGATTTCTTCAAGCGCTTCGACCTTGGCAGGCTGAACCCCTGCCCGACTTGCCGCATCCACAAGCGATTTTGAGAGCGGATGGCTGGACCCCAATGCAAGCGTCATGGCAACCGCAAAATCACCTTCGTTATAGGACTGAACGGACCGAAGAACTGGCGTGCCGTTGGTCAGCGTCCCCGTTTTATCGAAAACAACGGTTTCTACCTTGGCCAGACGTTCAAGTGCCGTAGAATGTTTGATCAACAAGCCCTTCTTGAACAAACGCCCCGATGCGGCTGTCGTCACTGCCGGTACAGCCAGACCAAGTGCACAAGGGCAAGTAATGATTAGAACCGCCGCAGCAATGTTCAACGCAATGCGGATGTCTCCGGAATAGAGGTACCAACCTACGAAACTAAGCGCCGACAGGATATGAACCCCCGGCGCATAAAGCTTGGCCGCACTATCCGCAAGCGAGGTGTAGCGGTTACGTCCACTTTCAGCGACGGCGACCAGTTCGGCCATTTGATGCAGAGAGCTGTCCTGCCCAACAGCGCTGGCCCTAATGGTCAGAGGGCCGGTCAGGTTGATTTCACCCGCACTGACTTTCAATCCCTGCTCTGCAAAAACAGGTAAAGTTTCACCAGTCAGCAAGGACCGATCAAGTTCGGACTGACCTTCAATGATCTCACCATCGACGGGCATCCGCCCACCGGGCCGGACTAGGATATGATCGCCGACCTCTATGTCAGCAATCGGCGTTTCAACCGGCTCACCGTTGATCAGCAACAAGGCCCGAGGCACCTCTAGCGCGGCCAGTTCCTCGGCCGCCGAGCGGGCGATGGAACGTGTACGGTGGTCAAGGTAGCGCCCCGCCAACAAGAAAAAGGTCAGTGCCAAAGCCGCATCAAAATAGGCGTGTTCGCCAGACAGCGAGGTTTCCCAAAGCGATGTCACGACCGCCAACACTATGGCCAAAACAATCGGCACATCCATGTTCAACCGACCGTTCTTTAACGCGCTCCATGCGTTTCGGAAAAACGGTTGGCCAGAAAAGGCGATGGTCGGAAGCGTGATCGCAGCGGATATCCAATGGAACAGGTCACGCGTCGCATCCGATGCGCCTGACCAGACCGACACGGAAAGCAACATCACGTTCATCGACGCGAAACCCGCAACCGCCAAACGCATCAGCAATTTACGACCCGCCTTATCGGTTTCGGTCGCAGCAATGGTGCCCGCGTCCAATTCGTGCGCCTCGTATCCGATACCGTCCAGAACTTTGATCAGCTCGGCAGCTGTGACGGATGGGTCAGCATCAACGCTTGCCCGCTTCAGGGTCAGGTTCACCCGCGCTTCATTCACGCCGGGGTGGGCGTTCAGGACGTCTTCCACCGATGTGATACACGCCGCACAATAGGCGCTAGGAAGTGACAGTGAAATGCGCGCCTCTTTCGGCAATGCGCGTTCAGCCAATCCTTCCGCCGCAGGGGCGGCAGAACAGGCCGGACAGGCCGAAACAGGGGCGCGCAGGGTTGCTGTCATAGGTTATCTTACCACATGCAGAATAACGCGCTGCTGAAACGCAGTGCCATCCGGCGCCACGGCCACCATGCGGATGTTCCAGTTGCCATCACGCAGTTCGACTGGCGCAACATAAGCCGTCCCATCGAACTTGAAGTCCGGCGACAGGTCATCTGCAACCGTCGTTGCACGACCCAATGTTGCGGTCAGAGACTGGACCTTAACCGGTCCGTTGGCATCCGTGATCGACAAAACCAGCAACCCGTCCTGATGATCGGCTGCGATCTCCCAACCCAAAGCTTCTTGCGCGGCGCGATTGGCGTCAAAGCTTTGCGATGCGACGTATGAGTTTTTCACCTCAAGCCCAGGAAAGGTTTTTACGGCGCTATAGGCCAGGTAAAAGTTGACCGAAATGATAACCCCGAAGGCCAGCAAAAAGCAGACCAACACGTGGTATCCAGTTATCCTACGCTCACTCATCAGTTCGCTCTCCCGTTAAATATCGTATCAGTATAGGCGCGGTCGCCATTTGAAATGTCTTCGACCCAGATACGGACATCCGTGCGTTCCGCAATAGCTGGGAATGAAAGCGGAGGCGCAATGATATAGACCCGCTGAAGTTTGGTGCTATCCGCCGGCACAGTCACGGTTTCGTAAACCGTACCCTCTAGCTGGATGCGCATCGTCAGATCACCCGTGATCGTCAGATGGAACGGACGATCTTCGCCGTGCTTGTTGCGCAGACGCACATCGTAGGTGTTGCGGATCGATCCGTCGGACATGGTGACAAAGGTCGGGTTACGCACCGGAGCAACAGTCATGTCGATGTCTGAACGGATGAACAGCGCAAACAAAAGCCCGACCCCAACCAGCGACCACATCGCAGTGTAAAGAATGGTGCGCGGCCTAAAGACGTGCTTCCAGATATTCTTGGGCGGCTCGCCAGCGCGCTCGTAGGGTTCGTCCGACAAGGCAAGGTAATCGACCAAGCCGCTCGGCTTGCCGATCTTGGCCATCATCTCGTCACAGGCGTCGATACATAGGGCACAGGTGGTGCATTCCATCTGCTGGCCATCGCGAATGTCGATCCCCATCGGGCAGACGTTCACGCAGGCGCTACAGTCGATACAATCGCCCAAGCCTTCGCGTTTCTTACCGCGCCCACGTGGTTCCCCACGCCATTCGCGGTAGGCGACGGTGATGGTGTCTTCGTCCATCATGGCCGCCTGAATACGGGGCCACGGGCAGGCGTAGATACAGACCTGTTCGCGGAAGAAGCCGCCAAACAGGAACGTCGTAGCCGTCAGGACAAACATCGTGGAATAGGCAACCGGATGGGCCGTGCCCTTAACCAGATCCAACAAAAGCGTCGGCGCATCTGCGAAATAGAACACCCATGCCCCACCCGTCGCCAGTCCGATCAGCAACCAAACGATCCACTTCGTGACCCGCAAACGGACCTTGCGAAAATCCAGCTTTTTCTGGCGATGAAGGCGCAAACGCGCGTTCCGGTCGCCTTCGATCCAGCGTTCGACAAGAATATAGAGGTCAGTCCAAACGGTCTGAGGGCAAGCATACCCGCACCAAACCCGCCCTAAGGCCGAGGTGAACAGGAACAACCCGAGACCAGCCATGATCAAGAGACCGGCAATGAAATAAAACTCATGCGGCCAAATCTCGATCCAGAAAAAGAAGAACCGTCGATGGGCAAGATCGACCAGCACAGCTTGATCCGGCAGGTTCGGACCACGATCCCAGCGTATCCAAGGCGTTAGATAATAGATCCCCAAAGTGAAGATCATCAGCCCCCATTTTAGACTTCTAAAGCTACCCGATACACGTTTTGGAAAAACGGGTTCGCGGGCGGCATATAAACTAGGAGGCGTCTCGGAATTGGGCACGGAATCACTCCGCTGAAAAGTTGCAACTGATCAGCGTTCTCTCAGTCCTATGCTGGTGCAACATTGATTTGGGTCAAAAACGGCATCCAAAACACAGCTTTTGGGAGATTAAACATTCCAACCAGTGAAAACCGACGGTGCCAGGATGACACCGGCCCTCTTGCTGGCTCGCGCATTTTCCATACGATTAGGAAAACTAATCTTCTAGATCAGTGTGTTAGTTGTTCGATAATATGACAGATCAGTCGGATCACTCCTTAAACCCGATAGACCCGTGCGTTCCGTCGCAGAACGGTTTGTTCTTTGACTGACCGCAACGGCACAGGGTCACCCTGTTGCGGGTTTAAAGGAAGCTGCCGTCGGGCTTCATGATGGGGACATTGCCTGACACCCAAAGTGGGCCCGCTGTATCGCAGCGGCTGTCTTCGGAAATGGCGGCAACCTCTTTGGGTAGTTCGTCTTCGCATTCGGTCATTTCGCCATCAAGATCAAGCTCATAGGTGAATGTCCCGGATGGGCAGCGATCAACCATCGCCATGATCGCGCTTTTGGCGTTCGCATCGGCGGGTTCTTTCATCAACGCGCGAATGCCGCTGGATTTGTTGAAACAATACTTGGCGTGCACGCAGTAGGAATTATCCACTTTCACCCGAATGCCGTCGTTTTCAAGGACATCTGCCGTCTTTTCGAAGGGCTCAAAACTCTCGGGGCCGGAATCGTCAAAGTCGATGTAGTCGTGCGTGCCATCGCAAAACGGTTTGGTCTTGGACTGACCGCAACGGCACAGCACATAGCCTTCGTCAGCGGGCAAGCCATTGGTCGTGGCCCAAGTTAGCGCCTCACCCTTGTTGCTTGTGACCCGCTTTTTGCGGACCAAAGGGATATCGCCGTGGACCGCATAAGGCCCCTTTTCGCGGATTTCGATCCAGGTGTCATGACGATGCTGTGCAGGCCGATATTCGAAATACGGCCCGACAGTTGTTTCTCCATCGCCGGATGGCATCTCCATCAGTTCCTTGATCAGATAGCGCAGCTCAAACATTGTGCCGACAGTTTCGCCGAACAATCGCGGATTACCGGCGAACGAGCGTTCCATCATCCGAAGCATATCGCTGTAACCTTGGGCCAAGGCTTCCATCTTTTCGCGGGCTTTACTGCCAACAGGGTAGTCTTCGATCCTTGGGTTTTGCCGCATGTTGTGAACTGCATCCCAATCCACGTCGAACTTGTCGCCCGTTGGGCCGGACTGCACCGTGTCGCCCGCCTTATAGCTGCGCCCCAGCAGAATTTACTGAAAACGGAAGTAGTGCCCTACTTCTTCGCGTTCGGGGTGGAACATGTTTTGGTTACCGTCAAAGATCGACCCGTGATCAAGGCCTTCGCCCTGTTCGACGATCTCTTTCATCGCCGCTAATGCCGACGAGAGGTCTGTGACCGCCGCCAGATGACCTGCTCCACCATAGTACGTTGTCTCGGCTGTCAATTGCCAAGACGGATCACCGCAGAAAACCTTGTCTTCCCCCAAAGCTTTGCAGCAAGACATCAAGCCTTCGGTAATGGCTGAATAGAACTGGCCGATTGAGTGGTAATTCTCTTCAAGCGGTTCTGCATCAGCTTCGCCCGGGCGTTCAATGTTCAGAAACGATTTGATGCCTTCGGGCGAAAATTTACCAATGTTGACCTCAAACGACCCGTCACCATGAGGAAGCGGAGTCGGATATCTAGGAATAAACCCTTCATAGGCGAATTTGGGGGTGCCGCCGATGGCGTTCAGGATATTGGCCGCCAATGCCATGTGCAGCATTTCTTCCAGAAATACGCTTTTGACAACTTCGGCGGATTCAACGTTTGTGCCCTCTTTGATCGAATAAAGCGCCGAAAGATACGGCGCGAGGGTCGCGTGTTCCAGTACGATTGCCCACTGCAGATGTGTGCGTAAGCTTTCAATATTGGTGATGGCCATGATGTTCCCCCGAAAATACTTCTGTAAACGTCCGGCTAAAAAACCGGTCTATCTATCAGAAAGCCTAGTGTATCGGGATTGATGGGGCCAGCGGCGCGTATCTTTGCGTTGATTGGCCCGTTGCTTCACGGATCAAGAGCAAATAAAAAGGCACCGATGTCCCAGGAAACGCGCGAACAGGACGGGACACCGGCGCCAAAACCAGAGCGGGGGGACCGCTCTGGTATTCTTTTATTCGGAAGCGATTTCGCCCCCGCCAAGCTGGTGGACATAAGCCGACACAGCGCGGATTTCTGCTTCGCTTAAACGGTCCTGCCAAGCTGGCATTACGCCGAAGCGGCTTTTGGTGACGGTCGCTTTGAGCGTGTCAAAGTCCCCACCCCAGAGCCAGATCGCATCCTTAAGGTTCGGAGCACCTTGGAAACGGTCGCCGGTGGCATCTTCTGCGTGGCAAGCAGAACAGTTGTCTTCAAAGACCACCGCACCCGCATCAACCAGCGATGCATCCTGAGCGCCGCCCGACAGGGACATGACGTAGTTCACGACCTGATCAATCTCGGCTTCTTCCAGAAGTTCACCAAAGGCAGGCATTTCCGACCAACGGGCATCAGCCGACTGTTCGTTGCGAATACCGTAAGACACAGTCTCGTGGATCGCTTCGATGTCGCCGCCCCAAAGCCAGTCATCGTCCAGCAGGTTTGGATAACCCTTGGCACCAGCAGCACCGGAACCGTGACACTGTGCACACCATGTAAGGAACACGGCGCGACCAGCGTTGGAGGCATAGGTGTTAAGCTCAGTGTCGGCCGAAATTTCGGTCAGAACGGTGGCTTCTAGCTTGGCGTTAATGGCCGCGTTGGCTTCGTCAACGGCTGCGATATCAGCTGCAACTTCGCCACGGGTCGAGAACCCTTTGTAGCCAGCCGTTGCGCTTTCGATCATTGGCCATGCCGGATAGGCGATTGAATACCAGATGCCCCAGATGATCGTTAAATAGAACACCCAGACCCACCAACGTGGCAGCGGCTTGTTATACTCTTCGATACCGTCCCAGCTGTGGCCGGTTGTCTCAAAGTCTTTTTCGTACTGTTCGTCGCTCATTATTCACGCCTCCTTCGGATTGGCGTCGCCCACAGGGGCGTCTTCGTGGCGGAATGGGATGTCAGAGGTTTCTGCGTAGTCCCGCTTGCTGCTTGGGCGGAACACCCAAACAACAACCAGAACGAAGAAAGAGAACAGAAAGAGAAGCATCCAGCTATCTGCGAATTCACGCAAAAGGGTGTAAAGTTCCATGATCTATCCCCCTTACCGTGACGCGTCTGGCGTGAAGGTCGAGAAATCGACCAGCGTGCCAAGCATTTGCAGATAAGCGATCAAAGCATCCATTTCGGTGATGCCATCCTGCCCGTCAAAGTTACGAACCTGCGCACCTGGGTAGCGCTCGACCAGAGCGTCCCAATCGCTGTCCTGATCGGCCTGATTGACAAAGTCAGCCTTGGCCTCGGCGATCATTTCATCGGTGTAAGGAACGCCAACCATCTTATGGGTTGCCATCAGTTCACCGATATATTTGCCGTCCAGTTTGCGATCCATCAGGTAGCCGTATTTTGGCATCACTGATTCAGGAACAACCGACTGTGGATCAACCATGTGATCAACATGCCATTCGTCTGAATAACGACCGCCAACACGCGCAAGGTCAGGACCTGTCCGCTTAGAACCCCACTGGAACGGGTGATCGTACATCGACTCTGCCGCCAGTGAATAGTGGCCATAACGTTCGACCTCATCACGCATTGGGCGGATCATCTGACTGTGACAGACGTAACAACCCTCGCGGATGTAGACTTCGCGGCCTTCCAGCTCCAAAGGAGAGTAAGGACGCATGCCTTCGACTTTCTCGATAGTGTTTTCGAGATAGAAGAGAGGAACGATCTGTACCAGACCACCGATAGTCACAACCAAGAAGCTCAGAACGAGCAGCAGGGTCGCGTGGGTCTCGATTTTTTTGTGTTTGTCGAGAAGTGCCATGTGCTTATGCCCTCCTTACTCTGCTGGAACGGCTGCAGGGGCTTCGGCGTCTTTTGCCGGAGCTGCCTTCACAGTCATCCACATGTTGTAAACCATGATCAGAGAGCCAAGCAGGTACATGATACCGCCCAGTCCACGAACCACATACATCGGGAACTTAGCCGATACCGTGTCTGCGAACGAGTTCACGAGGAAACCGTTGGCATCAACTTCACGCCACATCAGGCCTTCCATGATACCGGTGACCCACATCGCGGCCGCGTAGAGAATGATACCGATCGTTGCCAGCCAGAAGTGCCAGTTAACCAGTTTCGCGCTATAAAGGCCGGCTTTGTTCCACAGTTTCGGTGTCAGGAAGTAGAGAGCGGCGAAAGTGATCATGCCGTTCCAGCCCAACGCACCCGAATGCACGTGACCAATGGTCCAGTCCGTGTAGTGGCTTAGCGAGTTCACTGCGCGGATCGACATCATCGGACCTTCAAAGGTCGACATGCCGTAGAA
>CAYZAY010000034.1:0-23145 GCA_964476515.1 uncultured Rhodobacterales bacterium
AAATCGAACCCGCAAACTCTCGTTATGAACGAGGGACCAGAAGGGGGCAGGTCATGGGCCTATGGTCTATCGGGACGATTCTTTCTGGGGTTGGTGGGCGATAATCCAATGCACAGAAGGGCGTCCACCGCATCACCTCAAGTTTGGATTGGTGGTTGCTGCGGCCGCTCGAGGCTGATGATCACTGATGGCTATCTGTGCAGCCCGGACGGCTCAATAACATGAGAAAGCCAGCCAGGCTGCCATGCCGAACGCAGAAGTGCGATCGCGTTTGCGTGTTCGGTCAGACCGCTTTGCGCGGTAAAACTGGCGCGGTTTTGTCTAGAGACAACTCAGCGTCCGAAAACTTCCACGGTCCACGCACGCCTTTTACGCCTTGGGGCTCGATCACCATGCCGCGGGCCTGAATCTGAGGGTCGTCAAACGCTTGCCCAATTGAATTGATCGGACCGGCTGGGACGGTGGCATTTTCGAGTGCGGTCAGTAGATCTGCTGAAATCCAATCCGCTAGAGACACCTCCATCTCAGACGTCAGTGCCACTCGGTTGGCAACACGTTGACCGTTCGTCGCATAGTCAGGGCTTTCAGCCAGATCGGGCCGGTCTATAACCTTGCAGAACCTCTGAAACTGGCCGTCATTCCCAACTGCCAGTATGATGTGCCCATCACTGGTAGGCAGAACCTGATAGGGCGAGATATTTGGGTGATCATTTCCCTTACGCATCGGGCTTTCTCCCGTTGCCAGATAGTTCATTGCCTGATTGGCCAGCATCGACGTCGCGCAATCCAGCAGGGACATATCAATATGCTGACCCTTGCCTGTGCGATGCCGCTGTTCGACCGCGGCAAGGACACCGATAGTACCGTAGAGTCCTGTCACAATATCGGTCACAGCCACGCCGACTTTCTGAGGCTGACCGTCCGGTTCACCCGTAATCGACATCAAGCCCGATAGACCTTGGATCAAAAAGTCATACCCAGCCCTTTTAGCGTAGGGACCGTCCTGTCCAAAGCCGGTGATCGAGCAGTAGATCAAACGCGGATTAAGTTCTTTCAGGCTGTCATAGTCCAACCCGTATTTCTCCAGACCGCCAACCTTGAAGTTTTCGATCAGGATATCCGCGTTTTCCACTAGCTCGCGGACCTTTGCCTGTCCTTCTGGCGTGCGAAAGTCCGCTACGATGGCTGTTTTTCCACGATTGGCGGCATAGTAATAGGCGGCCGTTTTATCCCCGTCGCGTTCGATAAAGGGGGGACCCCATGTGCGGGTGTCATCACCGCTTTCGGCTTCGACTTTGATGACCTCGGCTCCGAGGTCGGCCAGTGATTGACCAATCCAAGGCCCAGCCAGAATGCGCGCCAGCTCGACAACCTTCAAACCTTCAAGAGGGGACATAGTTCATTTCTCCTTGCGTGCCGGATGTTGTCGACGAGTCATAGATATGGGGGCGTGCATGCCGAGATAACTTCAGCGGGGCGATCAGATATGTTGCGAAAGCGATGTGGCTCGCGGCTATTGAACAAATAAGCGTCACCAGCTTTTAGGGTGCGTACCTCGGTTCCCACGGTCACTTCGACTTCGCCTGATACAACGATACCGCCTTCGTTGGCCTCATGTTCAATCATAGAGGCCCCCGTGTCAGCACCAGCTTCGTAGCGTTCGTGCAATATCTGCAATCCGTGTGCTTTTGCATCGCCGACCTGCTTGATGGTTATCTTTTGGCGAATAGCCTCGTCGCCCTGATACAGCATGGATGTCAGGTCACGCATTTCTGATGGCGTAAAGAACGGTTGAGTATTCAGTTCGGCTTCGGGCTCAAAAAACTCGGCCATACTTATCCCGAAACCGCTTAATATCTTGCGCAACGAGGCGACAGATGGGCTGCTTCGATTGGTTTCTATCATTGATATTTGACCGTGGGGCACGCCTGCTGCGTCAGCTAGCTGCCTTTGGGACATATCAAACTGAGCCCTCAATCCTTTCAACCGTCCACCAACATCAAAATCATCGGTTCCCATGGTGCCGTCCTTTTTACTTTTGTTCACGGTATCCGAATCCTTTGGTTATGCGCAATTTAATACTAACAATGCTCAAAAAAATGAGCAATAAGGATCACAATATGAAGCGCACTGCTAGGGGATTCTTTAATGTCCAACACCAAAAATCTTATTAAACGCCGTGAAGCTGCTGTTGCAAAGGGCGTGGCGACCCGTGGCATTTACGCCGAGCGCGCAAAAAATGCCGAGCTTTGGACAGTAGATGGCGACCGTTTCATAGACTTTGCATCTGGTATCGCGGTGAACAACACCGGTCATTGTCATCCAAAGGTCATGGCTGCCGTCGCAAGTCAGGCCGAAGCCTTCACCCACACTTGCTTTCACGTCGCCCCTTATAAGGGCTACATAACCCTCGCTGAACGCTTGAATGGTTTGACGCCCGGTGACTTTGACAAGAAGACGATGTTGGTGACGACCGGTGTCGAAGCTGTTGAAAACGCAGTAAAGATGGCGCGTGCCTATACTGGTCGGTCGGGTGTGATTGCCTTTTCTGGCGGTTTTCACGGACGAACGCTGATGGGGATGGCGCTTTGCGGTAAAGTGAACCCATACAAGAAGTCATTCGGCGCCATGCCACCGGAAATCCTGCACGCACCGTTCCCGAATGAATTTCACGGTGTCAATGTTCAGGATAGCCTGAACGTTTTGGAAAACATGTTGAGATCGTCGATTGATCCAGAACGGGTTGCTGCGATGATCATTGAGCCAGTGCAGGGCGAAGGGGGCTTTAACATCGCCCAACCAGAGTTCTTGCATGCATTGCGCAAGATTTGCGATGAACACGGGATCGTTTTGATTGCAGATGAAGTGCAAACGGGTATCGGGCGTACGGGCAAGCTATTCTGCTTTGAACATTCGGGCGTGGTTCCTGATCTGGTCGCCATGGCCAAAGGCTTGGCGGGCGGGTTCCCGTTGTCTGCAGTCACTGGCCGATCAGAAATCGTCGATGCGGCCCCCGTTGGCGGGATCGGTGGCACCTATGCGGGCAACCCGCTTGCTGTTGCGGCGGCCAACGCCGTACTTGATGTGATTGACGAAGAAAACCTGAGCGCTCGCGCGGAAGAGATTGGCAATAAAATCAAAACTCGCCTGAATAGTATCGCCGCGCGTTCGGGCAACGAAGCCGTGGGCGATGTGCGCGGCTTGGGCGCGATGGTTGCGTTTGAACTGGTGACCGATCGCACAACCAACGCCCCAGATCCGGCGCTTGCACTGGCTATCGTGGCCGAAGCAGAAACGCGAGGTCTTATCGTCTTGCTCTGCGGCACTCGTGGGAATGCAGTGCGTTTGTTGCCCCCGCTGACCACGCCAATGGCACAAGTGGACGAAGCAATGAACATTCTCGAAGCCTCAATCGAGGCTGCTATCAATTCAACCGCGATAGCCGCGGAATAAGGAGATCGGAACAATGGCAAAAGATCTGGCCCCTCAATCAAAACCCGACCTGAACACCTTTGTTTGGGACGACCCGTTCCTGTTGGAAACCCAGCTGGAAGAAGATGAACGGATGATCCGTGACGCGGCCCGCGCTTATTGCGATGAAAAGCTGATGCCTCGGGTGACGTCTGCATTCGAGAACGAAGAAACCGATCCGGAAATCTTTCGTGAAATGGGGGCTATGGGGCTTCTTGGCACCACCATTCCCGAAGAATACGGCGGCATTGGTGCAGGATATGTCAGCTATGGTTTGGTCGCGCGCGAAGTCGAACGGGTGGACTCCGGCTATCGTTCGATGATGTCGGTGCAATCGTCACTGGTTATGTATCCCATCTATGCCTATGGCAGCGAAGAGCAGCGTCAGAAATATCTACCGAAACTGGCAACCGGCGAATTAATTGGGTGTTTTGGTCTGACCGAACCGGACGCAGGTTCTGATCCCGGGTCGATGAAGACGACCGCCAAAAAGACTGAAGGCGGCTATGTACTGAACGGTTCGAAAATGTGGATTTCGAACGCTCCGATTGCTGATGTGTTCGTGGTTTGGGCCAAATCTGATGCGCACGGTGGCAAAATCCGCGGCTTTGTACTTGAAAAAGGCACCCAAGGGCTGACCGCCCCGAAGATCGAAAACAAAGCGTCCTTGCGCGCCTCCATCACTGGCGAAATCGTGATGAGCGACGTTGAAGTGTCCGAAGACGCGCTACTTCCAAATGTGGAAGGTCTGAAAGGCCCGTTTGGTTGCTTGAACCGCGCCCGCTATGGCATCGCATGGGGCGCAATGGGCGCGGCCGAGGCTTGCTGGCACGCTGCGCTTCAATACGGTCTGGACCGCAAGCAGTTTGGCAAACCCTTGGCGCAGATGCAGTTATTCCAGCTCAAACTCGCCAATATGCAGACCGAAATCTCGCTAGGTCTTCAAGCCGCTCTGCGGGTGGGTCGTCTGATGGACGAGGCCAACGCCGCGCCCGAGATGGTTTCGATCATCAAGCGCAACAACTGCGGCAAGGCACTTGAGATCGCACGCGACGCCCGCGATATGCATGGCGGCAACGGCATTAGCCTAGACTTCCACGTGATCCGCCACATGGTGAACTTGGAAACCGTGAACACCTACGAAGGCACACACGATGTTCACGCCCTAATCCTTGGGCGTGCGCAGACCGGTCTGCAGGCGTTTTTCTGATCCAAACATGATCCGTCGGGTTGATCCTGACGGATTAGTATAGGGGGAAGCCACGCTCTCAGGCTTTCCCCTGAATATCCTGAGTGTGTCCTACTGCTCGGAACAGGCCGATCAGTTATTCGTCAAAGGATCACATCTTCAATCGTTTTTGGATGATCTGTCACCGGCTCCCAGCCGTCTTCCGTTATGATGAAACTGTCGCCGATTTGTGCGCGGAAAGTATCAACAGACACCGATCCATCAACCGCAAGAACCATACCGGGCTGAAGAACCGTTGTGTCGCCAGTCACCAGTTGCGGTTTTTCGAGAAAACTAAATCCAGTCGCGCGACCGCAGCGGAATGGATAATCAAAACCAGCGCCTTGAATGACTTCGGCATAAGCCGCGTGTACGCTTTCAGCCGTCACACCGGGGCGCAAAGCATCTAGCGCGGCGCGTTGGCTGGCCAGCGCAATTTCGTAGATTTCGGCCTGACTTTCATCCGCAATGTGGCCAATCCAAAAGGTTCGGTCAAAACCAAGCTTGAACCGGTGGAAATTCGTCATCCCGCAGAAGCACAGAAATACAGGCTCTCCCGTTCGCATTATCCGTGTGGATGCGCGGTGATGGGTTTTTGTTATCGTCTCGCCTGATGCCATGATCTGAAGAAAATGCGTGTTGGGCGACATGTCTTTGTCATCATAATGTGCCGCCAAAAGCTCTGCCGCTTTTCGGGTTCCGGTCTGAGATGTCGCCAAAGCAACTTCAAATTCTGCGACCCCGTCGCCAATGGCGTTGCGCCCCGCCGCCATCATCGCGTTGGCCACCTGACCTGCGTGGCGGGCAAGCTGCAGTTCGTCTGGCGACTTGATCATCCGCATGTCGGCCAAAATCGGGGTTACGCTAAGCGCGCGATCTGCACCCACATGAGTGTTGACGAACGAGCGAACCAATGGCGGCATGTGATCTGGTTCGATGGCTATACGGCGACCATTGCCAAGCAAGGCAGGAAGTTCCGTTCGCCATTCGTCACCCATTCCATCGTTCCAAGCGGCAATCCGATCCACCTTTGCTGCGGATAGGGCAGAGTTCAGGTCTATCGTCGGGGTGATCAGCAAGCTTTCCCCGTCCTTTTGAACGGCAAGGATTGTCGGGCGGCCGAACTCCATATGCAGATAATCGTAATAACCCGTCAGATAATAAACGTTGTCGTCGTCGGTAATCAGAGCGACGTCGATCCCTTCGTCTTCCATGCGGGTGCGCAGTGTCTGCATGCATTGTTCAAACACAGTTATTCTCCGTCCTTGATGGGCAATCTGTCGTAAACCAGTTTTGTCCAGAACTCGGCCCCGATTGGCAAAAGGTCATCGTTGAAATCGTAGTCATTTGAATGCAACGGCTGCCCGTTTGCACCGGTTTCCCCGTTGCCGAGCAATAAGAAACAACCCGGCACCGCCGCTGCAAAATGCGCGAAATCTTCCGAAAAGCTCATTGGTTGGCGGTTTGGCACGGTTTCGAGACCGATACCCTGCGCAATGCGCACAACCGCTTTGGTCGGCGAGGCGGCGTTTATCGTTTCAATGAACTCGGTATTGAAATCGACCGACACGTCTACCCCGTGCGCCAGCGCGATCCCTTGCGATATCTGGCGCATGAACGCTTCGATGTTGTCGCGGTCTTCTGGGCTGCGTGCCCTTACATCCCCTTTAAGCGTCGTTTGACCGGGCAACACATTGCGTTGTCCGTCGGTCAAAAACTCGGTCACGGATACAACGGCACCTGCGCCCGGTGCCAATTTGCGCGCTACAATCGTCTGCAGGGCCTGTACAATCTCTGCCCCGATGGTAATGGCATCGCGCCCTGCTTGGGGCATGGATGCATGGCCCCCTTGGCCTTGAACCGTGATCTCAAACAGGCTTTCGGACGAGCAAATCAACCCTTCACGGGTTGAGATTTGGCCAACCGGTGCGCCGGGTAGATTGTGGATTGCGTAGACCTCATCAACGGGAAAACGTTCAAGAATCTTTTCGTCCAGCATCGCTTTGGCACCAAGGCCAAGCTCTTCGTTTGGTTGGAACAGAAATACGACTGTCCCGCTAAACGCCGGATCATCTGCCAGCGCTTGGGCTGCGCCCAATAGCATTGTCATGTGCCCATCGTGGCCGCAGGCATGCATCACGCCTGCGTTTTCAGAAACGTAGTCGTGATCGCTTGCTTCGCTGATGGGCAAAGCATCCATGTCTGCACGTAGCCCAATGGCCCGATTGCCGGTGCCCGACCGTAAAACGCCGACCACACCGACGCCTTCGTGCACTTCAAGCCCGTAGCCCCTTAACAGTTCGGCCACTTTCGCCTTTGTCTGAACTTCCTCAAAACCCAGCTCGGGGGATCGATGAAAGTCCTGTCTTAGCCGACGCAGTTCGGGCTTATTTAGGGTCATGCAGGTCTCCGCAACTTAAATCTGGGCAAGCTGTTTCCCGCCCCGCGACGCGTTCAAGATCGAACTCTAGGGCGGGATCCTCACAGCGTCTACAAGAACGATTGGATACACTAGAACGTCACAATTTGGGGCCCTTAGTGAAAAAAGTTTACCCATTCGGGGGCATCCGACCAGATTTCTGGGAAATTTGTCTAATTTACCTTGCAAAAAAGACGAATTGCTGGTGGGACTCGCAAAAATTTCCGACTACTAACGCCTAACTTTAATATTCGGAGACCACTTCTGTGTTCGATCAAGCTCAAGTACGTTCGGAGTTGGCCGAAATCTATGATCTCGCCCCTTCGCCAGATCTAGCGGCGTCTATGCAGCACATTTACGACCGGATGGACCGTGTTGTTTCGCCCCCCGATTGGGCGATCTATGCGCCCTACGTCAAAGCGATCAACGATCTGAAAAAAGAACGCAACGCGGTGATCTTGGGGCACAACTATATGACCCCCGAAATTTATCACGGCGTGTCTGATTTTGTCGGTGATAGCCTGCAACTGGCGATCAAAGCGACTGAAGTTGAAGCCGATGTAATCGTTCAGGCCGGTGTTCATTTCATGGCGGAAACGTCGAAAATTCTAAGCCCTGAAAAGACGGTTCTGATGCCTGATATGTCTGCGGGCTGTTCGCTAGCAGAAAGCATCACGGCGGAAGGCGTCGAAGAAATGCGCGCCAAATACCCCGGCGCGCCTGTGGTTTCATATGTGAACACCACGGCCGAAGTTAAAGCCGCGTCTGACATCTGCTGCACGTCGGCTAACGCCGTTCAAATCGTTGACGCGATGGATGCAGATACGGTGATCATGACTCCGGATCAGTACCTTGCGCAGAACGTTGCGAACCAGTCGAAAAAGAACGTGGTTTTCTGGCCCGGATCCTGCATCGTGCACGAGCTTTACACAGCGGATGATCTTCGCGCGTATCGTGAAAATGATCCTGATATCAAGATCATAGCACATCCAGAGTGCACGCCAGAAGTCGTTGCCGAAGCGGATTTCACCGGATCAACCAGTGGGATCGTTGGCTGGATTCATGCAAACAAGCCTTCAAAAGCCATGTTGGTTACGGAATGCTCGATGGCATCGAACATTTCCGACGAACTACCAGACGTTGATTTTGCCAAACCGTGCAACATGTGCCCCTACATGAAGAAGATCACGCTCGAAAATATAC
Source organism: uncultured Rhodobacterales bacterium (assembly GCA_964476515.1). Classification (GTDB taxonomy): domain Bacteria; phylum Pseudomonadota; class Alphaproteobacteria; order Rhodobacterales; family Rhodobacteraceae; genus JASMHC01. The sequence goes on from CAYZAY010000034.1 coordinate 8,322, forward strand.
TCTATTCACTGCACACGATGGACAATCAGGTCGAAGTCGATCCAGACGTCGCAGCCAAAGCGCGGGTCTCGGTTCAGCGGATGATTGATCTGTCCCGCAAGCTGGGTCTCTGACGGTTCGATGACGGACGTAACGACTGATCGCATAGTCATCGTCGGTGCGGGATTGGGGGCTCTCTACGCAGCCCTGAAACTCGCGCCGCATCCGGTTGTTGTCGTTTCTCCTGATGCTTTGGGTAAAGGGGCCAGTTCATCTCATGCCCAAGGTGGTGTTGCCGCCGCAATGAGCGAAGCTGACAGCCCACAAATTCACGCGTCAGATACCAAAAAGGCGGGGGCAGGCACAGTTGATGCCAATGTTGCCGATCTGGTGACACGCGATGCAGGCGATCACATTTTGGATTTGGTTTCGCTTGGGGCCCAGTTTGATCGCTCACCAACCGGAGAGTTTGTTCTTTCTCGTGAAGCTGCCCACAGTTTTGCCCGCGTTGTGCGTGTCAAAGGCGATCAGGCCGGTGCAGAAATCATGTCGACCTTGGTCGCAAAAGTGCGCAACACGCCGTCGGTTCAAATCCTAGAAGGCGCGATGGCAGTGTCGTTGGACACTGAGAACGGCGCTGTTTGTGGGGTTGGATTGCAGTCGTCCGGCGACACGCCAACGAAAACCGTCATGTTGCGCGGGTCTGGCTATCTGTTGGCCGGTGGCGGTTCGGGCGGTTTATACGCACGCACGACCAACCCATTGCGGATAAATGGTCAGGTTATCGGCATGGCGGCCCAAGCGGGTGCGAAAATCGCCGATGCCGAGTTTGTTCAGTTCCACCCAACGGCTATGGATTTCGGAGAAGACCCGACTCCCTTGGCCACAGAAGCACTTCGCGGCGAAGGGGCGGTTCTTGTCAATTCAAACGGCGAACGCTTTATGCTGGCCGAACACGCCGACGCTGAACTTGCCCCACGCGATATCGTTGCACGCGCGATCCATAAACAAACCCAAGCCGGCCTGCGCCCCATGCTTGATACGCGGCACGCGCTTGGCACCCAAATAACCGAAATGTTTCCAGCCGTTGCTCAGGCCTGTCTGCGAAACGGGGTTGATCCGGTTACCAACCCAATCCCTGTCGTTGCGGCGGCGCATTATCACATGGGTGGCATCGCATCCGACAATCAGGGACGCACCAGTCTAAAGAACCTTTGGGTATGCGGAGAAGCCGCGTCTACCGGATTGCACGGCGCAAACCGTCTTGCATCAAACGGGCTACTTGAAGCGCTCTATTTCGCGCGCAATTGCGCTGAAAGCATTCGTTCGGAACTGTGTGAAGTTTCAGAATCCTCGACGGTTCAGATCAACTTCGCCCAAGGCGGCCTGTCGCTTGATCTGGATGCCGTCGATCACCTTCGTCAAACGATGACCAACTATGTTGGCGTTGTCAGGAATGGGACGGGATTACGAACAGCGTTGGATCGTATTTCCGCGCTGCAAAAGAAGTATTCCGACAACATCCCGTTCCAGAACATGTGCGCGACGGCGACCCTAATAGCCGCAAGCGCCCTACAGCGTTGCGAAAGCCGTGGTGCGCATTATCGAACGGACTTTCCGCTGCCCAGCGAAACCTCTGCAGTTCGGTCTTTCATCTATCTGTCCGAAGCATTGTCCCTGCGTGACCAGTCTCAAAAGGAAATTGCATGAACACCTCTGTTGTCCCCGATCTTGTACTTGAACCATTGGTGCGCAATGCGCTGCACGAAGACCTAGGCAGTTATGGCGATGTCACGACCCGAAGCGTTATTTCCGGCGACACCCAGTATAAGGCAAGTCTGAATTCGCGCGCCGATGCGGTTGTTTCAGGAATGCAGGTCGCGGCCCTAGCGTTCCGACTGGTGGATCCCAGCCTTAGCGTTGTGACCCATGTTGGCGACGGTGACACCTGCAAATCCGGTGATACGCTGATGGAAATCTCTGGCAGTGCTGCGTCGATCTTATCCGCTGAACGTGTTGCGTTAAATTTTGCGGGTCGCTTGACGGGCATCGCGACTATGACCTCTGCTTTTGTGGCTGAGACCCAAGGCACCACAACCCGCGTGACCTGCACACGAAAAACCACACCTGGATTGCGCATCGTTGAAAAACTGGCCGTCCTGCACGGCGGCGGGTTCAATCACCGATATTCTTTGTCCGATGCCATTCTGATCAAAGACAACCACATCGCAGCGGCTGGCGGAGTTGCAGCAGCGCTAGAGGCCGCCAAAGCCAAGGCATCTCACATGATGGCGGTTGAGATCGAAGTGGATACTTTGACCCAGCTGGAACAGGTTCTTTCGACCGGCGGCGCTTCGGCTGTCTTGCTCGATAATATGGACAACGCGACATTGGCTAAGGCCGTGAATATGGTGGCTGGTCGCATGACCACCGAAGCCAGCGGCAATGTCCGGCTGGACCGGATCGCATCAATCGCCGCAACCGGCGTTGACTATGTGTCTTCGGGCGCATTGACCCATTCGGCGCAAACTGTCGATCTTGGTTTGGATTTCTAAGATATCTTCAAACGCAAATTTGACTTTCACGGCTTGTCGCCCCGATGCATCGGTGCTTGGATCGCTTGAAACTCGCACTAATGTTTCTGAGGTTAAAAAGATGCGCAATGGTGGCCAAATCATCGTCGAAAGTCTGTTAGGACTAGGGGCCTCCAAGGCTTTCGGTGTACCCGGCGAAAGCTATCTGGCGGTGCTGGATGCACTATACGACCATCAGGATGACTTCGAATTTGTGCTCTGCCGCAATGAAGGCGGTGCCGGTTTTATGGCGGCGGCTTATGGCAAGCTGACGGGCGAACCGGGGATATGCATGGTGACACGCGGTCCGGGGGTCACTAACGCCTCGATCGGCATCCATACCGCGATGCAGGATTCCGCACCGATGATCATTTTCGTGGGGCAGGTCGGCACCGACATGAAAGGCCGCGAGGCGTTTCAGGAAATCGACTATCGCGCGGTATATGGCACCATGGCAAAATGGGTCGTCGAAATCGACGATATCGACCGCATTCCTGAAATCCTGTCCCGCGCGTGGCGGATTGCGATCAGCGGTCGCCCCGGCCCCGTGGTCATCGCGCTTCCCGAAGACATGCTGACCTCGGCGTCTGACGCAAAGCCTTTGACGTCCCTTTCGCCAACGCAAGAACCCGTCCCATCAAGCGATAGCGTAGCTGCGGTTTGCGAAATGCTGACCTCGGCCAAGCGACCGCTTGTTTTGATGGGCGGCTGCAATTGGAAAGCAAGTGGCCAAAACGCGCTTCAGGAGTTTGCCGAAGCATCAAACATCCCAGTGGTCGCCGCGTTCAGATATCAGGACCAGTTCGACAATTTCTCGGGCGTGTACGCTGGCGAAGCGGGCGTTGGAATGCCCGCCAATGTGAAACGGCTTGTTAGGGAAGCGGAAACCATCCTAGCCATCAATGTCCGTTTTGGTGAGATGACGACCGATGCCTATACTTTGCTCGACGTGCCTCTGCCCAAGCAAAAGCTGATTCACGTTCATGCCTCAGATCTTGAGCTTGGAAAAATCTACCAGCCAACACTAGCCATTCACGCCGGACCGAACGCGTTTGCCCAATCTCTGACGCCTGTTAGCGGAGACTGGGCCGAATGGACCCAACAAGCCCGCGCGGATTATGAAGCCAGCATGATTGCCCCAGCCCAGCCTTCGCCGGTTGACATGGTCAATGTCATGAAATTTCTGCGCGAAAGACTGCCAGAAGATGCCATTCTGACAAACGGGGCAGGGAACTTTACCGTCTGGCCGAACAAGTTCTTTAAGTTCTCAAAACAGGCGCGCTTGCTGGCCCCCCAGTCAGGTGCAATGGGATATGGTGTACCAGCAGCCATTGCCGCCAAATCGGTCCACCCAGAAAAGACAGTCGTGTGTTTTGCGGGCGACGGTGATTTCCAGATGACGTGCAATGAACTGGCCACGGCTGTTCAGGCCAACGCCCAGCCGATCATTTTGGTTCTGAACAACGGCATCTATGGCACCATCCGCGCGCATCAGGAGCGCCAGTATCCGGCCCGCGTGTCATCTACAACAATGGTCAGCCCTGACTTCGTAGCCTTGGCAAATGCATACGGCTTTCACGCAGAGCGGGTCGAAGACACATCAGGGTTTGAAGCTGCATTTGAGCGGGCACTGACGTCTGAAACCGGAGCGTTGCTTGAACTCAATATCTCTGAAGAAGCTATCACCCCGCGCGTCACGCTTTCAGCCATTCGCGATGCCGCGTTGCGCGACCAAAAGGGCTAGTGTTCAAACTCAGCATCCGGATAATCTGAGACCGAGATGATCCAATCCCGCACCCGCTTGGCGTTTTCGGTCAGCTCGCGCGTCCGTGACCAGACGAGGTAGATCCCGTTACCAGTTTGCCAAGCCCAATCCTCGCGTCCTACAAGGATTTGGCGTTCGATGGGGTTACGCACGATATGTTCCCAGCCAAATGCAAACCCTTCGTCCGAAATTGCTGCCTGAAGGACAAGCGCATAATCGTTCAGCCGCAGGCCGGAAACGATGTTTCTGTTCGCGATGCCATGGTGGGCAAACCATTGCGACCAAGTTGGGCGTTCGCGAATGGGTTCTTCAAGGTGGATCAGACGTTCATGAAGCAAATTCGGCACCGTTTTAAGGTTCTTTGCCGCCGCCATAACGCGCGGGCTGGCCACCGGAAATATGACTTCATCGGCAATGCGCACGACATGAAGATTTGGCCAGTTGCCATGCCCTAGACGAATGCCAAGGCTAATGTTTTCCACGTTCAAATTCGGCTCTCGGTCACTGATTTGAAGCCTTAGGTCAATATCGGGATGTCGCTTGTGCAATAGTTGCAGTTTGGGCATCATCCAGTAATAGGAAAACGCAGACGATGAGCTTAGCGTGATATGTTCGTCTCGCCCCATTTGTCTGACGGCATTCACCGAGGTTTCGATGTCGTTCAAAGCGCTGAAAACATCTGAAAACAAACGATTTCCTGCGTTTGTAAGCTCAACACTTCGATGCCCGCGGATGAACAGTTTGACACGCAATGCGTCTTCCAATTGCCGGATCGCGGCACTGACCGAAGGTTGCTGCATATTCAGCTCTTCACCCGCCTTGGTAAACGACCCAAGACGTGCAGCCGCATCGAATACAATCAGGTTGCGGGGCGAGTGTATGTGCTTCCAAAAATCACGCATAGATACAAACTATCCAAACCATAGGATTTTTCAAGGATCACAACGGGCCAAATTGTTTTTAAGTGAAAGGGTCATTGATTCAGGAGATGCCAGATGGCCCGACGTTCCAGAGCCTCTCGTCGTAGTGCGCAGGTGGAAGAGGCTGCAGTCGCTTCGCCGCATATTCAGCGCGCGCTTCCTTTTTTTGATCCGCTGAGCGAAGAACAGCTTGAGCAAGTCGATGCACAGGTCGATTGGATTATCGAAAACATCGGTATCGCGTTTCGCGATGATCCCGTTGCACTGGATATCTGGCGTGCCCAAGGCATCGAGCCAACTGGCGAGCACGGCGATATCATCAAAGCGGATGCCAAGTGGATCCGACAGCTTTGTGCAAAAGCTCCCAGCGAATTCACTCAACTTGCCCGCAATCCGGAACGTTCTGTCAGCATCGGAGGAACCAATCAGGTTTTCGCTCCGATTTACGGCGCGCCGTTTGTGCGTGATCTAGAAGGTGGGCGGCGTTACGGCGATATGGACGCCTTCGAAAAACTGGTGAAGTTGACCTATATGCACCCAAATCTGCACCACGGCGGGTTTGTTGTCTGTGAACCCTGCGATGTCCCCGTCAGCAAGCGACACCTCGATATGTTGCTTGCGCATATGACCTGTTCGGACAAACCACACCTCGGTGCCATAACCGAAATGAGCCGCGCACAGGATAGCGTCGATATGGCGGAAATTATTCATGGCAAAGACGTCATGGATCAGAACTGCGTGATCATGGGCAACGTGAACACCAATTCTCCGCTGTTGGTGGACAAAGTCGTGACCGAAGCGATCCGCACCTATTGCGGACGCGGGCAGGGGATCGTTGTGGTTCCTTTCATCTTGTCGGGGGCGATGGGACCGGTGACAACAGCTGCGTCGGTCGCCCAAGCAATGGCCGAAGCGATGATGTGCTGCGCCTTTGCTCAGATCGTCCGACCAGGGGCACCGTTTGTATTGGGCAACTTCCTGTCGTCCATGTCGCTGAAATCCGGCGCACCGACGTTTGGGATGCCCGAAGCCGTGATTTCAAACTACGCAATCGGCCAATTGGCCCGCCGTGTCGGCTTGCCGCTACGGTGTGGTGGGTCGCTAACCGCATCAAAAATCGAAGACGCTCAGGCCGCCTACGAAAGTGCGGATTCCATGCATTCCACCGCGCTGGCTGGCGCGAACTTTGTTCTGCACTCGGCAGGCTGGCTAGAAGGCGGTCTTTGCACTGGTTTTGAAAAACTGATCATGGATGCCGACCGTTTGGGCGGTTACCAAAAGCTGCTGGGCCAAGGGCTGATCACCGACGAAAACGCCTTTGCTAAAGACGCCTATGAAGAGGTCGCCCCCGGCGGGCACTTCCTCGGGTCGGCGCATACCATGCGTAACTACCAAACCGCGTTCTACGAACCCAAGCTTAGTGACAGTGAAAACGTTGAAAGCTGGGAAGAAGGTGGTTCCAAGGACATGCGCAGCCGTGCTTATGACCGCTGGAACGACATGCTGAACAGATACGAAAAGCCCCCCATTGATCCAGCCAAGGAAGAAGAACTCAGGGCCTTTGTCGCCAAGCGCAAAGAAGACTTACCGGACGCTTGGTACTAGGGCGAATAGGCGGATGTTCAACAAGCTCACCTCTCCAATTGATCTGCGCCACAAGACGCTGCGCAACCGAATAGTTTTCGGGGCGCACACGGCGAATATGTCAGTGGATGGTTTGCCGGGTGATCAATATGGTGCCTACTTGCTTGAACGCGCGCTGGGTGGGGCGGCGATGATCGTGGCCGAACCGGTTCCGGTTCATCGCACTGGGGTTCTTACACGTGGAAACTTCCGCGCTGAAGACGATGCCGTCATTCCTGCTTTCAGGCGGATATTGGAACCCGTTCAGGATGCCGGTGCTGTCGTGCTTCAACAGCTCTACCACATCGGCCAACACGGAGATTCCGACCTTAGCTATCAGCCCCATTGGGGTCCGTCTGGCATGCCAAGCTATCACGACAGCGATGGAAGCCATGCGATGTCCGGCCATGAGGTCGAAGAAATGATCGCAGCCTTCGTTGCTGCCGCCGTCCGCTGTCAAAAATCCGGTTTCGACGGCGTAGAGATCTGGGCGGCCTATCATTCGCTGCTCGAACAATTCTGGACCCCGTGGAGCAATCGGCGAGACGACGACTGGGGCGGATCGCTGGAAAACCGTACTCGCATCTCGATGCGTATTCTCGAAGGCATTCGCAAAGCCTGTGGCGATGATTTCATCGTGGGTATGTCGGTCAGCTACTCTGACAGCTATCCGGTGATGCTGACGATAGAAGAGACCACCGAAATCCTAGCTCTGCACGACGCGACGGGTCACCTAGACTATGTAACCTGTGGCTCCGGCGGATACCTCGACTTTGAAAAGCTGATGCCGACATTTGCACTGGGTGAAAAACTATCGGTTCCTGCGACCGAGGTGTTTAAGAGCGAACTCAAACACGCCAAGGTTCAGACCGAAAGCCATCTTCGCACGCCCGAGAATGCCGAGACCGTTCTTGGCGCTGGGCAGGCTGATCTGGTGTCTATTGTCCGTGGGCAGATTGCCGATCCACATTTGGCGAACAAAGCACTAGCCAGAAAGCCCGAAGACATTCGGGGATGCATATCATGCAACCAAATGTGCTGGGGCCGGCGGTCTCGGGATTACTGGATATGCTGTCTCGTAAACCCATCTGCCGGACGCGAACACGAATGGGGCGGGGATCGCTTTGAAAAGGTTTCTGCCCCCAAATCCGTTCTTGTCGTCGGCGCTGGGCCAGCCGGACTAGAGGCCGCCCGTGTGGCCGCTGAACGTGGACACAAGGTCCAACTGCACGAAGCGTCCAATGTTGTTGGCGGTCAGTTCCGCCTAGCGGGCGAACAACCCCGCCGCGCGCAGATTACAGACCTAATGGATTGGTACGAGCGCCAATTTGAAAAGCTGGGCGTTTCGCTTCATTTGAACTCGTATCTTGAACAAGATAAAATCCGCGCTCTTTCGGTAGACACCATAGTGCTGGCTACCGGATCGCTTCCTGACGAGGACGCCACTCAACGTTGGTTGCCACACCATGGAGCTTTGCCGGGGTTGGCCTTGGGCAATGTCTATTCCGCCGAAGAGATCATGCGCCGCGAAGCCCGCGTGGGTGACGCGGTTATTGTCTACGACGAAGGCGGCAACATGCGCGGCGTGGGGACCGCTTGGCATCTGGCCGAAGCGGGTAAAAAAGTTACCATTGTCACGCCCGATCCCTTCGTTGGCAAAGAGTTGTCCCGAACCAGCGCTGACATTCCGATCCGCGCGAGGTTGGCCAAGCTGGGCACGGATATGTTGACTGAACGCGCCATCGTCGAATGGCGAGGAGACAGCGCCATCGTGCGAAACCTACTGAACGGTCAGGACGCTGAGGTTCCAGCCTCGGCCCTTGTCATGGCCACGACCAATCGCGCCTTTGATCCGCTTTCCCAAGACCTAAGCGATCTGGACGTTCGCCTGATCGGCGACGCAGTAGCCCCGCGCCAAGCGCCTTGGGCATTTTACGAAGGCCGCAAGTGCGGTCTGGAAATTTAACCTCTAGAGTGACGGAAAGGAGACCAACATGACCAATGACATCGGCGCCGATTTCCGCGCACTCCACCAAAAGGGAAACCCATTCGTTTTGGCCAACGCCTATGATTTGGGCAGCGCTAAGGTTTTGACCTCTCTGGGCGCGCAAGCGATTGGCACAACATCAAGTGGTCATGCGTTTACGCTGGGACGAGGAGACATGGGCTATGTCACCCGCGACGAAGCGATGGCCCATGCGCAGGATATCGTCGCTTCGACCCATCTTCCGGTCTCGGGTGACTTTGAAAACGGATACGGCAAAGACCCTGAAACCGTAGCCGAGACCATCCGGATGGCTGCCGAAATTGGCCTCGCCGGTTGTTCGATAGAAGACACCGACATGCCCGGAACCGGCGCTTACGATTTCGATCTATCGGTCGAGCGTATCAAAGCCGCCGTGGCTGCTGCCCGTAGTTTGTCTCGCGATTTTGTGCTGGTGGCCCGCGCCGATGGGATCATGAACAACGCCTATGACATTGAAGAAGCTATGCGCCGTCTGCACGCTTTTGATGCGGCGGGGGCAGATTGTCTTTACGCGCCGATGCCAAAAACAATGGACGACCTAAAGCGCATCTGCGCTTCAACCGAAAAACCCGTCAACGCGCTTGCCGTTGGGCAATATGCCAACTGCACAACGGCAGATTTCGCCGCTGCTGGTGTTGCCCGAATTTCGCTTGGGTCGGGTCTTGCCCGAACAACCCACGCTGCCCTGATCAAAGCCGCCCGACATATCCTGTCCGACGGCGATTTTTCTGACATCTTAAATGCCGCCCCGGGACATGAAGTTGAAGCGCTTCTGTCGGGCGAAAAAGGAGACCAAAATGCCTGAAATCCAGATTGACCCAACAAGCGGTAAGAAACTGCCCACCCACGCCAAGGCCGTGATTATCGGCGGTGGCGTTGTCGGCTGTTCGATCCTGTTCCACCTTGCCAAATTCGGCTGGAAAGACGTTGTCCTGCTTGAAAGGGACGAGCTGACATCCGGTTCATCTTGGCACGCGGCTGGGCAAATTCACACGATCAGTTCAGATCCGAATATCTCGCGCCTGCAGGGCTATACCATTGATCTTTATAAAGAGATTGAAGAAACCGCGGGGCATAGTGTCGGCCTGCACATGACAGGCGGCTTTTATCTGGCGTCCAACAAAACGTGGTACGACTATCTAAAGCGCGAACGTTCAAAAGCGCGCTACATGGGGCTTAATCAGGAATTCATCAGCCCCAAGGAAGTGGCCGAACGGCATCCTCTGATTGACCCAAGCCATTATTATGCAGCGCTTTGGGATGATCAGGATGGTGACCTTGACCCATCCGGCGCGACCTATGCTTTTGCCAAAGCGGCAAAGGTTCACGGCGCGCAGTATTTCACCCACACCCCCGCCACAGCAACGGTTCAACGCGCCGATGGTAGCTGGGACGTCACCACCCCCAAGGGCGTTATCAACGCCGAGCACATCGTGAACTGCGGTGGTCTCTGGGCGCGCGAAGTCGGGCACATGCAGGGCGTTAACATCCCAGTGCAGCCGATGGAGCACCACTATCTGATCACCGAAGCCATCCCAGAAATCGCCGAGCGGACTGAACGTCTACCTTGCGGTATCGACTACGAGGCAAATATCTACTTCCGTCAGGAACGTCAGGGCATGTTGCTGGGCACCTACGAACCCAAAGGAACCCCTTGGAAGGTCGGCGGCACCCCGTGGGACTTTGGTCACGAACTGTTGCAGCCTGATCTTGAACGCATTGCCGATCGGCTTGAGCTTGGATTTGAACGTATTCCGGCGCTTGCGAACGTCGGTATCAAAGACGCCATCAACGGGCCGTTCACCTTTGGTCCAGACGGCAACCCGATGATCGGTCCTGTGCCCGGCATGACCAACTACTGGTGCGCGGTTGGCGTTATGGCAGGCTTCTGTCAGGGCGGCGGTGTTGGTCTGACCTTGGCGGAATGGATGATCGACGGTGAACCGTCTATTGATGTCTGGGCCATGGACGTCGCCCGTTTCGGCGATTGGGCAACACCCGATTGGGGTACGGTCAAATCAACCGAAAACTACGAACGTCGTTTTGTCATGACCTTCCCGAACGAAACGCTTCCCAAAGGCCGGATGCAAAAAACCACCGCGCTTTATGACCGCTTGGTCGCCAAGGGCGCACTTATGGGCCAAGGCTTCGGTCTTGAAGACGCGCTTTGGTTCGCCGACGGCCCCGAGGACGCCTATGAAGAACCAACGTTTGAGCGCAACCGATCACACGACTATGTGGCGCGTGAAGTTAAAGCCGTTCGCGAAGCGGTCGGGGGGATCGAGATCGCCAACTTTGCCAAGCATGAATTCAAAGGATCGGGCGCGCGCGCATACCTTGACCGCGTGTTGGCAGGCTATGTGCCAAAACCAGGTCGCTTGACGCTGACGCCAATGCTGACCGAACAAGGCAAGCTTTACGGCGACCTGACCGTTGCCTGCCTGTCCGAGGACCACTTCATCCTGTTCGGGTCAGGCACTATGCAGGAAGCGCACCGCCGTCGGTTTGAAACAGACCTGCCAGCAGATGTGTCCTATGAAAACGTCTCGGATGATTGGCATGGCATCGCTCTTTCCGGTCCGAAGTCGCGCGAATTGCTGCAACGTATCACCCGCGAAGATGTCAGCGCCGACGCTCTCAAGTTCCGCGATCTGCGCCAGACTTATGTCGGCGGTGTGCCTGTCATCCTGAACCGGATCAGTTTCTCGGGTGAGCTGGGCTATGAAATCTACTGCAAACCGCAATACCTGATCAAACTGGCCGAAGCGATTGAAGAGGCTGGCGAAGACCTTGGCTATCGCTGGTACGGTGCGCGGGCACTGATGAGCATGCGTCTTGAAAAAGGTTGGGGCGTCTGGACGCTGGAATTCCGGCCTGATTTCAACGCGGTCGAAAGCGGCATGGATGTCTTTATCAACTGGAAGAAAGACTTTGTTGGTAAGGCCGCAACGCAGAAGTTCCGCGATGAAGGGGTTGCCAATAAACTGGTGACGATGACCATCGACGTTGACGGCATTGATGTTTCAAACGACGAGGCCATTCTGAAAGATGGCGAAGCCGTTGGCTACGTCAGCTCGGGCGGATACGCGCATCACGCGGGCACTTCGATGGCGATGGGGTACATCAGCACAGAAAACGCGACCCCCGGCACCAAGTTGCAGGTCGAGATTTTGGGCGAATTCTACGATGCCGAAGTTCTAGGGGCACCGATCTATGACGCGAATGGCGCAAATATGCGCGCATGAGTTAGGCGAGGGGGCTTTGCCCCCTCACACTCCCCCAGGATATTTGGGGACAAAAGAAGGCAGGCAACTGATAAGCTGATTCCACCTACCCAAGGAGATGTGAGATGGGACAGGATTTTATAAATTATCTCAAACGCGAGCTGGACGATGTAAAGCAGGCTGGATTGTTCAAATCCGAGCGCGTCATAACATCTAAACAGGCTGGAACCGTTGATTTGGACTGCGGCAAGCAGGTGATCAATCTTTGCGCCAACAACTACCTCGGGCTGTCAGATAATCCCGATCTGATTGAAGCGGGTTGTGAAGCTTTGTCGCGCTATGGGTATGGCATGTCTTCGGTTCGGTTCATTTGTGGGACGCAGGAAGAGCACAAAGAACTTGAGGCGCGGTTGTCCTCGTTTCTCGGGTTTGAAGACACGATCCTTTATTCCAGTTGCTTTGACGCAAATGCTGGTCTTTTCGAAACCTTGCTGGGGCCGGAAGACGCAATAATATCGGACGCTCTGAACCACGCTTCGATCATTGATGGCGTGCGTCTGTGCAAGGCAAAACGGTTCCGCTACGCGAATTCGGATATGGCGGATTTGGAAGCCCAGCTACAAGCGGCCGAGGGCTGCCGTTTCAAGATGATCGCGACGGATGGTGTGTTCTCGATGGACGGATATATCGCCAAGCTGGGCGAGATTTGTGATTTGGCTGACAAGTACGGCGCGATGGTGATGGTTGATGAAAGCCACGCGGTCGGGTTTGTCGGCACAACCGGTCGCGGGTCCATCGAACATTGCGATGTCATGGGCCGCGTAGACATCGTGACAGGAACGCTGGGTAAAGCGCTGGGCGGCGCATCGGGGGGATATACCTCGGGGCGCAAAGAGGTTGTTGAATGGCTGCGTCAAAGGTCGCGCCCCTATTTGTTTTCCAACACGCTGGCACCAGTTATCGCCGCAACTTCGCTGAAGGTTCTGGATATGCTTGAGGCATCGACAGAGCGACGGGATCATCTGATGAACAATGCAGCGCATTTTCGGGCGCGGACGGGGGCCGAGGGTTTTGACCTTTTACCGGGCGAGCATCCGATCATTCCTGTAATGCTGCGCGATCCGAAACTGGCGCAAGATATGGCCGCGCGGTTGGATGCCAAGGGTGTCTATGTTGCCCCTTTCAGCTTTCCGGTTGTTCCGCGCGGACAGGATCGCATCCGCACACAAATGTCAGCGGCGCATAGTTGGGAAGAACTTGATACCGCAATCGATGCGTTTATCGAGGTTGGCAAAGACATGGGGATTATCTGATGTCGAATGAAATGAAAGCACTGGTAAAATCCCGACCCGAGGCTGGACTGTGGATGGAATACGTCCCTGTCCCAGAACCCGGTCCGGATGAAGTCCTTATAAAGGTTAAGAAATCTGCGATTTGTGGCACAGATGTTCATATCTGGAAATGGGACGAATGGTCGGCAAAAACCGTTCCTGTCCCAATGGTGGTTGGCCATGAGTTTTGTGGTGAAGTAGTCGATTGCGGCACCGCGGCGCGAAAATATTCCATCGGACAACGGGTTTCAGGTGAAGGTCACATCGTTTGTGGCATCTGCCGGAACTGCCGGGCGGGCAGGGGGCATCTTTGCAGAAACACCAAAGGGGTCGGCGTTAACCGCGCGGGGTCCTTTGCGGAGTATGTTTGCATCCCCGAAAGCAATGTCGTCCCCATTCCCGACGATATTCCTGATGAGATCGCAGCGATCTTTGATCCGTTTGGAAACGCGGTCCACACGGCCCTTAGCTTTGATTTAGTTGGTGAGGACGTTCTTGTTACCGGCGCTGGCCCCATCGGCATCATGGGTGCACTGGTCGCGCAAAAAGTCGGCGCACGCAAAGTCGTGATTACCGACATCAGCCCTTATCGGCTGGAGCTGGCCAAGAACCTTGGTGTGCAACATGTGGTCGATGTCTCGACGGAAACTCTGCATGACGTCATGGATAGCATCGAGATGACCGAGGGCTTTGATGTCGGCCTAGAGATGTCGGGCGCGGCACCCGCCATGCGCCAAATGATTGGCCGGATGAACAATGGCGGGAAAATTGCGCTGCTTGGCATCGCCCCCACCGAATTTGCTGTCGATTGGAACGAAATCATTTTCAAGATGCTCACAGTCAAAGGCATTTACGGGCGGGAAATGTACGAAACTTGGTACAAGATGACAGCTTTGGTCCAATCCGGTCTGGATTTGACTGATCTCATCACTCATCGCATTAAAATCGACGATTTCGAAGCTGGATTTAGGGCGATGATATCGGGCGAGGCCGGTAAGGTTGTGATGGATTGGGTTTGATTTAATGCCTATACCTATTCTGGAGTATGGGCTGCCTATACTTTAGGTTATTTCGCGTTGCATCCCATGATATTTCCCGCCTAAATTTGCAAAAAATGTCCCTTTTTTAGTAATGGAGGCAACAGTGAAAGGTGTTGTATTCGTCGAGCTATTGAAAATGGCTGAAGACGCTTTCGGAGAGGATGCGGTTGACGATGTTCTCGAAAAAGCAGGAATTGAAGGTGCTTATACCTCGGTAGGCAATTATCCTTGTTCCGAACTGATTAACATTGTCGGAGCATTTAGCGCCCACTCCGGTATCAGTGCTGATGAGCAGCCTGATCTGACTGGGCCAAGATGATTGTTAGTGCATGATTGGCCTCTG
>CAYZAY010000035.1:0-22936 GCA_964476515.1 uncultured Rhodobacterales bacterium
GGTCAAAAAAGTAGCCTTCAATTCCAGATGGAAAAAACTTGGGGTCGTCAGGCCTGTCGGAAACCAAAACGGATTCGTAGTCAGAGTAATCGTCGCTCGCTGGGTCTCCACCAGCGTCAATTGAATCATTCCCAGTTCCGCCGTCGATCGTATCGTTACCACGGCCACCATCGATGGTGTCGTCGCCACCTCCACCCGTGATAGAGTCATCGTCCCAACCACCGTCCAACGAATCTTCGCCCTCGCCGCCGTTGATTGTGTCGGCATCATCACCGGTTGAAATTGTGTCGTTGCCCGTGGTGCCGTCTACACTGTCGTGATCATCATCTGGGTCGCTGTCGATATCTTCACTTGGAAAACGGAAATGGTCGACCTCAGGATCAATTTCTTCGATTTCAAAATAGATGTTAGAAAGACCAATAAATTCAACTTTAGATTCCCCGGTAGCAATATCGTTAGAATACGTTATTTCGATCGTAGCAACCGGACCAGCAATATCAAACTGAACAGAGCCTTCGTATTGCCAGAGGCCATAGTCTGTTTCGCGGCCATCAAAATAGTTATCGCCGATGGCATCGACATCGCCAGTAACAGTAGATGATCCAACTGTTGAAGTGATATCAACTTCTTGACCGAATTTATCGTATGCATGAATTTCGACGTTATCAATCTCGGTGCTGCCATCGCCGCCGATTGAAGCGATTGCGAAAGAGAGATTGTTTGCGCTTAGGTATTCAAGTTCATCTTCGGTTCCGAAATTAATCTTTACTGTGTTTGACGTAAACGAAGGCCCATCGCTGGCGTCGGGATCAACACCACCGGAATAAATCTTAAGTTCAGAGGCACGGTCGCCGGTACCGTCAAACTCTGCCCCTTCGACGGCGATTCCAAATGCTTTGACCTAATTAACTGACCCGTCGGATAGAGACTCACCAATAACTTCGACGGTAATAAGATTGTCAATTTCAGCGCTTTGAGGGCCGTATGTGCCAGCGGTAGATGAGTTGAACTGGGTATTTAGCCCGAATTAGTTAATCCAGCTTAACATTGACATATTAAAAGCCCTTTACCGACACTTCAGGCCCAACAGGGGCCTGCACACTTGCTCGCGTCAGTCGGCTTGAACCGAGTTCCAGAAGAATCCCAACAACTTGGCTGCTCCCGGAGCGTCCACCCTATGCAGAGGTTTAGGCATCTCGGTCCACAACCAGGATCGAAAGCGATAGAAAGCGGCCCCCTGCTTAACACTTACAACACCCTGATGCGGGCCTGTCTTTTATAAAGTTGCCTCAGTCGCGACGAAAGCTAAATTTGTCTTAAACTGGGCAAACTCATGCCTAAAATCCGCCTCTATTGCGCCATTTCAACGGTTTTCACGTCATATTGGGGTGAATAATGGTGGGAATATGGAATCAATTGACTTTTGGAAATTTGCACAAAAGATCATAGATTTATGCCAATTATTGCCTACACTTGGCTTTGGGGATTGAAAGCATTGTTGTCACTATCGAAACAATCGACCCATTGAATACCTCTGGCAATAGCCGCCCCCGCCACAATTCAGTCACTTTTCTGTTTGTTTCGACGAATGAACCAATTGTTAGGGTTTTCACCTATTTCGCCACAAAACGGAACCAAAGCGCTGCGTCATTGATTCGGATGATCTTAAGGTTTTTGCCGTGAAAAAAGTGGCATTGGGCGACCAATCCCTTAGGCGCCCAAACAATTAACCGGAAATTACAGCTTCTGCTGATTTGATAGCGACTTCAGCGTTAGACGCGTTTTTACCACCACCCTGCGCCATATCAGGACGACCACCGCCGCCTTTTCCGCCCAGCTCAACAACAGCAGCTTTCACCAAGTCTACAGCGCTCAAACTGCCCATCAGATCGGCGGTGACACCCGCCGCAACGGCGGCTTTTCCACCGGCATCTGCAATCAACAATACAGCACCTGACCCTAGACGTTCTTTGTGTTCGTCAATCAGCGCAGGAAGGTCTTTGCCTGAAACCCCGCTAAGGACTTGGGCGATAAACTTAACGCCATTAACGTCCTTTGCTTCGGTTCCACCTTGTCCGGAACCGCCCGCCATAGCCAACTCTCGACGCAGCTGAGCGACTTCGTTTGCCAATGACTTACGCTCATCCATCAACGCCTTAACGCGATCCGGTACGTCAGCTGGCTGTGCTTTTAGCATTCCCGCAACCGACGCTAGTCTAGTCGCCTGTCCAGCCATATAAGATTGGGCGGCACCGCCAGTCAGCGCTTCGATACGTCGAACACCGGCGCTGGAAGCACTGTCGCCCAACAGGACAAACAAACCAATATCACCAGTTTGGCGCACATGGGTTCCACCGCAAAGTTCAAGTGAATAGGTTGATCCGTTACCGCCCTTACCCGATTGCGCATCAAAGCCCATCGATACAACGCGAACTTCGTCACCGTATTTTTCACCGAACAGAGCCTGCGCACCGATTGCACGGGCGTCATCAGGCGTCATGATCCGAGTTTCCACAGGGGTGTTCTGGCGGATGAAATCGTTTACCTCGATCTCGACATTCGCAAGCTCATCTTCTGACAACGCTTTGGAATGGCTGAAATCAAAGCGCAAACGGTCATCTGCGTTCAACGATCCCTTCTGTGCAACATGATCACCAAGCGCGCGTCGCAATGCTTCGTGCAGCAGGTGCGTTGCCGAGTGGTTGGCGCGGATTGCAGTGCGTCGGGAATGATCGACTTCTAGAACAGCTGCGGCACCTTTCTTCAGGGTGCCTTCCAGAACTTTGCCGACGTGGATAAAGACGTCCGCTGCTTTCTTGGTGTCGGTGATTTCAACCAACGCATCGTCGGTACGAATCACACCGCTGTCTCCTACCTGACCCCCGCTTTCTGCATAGAACGGCGTTTGGTTCAGGATGATCTGGACTTCTTGACCCTCTGTGGCACTAGCAAATTGTACGCCATCAGCCACTAAAGTTGCGACCTGTCCCTCTGCTTTTTCCGTGTCATACCCAAGGAAATCTGTTGTCCCGTGCTCATCAGCGATATCGAACCAGACCGTAGAGTTTGCAGATTCACCAATACCAGACCAAGCCGCGCGGGCTTTTGCCTTTTGCTCGGCCATTGCCGCATCAAAACCATCGGTATCGACCTCGCGACCCTTTTCACGCAGGGCATCCTGCGTCAGGTCCAGCGGGAAACCGTATGTGTCGTATAGCTTGAAAGCCGCCTGCCCCGGGAAAGCCGCGCCCTCTGGCATGCCTGCAAGTTCGTCGTCCAACAGTCGAAGTCCGCGATCCAAGGTCTGCTTGAAACGGGTTTCTTCAAGACGAAGTGTTTCTTCGATTAGTGCCTGCGCCTGACCAAGCTCAGGAAATGCGACGCCCATTTGACGGACCAATGCAGGCACAAGGTTGTGCATCACCGGATCTTTTGCACCCAGCAAGTGCGCGTGGCGCATAGCGCGGCGCATGATGCGACGCAGAACGTATCCGCGACCGTCGTTCGATGGCATCACACCGTCAGCAATCAGGAAAGACGTCGAACGCAAGTGATCCGCAATCACACGGTGATGGACGTTTTGCGTGCCATAAGGATCGGTCGATGTTTCATGTGCTGACGCTTCGATCAGCGTTTTGAAAAGATCGGTGTCGTAGTTGTCATGGCTACCCTGAAGCAAAGCCCCGATGCGTTCCAGACCCATGCCGGTGTCAATAGACTGCATCGCAAGATCGACCATCGACCCATCTTCGAAACGTTCGTTCTGCATGAAAACGATGTTCCAGATTTCGATAAACCGGTCACCATCTTCTTCTGGAGAACCAGGAGGGCCGCCCCAGATGTGATCGCCGTGGTCGTAGAAAATCTCGGTACACGGACCGCAAGGACCGGTTGGTCCCATTTGCCAGAAGTTGTCCGAAGTTGCAATGCGGATGATACGCTCTTCCGGGACGCCAACTTTTTTCCAGATTTCATAAGCTTCGTCGTCGGTGTGATACACCGTCGTGTACAGCTTGTCTCTTGGGATGCCGAAGTCTTTGGTGATCAGCTCCCAAGCGTAATTGATGGCTTCTTCTTTGAAGTAATCGCCGAAGCTGAAGTTCCCCAGCATTTCAAAGAACGTGTGGTGGCGCGCAGTGTAGCCGACGTTATCAAGGTCGTTGTGCTTGCCCCCCGCCCGAACGCATTTCTGAGATGTCGTGGCGCGGACATAGTCGCGCTTTTCAACACCGGTAAAACAGTTCTTAAACTGGACCATGCCCGAGTTCGCAAACATCAGCGTCGGATCGTTGCGCGGCACCAAGGGGCTGGACGCAACAACCTCGTGTCCCTGACGTTTGAAATAGTCGAGGAAGGTCGAGCGGATGTCATTCAAGCTGGGCATTTTATTCTTTCCGAAAAAGCGTTGTCAGATTGATTTATCGCCCCTCTTATCGAGTGTCCACAGCAAGAAAAAACCGGCAGGAAATCCTACCGGTTTGATCAAATTCTTATGAGCAGGATTTACGCTTCCAGAATATCGTCGTCATCCGAGGATGCGCCTTCGGGCATATCGAAATCAAGACCGTGGGCTGCACGGATATTATCTTCGATTTCCAACGCTATGCGCGAGTTTTCCTTGAGATAGGTCTTAGCGTTTTCACGCCCCTGACCGATGCGTTCATCCCCGTAGCTGAACCAGCTACCCGACTTTTCTACAACACCAGCTTTTACACCGAGATCAAGAAGCTCACCCATTTTCGAGATGCCTTCGCCATACATGATGTCAAATTCAACCTGCTTGAACGGAGGCGCAACTTTGTTCTTCACCACCTTCACGCGGGTTGCGTTGCCAACAATTTCGTCCCGATCCTTGATCGCACCAATACGGCGGATATCAAGACGGACAGAACTGTAGAATTTCAAAGCGTTACCGCCAGACGTCGTTTCAGGAGACCCAAACATAACGCCGATTTTCATACGGATTTGGTTGATGAAGATCACGGTACAATTGGTGCGATTAATCGAACCAGTCAGTTTGCGCATTGCCTGGCTCATCAGACGCGCCTGAACGCCAACGCTGCTGTCGCCCATGTCGCCTTCTAGTTCCGATTTCGGGGTCAGGGCCGCGACCGAGTCAACGACAACCATGTTCACAGCGCCGGAACGCACCAAGGTATCAACGATCTCAAGCGCTTGCTCACCAGTGTCTGGTTGCGAAATCAACAACTCGTCCAGATCAACACCCAGCTTGCGTGCATAAATCGGATCAAGCGCGTGTTCTGCGTCAACAAAGGCACAAACGCCGCCCTTTTTCTGTTCTTCTGCAACGCAGTGAAGTGTCAGAGTCGTTTTGCCCGAGCTTTCAGGGCCGTAAATCTCAACAATACGGCCCTTTGGGATGCCACCGATCCCCAAGCCGATGTCCAGACCCAGCGAACCGGTCGAGGTCGCTTCGATTTCGGGGATCGGATTGTCCCCGCCCAATTTCATAATCGAGCCCTTACCGAACTGGCGTTCAATTTGTGCCAGGGCGCTATCAAGAGCCTTTTGTTTATCCGCGCTTTTCTTGTTCGTCATTGTAAGAAGATCTGCCGTTGCCATACTGCTTGCACCCTTGTTTCACGTTTCTTGTCATGCGGCAATTGCCGCTTTGTTCTTATCTTGTTCTCATTCTTATGAGATCAAAAGTAGAACATTTCAACTAAAATCTTTCGCAATCCAATGTTGCGCCACAGGGTTAAAGAGTGGTTTATCTAGATAAAAAGAAGAAGGATTGAGGCAAAGTGCTTGTATTTTGGAAAGAAAATCTTGCGTTGCTGGCTGTTCCAAAGACCGGAACGACTGCGATTGAACAGGTTTTGGTCCCTCATGCATCGATGGCGATTTTCGATCCGCCGATTTTGAAGCACCTGCCGATCTATCGTTACGACCGTTTTTTAAAGCCCTTCTTTTTGAAAGCCGCCGATAAGGAACTGGAAACCGCCGCCCTTGTTCGAAATCCGATTGATTGGTTGGGCAGTTGGTACAAGTACCGCTCACGGCCTCAGCTTGAAGGGAAACCGAATTCCACGGCTGCCATGACGTTTGACGACTTTGTATCTGAGGCTATCAAAGGCGAAAGCGCACCTAGCGCGCACGTTGGGTCGCAGTTGAAGTTCCTGACGAACCGAAACGATTCTATCGGGGCGACCCACATGTTTCGGTATGAAAACATGGGACGCTATGTAGATTTTCTGGAATCGCGCCTAAATCGAAAAATCGACCTGCCGACGGTGAATGTATCGCCAACCCGACCTTTGGATTTGTCATCGAATGTTGAAGACAAACTCCGCCGCAAATGGGCGGCAGAGTTCGATCTTTGGGAAAGCGTTAGTTAACCGCCAGAAACCTGTGCTTCGGCAAAGGTCGCCATTCCGTTGTGGCAAGCAAGCGCGCTGCGCACGATACCCAGCGCCAGTGCAGCGCCCGAACCTTCGCCCAAACGCATGTCGAAATTCACGATAGCGGTTTTGCCAAATTCACTAAGAAGTTTCGCGTGACCCGGCTCAACGCTTTGGTGGCCAACCATGCAGTGATCGAGCAGTTTTGCTTCGGCCTTGTGCAAGGGCGCAACCGAAGCCGTGCAAATAAAGCCGTCTAGAATTACAGGGATACCATGGCTACGTGCCGCAATCACCGCGCCGCAAATCGCTGCTTGTTCACGACCACCCAAAGCCGCGAGGATACCCATCGCGTCGCATTCGGCATGACGGTCCAAACCGGCGTTGATCGCGTTAACTTTGCGCTGAACGCCTTCGTCATCCGAACCGGTGCCACGACCAACCCAATCAGCGGTTTCGCCGCCAAACGATGCTGCAGCCAAAGCCGCGGCGATGGTCGAATTGCCGATACCCATTTCTCCCAAAATCAAGATATCCGCACCCTTATCAACGGCTTGCATGCCAGCGTTAAGGGCCACAAGGCACTCTTCTTCACTCATCGCGGGCGCTTGCGTGAAATCGCTAGTCGGTTTGTCGAGATCAAGCGCGATGACCGATAGATTTGCGCCGTTAGCTGCGCAAAGCTGGTTAATCGCTGCGCCGCCATGTTCGAAGTTAGCGACCATCTGAACAGTCACTTCCTGAGGGAACGGGTTTACACCCTGCGCACAAATACCGTGGTTTCCGGCAAAGACCACTGCTTGCGCCTTGTCGATTTTGGGACGGTCAGTCCCCTGCCAACCCGCCAAGAAAATCGCGATCTCTTCCAAGCGACCCAGCGCACCAGGGGGTTTGGTCAGCGAATTTTGACGATCTGTTGCCGCCTGTGCAGCGGCATCATCAAAACTGGGAAGTTGTGCGATCAGGCCCGGGATATCGGTTAGACTTTTGATCTCAGAAATCGTTGTCATTCGGCTTCACTTTCAATGCTTGGCCAGAAACGGCCAGATAAACTTCGTCGCAGTGCTCGGCTATTTGCTGATTCAGCGCACCGGCAGCGTCGCGGAACTCTCGTGCGAGTTTGTTGTCGGGAACTATGCCAGAGCCGACTTCGTTTGTGACAAACACGACGGGAGAGGATTGTTGCGCAAGGGAACGGATCAATCCGTCAAATTGGGCGGGAATATCGGCGTCCGACATCATCAGATTGGTCAGCCAAAGCGTCAAGCAATCGACCAACCTAGGCTGGCCGTGGTCGCTTTGCCCAAGCGCCCCAACCAGATCAAGGGGCGCATGTACTGTCGTCCATTCGTCACCGCGTCTGGCTTGATGCACCGTAACACGGTCTTGCATCTCGTCGTCATAAACTTCGGCTGTCGCAATATACACAGGACGGTCGCCCAAGCGCTTGACCAAACGCTCGGCCAATGCGCTTTTGCCTGAACGCGCGCCTCCGGTGATGAGTATCGACTTTTTCATGGGGCTGTGACATTGCAGAATCTTCGACCAAAGGGAAGGCATTGGTGGGCAATACGGGCAACATTCTTGAAACACGCATGGCCCGCGCTTCCGGTCATTTCGGCGAGTGGCTGCAAGGCAAGCTTGGCCCGAAGGGTCCTATTGCCTTGGTTAGCGTGCAATGCCCAGACGTCTGGGTTCAGGTTGCGTGGTCTTCATCTGACGAACTTCATTACGATAACCCCCTACCCGCTTTGTCGCCCGAACGGGCCAAAGCATTGCTGGACGCGCTTGGGTTACCGAACAAAGGTACAATCATTGGCCGCAGCAATATCGAAGCCGGTGCAGGATTGGGCGCGTCAACTGCATCGTTACTGGCGTTGGCAAAAGCCACCAGCCAAACGGACCTAAATACAGAAGAATTGGCCAATGCGCTGGTAAGCGTAGAAGGCGCTTCTGATCCGTTGATGTTCCCCGATTTCGACCGCCTTTTGTGGGCATCTCGCGAAGCGCGGATCGTCAGCCACTTCCCTGCGCCACCACAATTCGAGGTGTTGGGCGGATGCTGGGGCACCCCTGCCCTAACCGATCCAGCCGATCGGGTTTTTCCTGAAATTGGCGATTTGATCGAAAATTGGAAGCGTGCTGTCACACGCTCTGATCACAACTTAGTGGCTTCGCTAGCAACCGAGTCATTTCGCAGAACCACGTCAATGCGGAACACAATATCAGAGCCAACCGAAGACTTGGCCCGGGATATGGGCGCGCTTGGGATATTGCGCGCGCATACCGGTTCGGCGCGTGGTTTCTTGTTTAAGCCAAACAGTACCCCTTCATCAGGATTGCACCAGCTGCACGAGGCAGGATATTCTAACCCCATCAAATTCTTGACCGGAGGCTAATCCCATGACGTCCGCTGCGATTATGTTATGCGCCATGGCTCTTGATGCGTTTGTCGGGTGGCCGCCTGCGCTTTACGACAAGATCGGTCATCCTGTGTCTTGGCTTGGTCGCCTAATTGGCAGGTTCGACAAAACCCTGAACCGCCCTGAATGGCGCCCGGCCACCCGCAAAATTATGGGCGTAATCCTTGCGCTCTTAGCTGCTGGGGGCAGCTTTTACCTTGGAAGCTTCCTGCAAAACTTGTTCGGGGGTAGCGTAATCGGGTTCGGTCTTGCCGTACTGGTCGTTTGGCCACTGATCGCTGTCAATTCAATGTACACCCACGTCGAAGACGTCGCCGTCCCCCTAAAGGAAAACTATCTGGCGGAAGCACGGGCAGCCGTCAGCCTGATCGTAGGGCGCGATCCAGAACACCTTGACCGCTCAGGTATTGGCCGAGCTGCGATTGAAAGCCTTGCAGAAAATACTTCGGACGGCATCGTCGCACCGGTGTTCTGGGGGGCAATCTTCGGCATCCCTGGGATATTTGCCTACAAAGCTATCAACACGCTTGATTCAATGGTCGGATACAAAACACCCAAACATCTTCACTTTGGCTGGGCCTCGGCGCGGCTGGATGATGTGGTAAACTTCATCCCCGCAAGACTAACCGGTTGGCTTATGGCCATGTCATCGCGCAATCGCAAAGCGGCAATGGCCGTCATTAGCTTTGACGCCCAAAAACACCGCTCACCCAATGCAGGCTGGCCCGAAGGCGCGATGGCGGGTGCACTTGGCGTTCGTCTGTCTGGCCCCCGTCAGTACGAAGGCGGCATGTCCGACGAACCGTGGATCAATGAAAACGGTCGAGACGTTGAGCAGGATGATGTCCTTCACGCTCTGGTCATCTTCAAGCGCACGATGTACGGAACCGCAGCAATTCTGGCCGTATTGACGGTTATATCAATTATCTAGGGCGTTTGATAAATGCGTGATCACGGCGGCAATCTTGACGCGGCTATGAAAGTCTTTGGCGGCAATGCCACTGACTGGATTGATTTATCGACCGGTATAAACCCTTACGCATATCCTGTGCCTGACATCTCAGCCCACGCTTGGAACGCGCTACCGACCAAATCCAATATCGCCGGTTTGGTCTCCTCGGCCAAAGTGGTCTTTCAGACCGATTGGGAATGTCTACCCACGGCTGGTGCCACGGCTGGCATCCAGATGATCCCTCAGATTTTGAAAACTGGCACGGCCAGCGTTCTAACACCAACATATAACGAACACGCCGCGAGCCTTCGGGCAGCAGGTTGTCAGGTGTCCGAAGTTTCGTCGTTGGGTGAGTTAGCAGGCAGCGATCTGGCCGTTGTCGTGAATCCCAACAATCCTGACGGTAAGTCCTACACGCCAGACCAACTACGCGAACTTGCTTCGTCTTGTGGCACACTTATCGTCGACGAAAGCTTTTGCGATCCGCATCCTGAATTGTCTCTGCTCAGCGGCCCAAACACGGACAACATTATCGTTTTCAGGTCATTCGGTAAATTCTACGGGCTGGCCGGACTTCGTTTGGGTTTTGTTTTTGCCCGACCTGACATCATCGACCAATTGTCCGAAATGACCGGCCCGTGGCCAGTTTCAGGGCCAGCGATCGAGGTTGGGAAAGCTGCGTTGACCGACACAAATTGGCAGATCACAACGACCCGAAGGCTTGCAGAAGACTCTGAACGATTGGACGGTTTGGCTGGCAGTTTTGGTTGGTCGATAGAAGGGGGAACGACCCTATTCCGCCTTTTCAAAACGCCCGACGCAAACGCTGCACAACGGCACTTGGCGAACCACCAAATCTGGTCGCGCATCTTTCCTTATTCAGCTTATTGGATTCGCCTTGGCCTGCCCTTTGGTGACAAACAATGGGAACAGGTTGAAAAAGCGTTAACGCGCTAGGGACAATAGGCCATCTACGTCCAAATGCTGCTCCAAATGGTCAGCCAAGTCTTCAAGAACTTGATCCACGTTGGCGGCATAGGATAGGTCTGACGCTTTGCCTCCCAGCTTTTCAAGATAAGCCTTGCGGAATGCATCGCCCCTGAACATGCCGTGGAAATAGCTACCTTCGACAAGGCCGCTTAGGCTGATAGCCCCTTCGGAACGGCCATCTACGATTGCGAATGGTTTTGTGCTGTCCGGTCCCTCGGTACGTCCGATATGAATCTCATAGCCAAGGAATGTTTCGCCGCTCTGCACATGTACTGCACTGGTTTCTTCCAGCCGTTTTTGAGGTGTCATAATCGTCTCGACATCCAGCAGCCCCAATCCAGTGCCGGTTCCGGCAGTACCCTCAATGCCTTCGGGATCGTGGATCGCAGTTCCAAGCATCTGATACCCGCCACAGATACCAAGAACCCGTCCACCGCGGCGCACATGGGCGCGAAGGTCAACATCCCAACCCTGCGCTTTCAGGAACTCAAGATCGCCGCTTGTAGACTTAGTGCCCGGAATAATAACGAGATCGGCATCTGACGGGAGAACCTCGCCCGCACGCAGCATGGTGACCTTCACATCGGGTTCCTGCCCCAATGGATCAAGGTCATCGAAATTAGCGATCCGCGACAAAGCCAAGCAGACGATGTGGAGCGACCCGCCCGATTTCCCAGACGAGATATCCAACGCGTCTTCGGCAGGTAGTTTCCACGCGTCTGCAAACCAAGGCAACGTACCAAACCCACGCCAACCCGTCCGCTGTTCGATCAGCTTGTAGCCATCATCAAACAGGCTGGGATCCCCACGAAACCGGTTGATAAGGAAACCCTGCACCAAAGCATTGTCACCGTCATCAATCACTGCCTGAGTGCCAACGATCTGCGCAATCACTCCGCCACGATCAATATCCCCTGCCAGCACGACTGGAATATTGGCAGCTTGCGCGAAGCCCATATTGGCGATGTCACCTGCACGAAGGTTCACCTCGGCCGGACTACCAGCCCCTTCAACGATCACCAGATCATGACCAGATTTAAGGCGTTGAAAACTTTCAATAACCTTCTCAAGTAGTTTGGGTTTCAGAGCAGCATATTCGCGTGCCTTCACAGTCGCAAAACGTTTACCCTGAACAACCACCTGAGAACCAACATCAGTCTCTGGCTTCAACAAAACAGGGTTCATGTCGACTATCGGGACCAAACCACATGCTATTGCTTGCAACGCCTGAGCTCGACCAATCTCGCCACCATCTGCAGTGACGGCCGCATTATTCGACATGTTCTGCGGCTTAAACGGCGCTACCGATAACCCCCGCCGCTTGGCTGCGCGACACAGGCCAGCGACCAGCATCGACTTGCCGACATTCGAACCCGTGCCTTGGATCATCAGAGCTTTAGTCATGGTTTATCCTTGGAACGGCAGGAAGGCTTCGATAGCGGCTTGGGCGACGATCACGTCGCCAGCATTAAGGCCGCCTTTTTTGACGTGAACGGTGGCATCGCCTGTTGGAACTAACTTTTTCAATGCCTCAACATCGACGTTTGTGGGCTCTTGAACACCGATGGTCACCTTCACTCTCAATTCATTTCTCACCTGAGGAAGTGTGTGAAGCATCTCCAGTCTGGCACCGTGTAGCGCGTCCAAAACAGCTTTTTTTGCAGCACTGGTATAATCCCGACCGTGGTCTTCATTACCCATACCCATCTCAATTATAAACCGCAGATCACTCATGCCTGATTCTCCAAGTCGAGAGAGACCGAGATAGTCACATTAGCCATTACATTCGGCGGCCCCGAAACGCGATCAACATTCAACCCGCCTTCGACAACCTCGACAGAAACCTGCCCGTAGGGGAAGACATTCTGCAAAGCCGCAATATCCACTTCCTTGGGCTTTGCGACCCCGACCAACACATCAATAATCATCTCGGATTTCTCTTTGCCGAAAAGCTCAGCAAGGTTGATCGAGTTCCGCCAAAGCGCGTGCTTGATCGCTCGGACAGATGCTTCAGTGTAATCCTCGCGGCGAAGGGAAGACCCCATACCGAATTCGGTTAGAAGATGCGTGACGGCCATTTAAAACTCCACCCCCGCTTGCGCTTTGATTCCGTCGCGGAACGGGTGTTTGATCAGCTCCATTTCGGAAACCAGATCAGCAGCTTCGATCAGTTCAGGTTTCGCGTTGCGTCCGGTTAGACAAACATGGGTCATGTCTGGCTTTTCGGTCAAAAGGAAATCGACAACTTCGTCGATATCCAGATAGTCGTTGCGCAGGGCTATGTTGATTTCGTCCAGCAACACAAACCGGATATCAGGGTCGCGTATAAACGCTTTGGCCGTTTCCCAACCTGCCTGCGCCGCAGCAACATCGCGTTCGCGGTCTTGGGTTTCCCACGTAAACCCTTCGCCTGACACGACAAATTTACAAACGTCTGAAAATCGTTCCTCAAGCAAAGACCGCTCACCCGTCGCACGACTGCCTTTGATGAACTGGACGACGGCGCAGGGCATTCCGTGCGCAATGCTTCTGAACACCATCCCGAAACCGGACGAGGATTTGCCCTTACCTTTACCGGTATGGACAATGATTAGACCCTTCTCTTCGGTCTTGGTCGCCATCATCCGATCGCGTGCGGCTTTGATCTTCTTCATTTTCTCGGCGTGGCGGGCGTTTACATCGTCACTCACAGGGCACCTATCGCTTGACAATCATGGATCAGATCGCCCATGTGCGACCTGCTGGTGCCTGTCTTATGACAGGTGAAAAGGGAATGCGATACGGGATGCGACAATCCTTGAAACGCAGCCGCCCCCGCGACCGTGACCGGATAGGTCGCCCGCAGCCACTGGTGCGTCGTCACCGGGAAGGCAGGGCAACCGCCAGAGGCTTACCTCTGACATCCGCAAGCCGGGAGACCTGCCAGCAAACGCGACGTGAACCGGACGGGGTGTCTTCGGGGGCGGGATTGGCTTTGGTCCCCGTTCTTTGATCCCTACCCAAGGATAAGGATTGATAAGCCATGGCCGAAAAGGTCACTGAATTGCTGGTTTGTACAACGTGCCGGATGGGTATGCCCACCGACGTCAAAGGCTCGCGCCCCGGTGCGCAGTTGTATGACGCTCTGGCAGGCGCTGAATTGCCCGACGGCGTTGTTCTGAAGCCGGTTGAGTGTCTGTCGAACTGCAATGAAGGCTGTTCCGTCGTGCTGCGATCCGAAGGCAAGTGGACTTATGTCTATGGCCGCTTCGACCCTGCAAATGGCGCGTTGGACACGATCCTTGATGGCACCACAAAATATCACGCGTCTAAAGACGGTCTCGTCCCTTGGCGGGAACGCCCTGAACATTTCCGCAAAAACTGTATTGCGCGCATTCCCCCATTGGAGATCCCGAATGTCTGATCTGAGCAAGCTTCCCGTCACCGTCATTACAGGCTTCTTGGGCTCAGGGAAAACCACGCTGGTGCGTCACCTGATGCAGAATCCGCAGGGCAAGCGGCTAGCAATCGTGGTCAACGAATTCGGAGACGTTGGCGTGGACGGCGACATCCTGAAATCCTGCGCGATTCCTGATTGCCCAGAAGAAAATATCATGGAACTGGCCAATGGCTGTATCTGCTGCACCGTGGCGGATGATTTCATTCCGACGATTGAAGCGTTGATGGCGCTTGAACCGCGTCCAGATCATATCCTGATCGAGACTTCGGGTCTGGCACTACCAAAGCCGCTGCTTAAAGCATTTGACTGGCCGGATATCCGTTCGAAGATCACCGTGGACGGTGTGATCGCTCTGGCCGATGCCGAAGCCGTAGCCGCCGGTCGTTTTGCGCCGAATGTTGAAGCCGTTGACGCGCAGCGCTTGGCGGACGACAGCCTAGATCACGAAACGCCTTTGTCCGAGGTGTTCGAGGATCAGATTTCCTGCGCTGACATTATCTTGTTGACCAAACCCGATCTTGCGGGTGCCGAAGGTGTAGCCAAAGCTAAAGAGGTTATTGCTGCCGAAGCCCCACGTCCTCTGCCGGTTGTTGAAGTTGCCGAAGGTGAAGTGGACCCACGTGTGATCCTCGGTCTCGGGGCTGCTGCCGAAGACGATATGGACGCGCGACCTAGCCATCATGATGGCCATCACGACCATGAACATGACGATTTTGAAAGCATCATTGTTGATCTGGACGAATTAAGAGATGCGGCTGAACTAACCACCAAAATCGAACAACTTGCCAACGAAAACAACATCTTGCGCGTCAAAGGTTATGCGGCTGTTCAAGGCAAACCGATGCGCTTGCTGGTGCAGGCCGTCGGATCGCGCGTTCGTTCGCAATTTGACCGCCCTTGGAAACCTAGTGAAGATCGTCAGGGCCGTTTGGTCGTTATCGCCGAACATGATGATATTGACCGCACCGCAATCGAAGCCGTTCTGAAAGGCTAACACTGATGCACGTCATCTTCCGCGAAAGTCATGGGCTAGAGGAATCCGAGTCGCCACGCGACCTCGGGCAAAGCCCTGCTGACCTCGTGGTGTTGTCGTTTTCGGATAGTGACTTGGGCGCCTTTGCTGCTGGCTGGCATCGGGCGGACGGTAAACTGCCGACATTGCGGTTGGCGAACCTGTCAGCCCTGAAACATCCGTTGTCTGTCGATACCTATTTCGAACAAACGCTTGATCACGCCAAAGGCATTCTGATCCGCCTTATCGGTGGGGTGTCCTATTGGTCCTACGGTCTGGAACAGCTGTTCGAACTGGCCAAGCAAAAGGGCATCGCGCTTGCGGTTTTGCCCGCAGATGGCCGCCCCGATGAACGCTTAGACGCCTTTTCGACGCTTCCAGTTTCAACGCTGCACCGATTGGCTCATCTTTGCGACCAAGGAGGAGAGGTTGCCGCCCAAGCCGCCCTTGCGCAGCTATCCTTGGCGGCGGGGCTTTATGCAGGACCGGTCACCGGATCAAAGTCGCTTCCTTCAGTTGGGGCGTGGACGCCTGATGCGGATGCATTTGCATCGCTGGATCGCTTCCAACGCGATAACTCAAAGCCGCTGGTTCTTTTGACCTTCTACCGATCATACCTTAACGCTGCTGATCTTGATCCGGTCAAGGCCTTGTTCAAGTCGTTCGAAGACAAAGGCTATCAAGCCCTCGGTCTGTTCGCGGCATCATTGAAGGCCACGGATGCAAGAAGCTGGCTGGAAGATCAGATCAAAGCACTTGCCCCGTCGGCTGTGGTCAATCTGACCGCGTTTTCCGGACGGGGGAATTACGGCGTTTCACCCTTGGACATCGCTGGAGTACCAGTATTCCAAACCGCGCTGGCCACGTCAGACCGCAAATCTTGGGACGAAGCCGACCGCGGGTTATCCCCTGCGGATTTGGCGATGCATGTCGTGCTACCCGAAGTTGACGGGCGTATTTTTGCAGGGGTAACAAGCTTTAAGGAAGCCGGTGCACTTGATGAGGACCTAGAATTCGCGCGGGTTGCCCACAAAGCGGACTTAGGTCGGGTTGATGCGATCACTGACAAGGTCTGCGCTTGGATCAACCTGCAAAACAAACCAAACTCAGCTAAGAATGTCGCGATAGTTTTATCCACCTACCCCGGTCGGGACTGGCAGATGGCACATGCGGTGGGGCTGGATGCATTGGCGTCGGTCGAAGCGATTTTGGACGATCTGAGAACCGATGATTACGCAATCGACCAATTGCAATCACCAATAAGCGACCGCCTGCAAACGTCGTCGATCCGCGTTCCGGTGGGGGATTATCTTTCAGCCCTCTCCAAACTACCCCAAACCCTTCAGGATGATCTGACCAAAGCATGGGGCGACCCCGAAAACGACGCCAACTTCAAAGACGGTGCTTTCGAAATCCCTGCCGTTCGACTTGGCAACGCGCTGGTCGCCCTTCAGCCGGAACGTGGAGACGTTTCCGAACGCGTTGACGATTACCACGACCTTAGCCGCACACCCCGTCACGGGTATGTTGCCTATTATTTATGGCTTCAAAACAGTTTCGAAGCAGACGCGTTGGTCCATGTCGGTGCACATGGCACGCTTGAATGGCTACCCGGCAAGTCGGTCGCTTTGTCCGATGAGTGCTGGCCCGAAGCACTTATTGGTAACCTGCCCGTTGTCTACCCGTTTATCGTCAACGATCCCGGAGAAGCGGCGCAAGCCAAGCGGCGTATCGGCGCTATCACTCTGGGGCACATTCCCCCTGCGCTAAAGGACAGTGAAACGCCTCAGCGAATGTCGGGGCTAGAAGCGCTGTTGGATGAATTTTCCAACGCCGACGGACTTGATCCGAAACGACGCGACCGATTGCAGTCCGACATCCGCGATCAGGCACGCGTACTTGGGGTCGAAGACGATTTGGGGATATCGGACGACATCAGCACCGCCGAAGCGATCACGCGAATTGATCGGTTTGTTTGCGACATCAAAGAAAGCCAATTTGGTGACGGTCTACATATCTGGGGCCGCGCACCGATGGTTGAAGGATCGTTTGATCCAACGGCATCTGTATCTGGTGAGCGCCAATCGCTTGTCGACGCGCTAAATGGTCGTCGCATTGAATCGGGTCCAAGTGGGTCGCCGTATCGCAGGCAGGATGATGTTCTGCCAACAGGGCGCAATCTGTTTACCACCGACCCAAGATCAGTTCCGACCCGTTCGGCCTATGCACAAGGAGTTCGGCTGGCAGAAGAACTTGTCCGCCGTCATTTACAGGAAGAAGGTGACTATCCAAAGGGTTTGATCGTCGATCTGTGGGGGTCTGCCACGATGCGGACAGCAGGTGAAGAATTCGCCATGGCCCTGCATATGCTAGGCGCTAAACCTGTCTGGGACAAAGGGTCTGAACGGGTTTCGGGCGTTGAGATCATTCCGATCACCGAACTTGAACGCCCCCGTATCGACGTAACCCTGCGGGTTTCGGGTCTGTTCCGCGATGTGTTCCCGTCCTTAGCAACACTCTTTTCGCAAGCGGTGAACGCGCTGGCTGAGCGGGATGAGGCATCCGATTGGAACCCGTTTGCCGGTCAAAACCCCGGGTTTCGCGTTTTCGGACCAGCGCCGGGAAGCTACGGCCTTGGGATGGGTGCCGCGATTGAGAATTATTCCGACGAGGGCCGTGCCGATGCCGGTGCCGCTTGGATGAACGCATCATCTTGGGGAACCGACGGGACGAATACGTCAAAAGACATGGGCGCAATTGAAGCTCGTGTAGCGGGTGCTGATACATTTGTTCACCTGCAAGACCTGATAGAAACTGACATCTTGTTGGCCGAAGATTACGCAACGCACGAAGCGGGATTTGCAGCGGCCAAAGCACAAACCGGTGGCAAAGCCAGCCTCTACCATGTTGATAATACTGACATTTCCAACCCAACCGCGCGAACCCTCCAAGAAGAAATTGCGCGTGTGGTCCACGCCCGCGCCACCAATCCTGCTTGGATTGAAGGCATGCAACGACATGGGTTCCGAGGGGCTGCTGAGATTGCTGCGACCCTCGACCATCTGGGGGCGTTTGCGCATCTTGCCGGGGCCGTTGGGCCGCATTTGTTTGATGCCTATCACGACGCGACACTGGGCGATCAGGACGTGGTTGATTTTATGCAATCCGAAAACCCGCAAGCGCTGCAAGCAATGAAGAATCGTTTCAACGCATTGCGCGACGCCGGATTATGGAAGACACGCCGAAATTCGATCCTGTCCGAGTTGGAGAGGTTTGAATGACAGCCCCCGTAGTCAAAGGATGGTGCCCCGGCGCCTATAAACCCATGATGTCCGGCGACGGTCTGGTCGTGCGCGTGCGCCCTTATGCGGCTGAAATATCGGCTAATCAGGCTGCGGCTTTGGCAGATGCGGCAAAGACATATGGCAACGGGTTTATCGACATAACCAATCGGGCCAATCTGCAGATACGCGGTGTATCCGACGATAATTACCCGCCATTAATAGCCGCTTTGGCTGATGCGGCGTTGCTTGACGAAGACCAAGAAACCGAAGTCAAACGCAACATCGTCATCACTCCTTTTTGGAAAGACGGCGATGTGTCAAAGCGCATGTATGACGCCTTGGTCGATGCCCTGCTGCGCTTTCCCCGCTTTCCGGGCAAATTCGGATTTGTGATTGATTGCGGTGAGACACGCGTTTTAAGCGGCGTGTCCGGTGATATCCGGATTGAACGCTCGGCTGGTCAAAAACTGATCGTCCGCGCCGATGGCGCAGATAGCGGCCGAGAAGTAACCGCCGAAAGCGCCGTTGAAGCAGCGCTTGAATTGGTCGAGTGGTTCATGCGGGAACGATTAGAAGACATTCGTCGCCTGCCAAAGTTGCTTAGCAATGTTGAGCTTCCATCTAGGTTCACAGGCACTGCACCTGAAGTGGCGCAGAACAGCGAAGGTGACGGACTACATTTCGTTCCGTTCGGAGTGCTGGACGCAGATGACCTTGCAAGCTTAGCCAAATTAAATAGCCCCCTAAGAATAACCCCGTGGCGGGCAATTCTATCGAACGCCTCAAACGCTGCATCAGGCACCAGACTCGTTTCGGACCCTGACGCTGACATCCTGAAAATCTCGGCCTGTGCCGGCATTCCTTTCTGCCCACAGGCAACCGTAGAAACACGCAAGCTTGCAACCGAACTAGCGGGCAAATGGAACGGCCATTTGCATGTTTCCGGTTGCTCAAAAGGGTGCGCAAAACCATCCGTTTCTGACATCAACTTAGTCGGCAATAACGGACGATTTGACCTTGTTAGAAACGGCGCGCCATGGGATGACGCGCTTTACACCAATCTCAGCCCCGCTGACCTTGAAACGCTGGACCTGACTTAATGCCATACGACTACGAAAAAAACGGCGCTGCCATCTATCTTGAGTCCTTTGCGACCATCCGCAAAGAGGCCAATCTGGATCGCTTTGACAAAGACGAAGAACAGGTCGCTGTTCGCATGATCCACGCCACGGGCATGATCGGGCTTGAAGATCACATCAAGTTTTCCCCCGGTTTTGTCGCGGCGGCTCGGACTGCGATGGAAAACGGCGCGCCGATCTTTTGCGACGCCCGTATGGTCAGCGAAGGTGTAACCCGCCCCCGTCTTCCTGCGGACAATGACGTGATTTGCACGCTGCATGCCGACGGCATCCACGAACTTGCCGCTGAAATGGGCAACACCCGTTCGGCAGCTGCACTTGAACATTGGCGCGACAAGCTTGGTGGTGCAGTCGTCGCCATTGGCAACGCACCGACGGCGCTTTTTCATCTGCTGAACATGTTGGAAGACCCCGACTGTCCCCGCCCAGCGGCCATCATCGGCTGCCCCGTTGGATTTGTCGGTGCCATGGAAAGCAAAGACGCTTTGTGGGAAGACCAGCCTGTGCCTTGCTGCATCGTTCAGGGTCGCCTAGGCGGAAGCGCGATCACCGTCGCAGCCATCAACGCAATCGCGAGTCGCAAAGAATGAGCATGGGTAAAATATACGGCGTTGGCCTAGGCCCGGGTGATCCTGATTTGATGAGCGTTCGCGCTGATCGGCTTGTGCGCAGCGCCAAACATGTGGCCTATTTCCGCAAAGCAGGTCGCAAGGGTCAAGCGCGTCAGATCGTCGAAGGCATGTTGGCTGAAGGCGCAATCGAAATCCCGATGGAATATCCGGTTACGACGGAAATCCCTGTTGAAGACCCCCGCTATAACGAAGCGCTTGCAACGTTTTATAGTGACTGTGAAACGAAGCTCTTCGAGCTACTCTCAAACGGACAGGACGTCGTTGTTTTGTGCGAAGGCGACCCGTTTTTCTACGGCTCGTTCATGCATCTTTTCACGCGGTTGAAAGACAAAGCCCCGCTAGAGGTCGTGCCAGCAATCACAGGCATGTCCGGTGCTTGGACAGCGACCGGCGCCCCGATCACTTGGGGTGACGATGTGCTGACCGTTTTGGCTGGCACCCTATCGGAATACGATTTGACCAAGCGGATGGCTGAAACCGATGCGCTTGTGGTTATGAAAATCGGCCGGAACATCGACAAAATCCGCCGCGCGTTAAAAACAGCTGGCAAGTACGACGACGCATGGTTGGTTGAGTACGCGACGATGGCCAAACAGTCGGTGAACAAGCTGGCCGATGTAGCAGAGGGCATCACCCCCTATTTTGCAATCATCATCGTTCACGGTCAGGGTCGTCGACCATGACAGGTAAGTTGGTCATAGCGGGTCTTGGCCCCGGGGCGGAGAACCTCGTAACGCCAGAAGTTTCGGCAGCACTGGCCGAGGCAACCGACATCGTTGGCTACATCCCATACGTTGAACGGGTCGCTGCGCGTGAAGGTCTGACTTTACACCCAAGCGATAATCGGGTTGAGATTGACCGTTCACAGCATGCTTTGGAAATGGCCGTCGAAGGTAAAAACGTTGTCGTCGTATCGTCCGGTGACCCCGGAGTTTTCGCGATGGCAGCCGCCGTTTTCGAAGCGGTTGAGGCCGGACCCGACGCGTGGCGAGAGCTGGACATTCAGGTTCTTCCCGGCATCACCGCTATGCTTGCAGCGTCTGCCCGCGCCGGTGCTCCGCTAGGGCACGATTTCTGCACGATCAATCTAAGTGACAATCGTAAACCGTGGAACATCATCGAAAAGCGGCTACGTCTTGCGGCGCAGGCTGATTTCGCGATGGCGTTTTATAATCCACGCTCAAAGTCCAGACCGGAAGGGTTTGAAAAGACTCTGCAAATCCTGAAAGACGAATGCGACGATGACCGTCCAGTGATTTTTGCACGTAATGTTTCGCGGCCAGATGAAACAATCAAAGTCTGTCCTTTGAATGAAACGACCGCCGATATGGCTGACATGCGCACCATGGTTATTGTTGGATCATCCAAAACGCGGATCATCGAGCGCTGCAATGCCGCCCCGTTGATCTATACCCCAAGGTCCGTGTCATGAGACGCGATCCAATCCATAGCCTCGTCCACGCTGTGAACTTCGGTTCGCGCGGGCACGTCGGGGCGTTGGATCATTATGACTTCGATCCCCAACTCTCTGGCTGCATCAATTTTAGCGCGCGCACCGCCCCCGCCCGAGTTCTTGGAAACGATCAGGTCGATCTTGAATTGCTTCAAAAGCGCAAGGTCATTTTCAAAGCTGAACGGCCCGCGGTCAACGATCACATCGCAGTTCGGGAACGGCAGGTCAAAGGTGGGATTGTCGACCAACCTCAGAAGGTAAGAGTGCTGTGGATTGCCCGCAAAGTCATGCAAATGCATGCGCCCGATGGCCAGAAGAACCCTTTTGGCGGGCGCATCCAAAGCAGCCGCCGCGTCACCGATACTTGCCACATCAACCCAGCGATCCCCACTTTCCGTGACCCACGGCTTTCGCGTCAGGGCAACAAGCGGAACACCCGCCATTTCGCAACTCTTAACCGCGTTTGTGCTCATCTGCGCGGCAAAGGGATGGGTCGCATCGACCACATGGGTGACAGCGTTGTCTGCAAGAAAACTGGCGAAACCTTCAGCCCCGCCAAATCCGCCCTCTCGGACGGGAACGGGCTGTGGCTTGGGGTTTTCAACACGACCCGCCAAAGACATCAAAGCCTGAACACCTACGCCCGCCACGCGCTTCGCGAGCGCGCTGGCCTCGACAGTTCCGCCAAGTATCAGGAGGTTTGGCCGCATGCGTGACACTCCTTGGCTAAGCATAATCGGATTGGGCGAAGATGGACCGGATGGGTTAAGCGTTGCAAGCCGCAATGCGCTTAGTGCCGCCGATATCATCATGGGACCGACGAGGCATTTAGGTTTGCTTGGTGACGCAAACGCAGAGCTAATCGAATGGCCCGTACCATTTTCTGATGGGATCGAATTGCTTCTTGGTCTGCGCGGGAAAAAGGTTGCTGTACTGACGTCCGGTGATCCGTTTTGGTTCGGGGCCGGAAGCGTAATTACACGCCACTTGGATGATGGAGACTGGCAAGCTTTTCCAGCGCAATCGACGTTTTCCTTGGCTGCCTCGCGCCTTGGGTGGCCAATCGATAAAACACTCTGCATCGGGCTTCACGCTGCACCTTACACACGGTTACGCCCGCACATGGCCGAAGGCGCGAAAGCAATTGTCCTGCTAAGAGACGGGGGCGCAGTTTCTGAAATCGCCGCCTACCTGAACGAAGCCGGTTTTGGTTCTTCAACACTTCACATTCTCGAAGCTCTTGGTGGACC
>CAYZAY010000036.1:0-20949 GCA_964476515.1 uncultured Rhodobacterales bacterium
GTCAGGAACATCACGTTGCTCAGGTCATACTCGACCTCAAGATAGTGATCCGAGAACGTGTTGTTCTGTTCCGGATCAAGCACTTCAAGCATCGCTGACGCCGGATCACCACGGAAATCCTGACCCATCTTGTCGATCTCATCGAGCAAGATTAGCGGGTTCGTTGTTTTCGCCTTTTTCAACGCCTGAATGATCTTCCCCGGCATCGACCCGATATAGGTACGGCGGTGACCGCGAATTTCAGATTCGTCGCGCACGCCACCCAGCGAAATGCGGATGAACTCGCGCCCTGTCGCCCGCGCGACCGATTTACCCAGCGATGTCTTACCAACACCGGGCGGACCAACGAGGCACATGATAGGCCCCTTCAGTTTCTTTGAGCGCTGTTGAACAGCAAGATACTCGACGATCCGCTCTTTCACTTTGTCCAGACCGTAGTGATCCGCATCAAGGATATCCTGAGCGCGGTTCAGGTCTTTCTTCACGCGGGATTTGGTGCCCCACGGAATCGACAAGATCCAATCGAGGTAGTTGCGCACGACAGTCGCTTCCGCTGACATCGGTGACATGTTCTTAAGCTTCTTCAGCTCGCCATCGACCTTTTCCTTGGCTTCTTTCGAAAGCTTGGTCTCAGCGATCTTTGCCTCAAGTTCAGCAATCTCGTTGCTGCCCTCTTCGCCATCGTCAAGTTCCTTCTGAATGGCCTTCATCTGCTCATTCAAATAGTATTCGCGCTGCGTGCGCTCCATCTGGGATTTCACGCGGGTCTTGATCTTTTTCTCGACCTGCAGAACCGAAACTTCGCCCTGCATCAGGCCATAGATTTTCTCAAGACGCTCGGAAATTGGCAGGGTTTCAAGAAGCTCTTGCTTCTGGTCAACCTCAACACCCAAATGACCAGCCACAAGGTCAGCTAGTTTGCCCGGTTCTTGTGCTTCCGCGACCGAGGCCAAAGCCTCTTCGGGGACGTTCTTTTTGACCTTGGCGTAGCGCTCAAACTCTTCGCCAACCGACCCAAGAAGCGCTTCAACGGCGGTCAGATCACCGGCCACTTCGTAAATCTCGCGCGCGGCGGCTTCAAAGTAATCGGGATTCTCTATGAATTCTGTAATTTCGACACGGGCTTGGCCTTCGACCAAAACCTTCACTGTGCCGTCAGGCAGCTTCAATAGCTGCAAAACGTTAGCCAATACGCCGATGCGATAGATACCCTCTTCCGTCGGATCATCCTCGGTTGGATCAATCTGACTGGACAGCAGGATTTGCTTGTCGTCGCGCATGACTTCTTCCAAAGCCTTCACCGACTTTTCGCGACCGACAAAAAGCGGTACGATCATATGCGGAAACACGACGATGTCGCGCAAAGGCAGGACTGGATAAGAAGCGTTAAGTTGCTCTTGCATGTTTTATCCTTGGTTAGGCAAAACGGATCGGCCCCAAATATGGCAACACATTCCGTCTCCGGTATGGACATAAAAATGGGGCTAGCAGAGACGGAGTTCAAGCCAAACTTGCGCAATCCATTAAGATCGCGCGAATTCCGGCCATTTTACGAAACAATCAGCCACATCATTGCCGCTTGTCGGCTAATTTTCCGAAGGAACGCCGTATATTTCCGCCAAAAGCCTAGCGATTCCACTACCCCAGCTTTGAGAGCGGTCATAATGGGGCGTCGGGTCCATTGGCAGATTGTCCTTTAGTTTTTGGTACGCTTGATCGTCCGACATCAACCGTTTTAATTGTCGAACCAGATCGTCACGATCCCCCGCCCTGAAGGTTTCACAAAGGGCCATTTGCTCAACAGTTGCCGGTGTAGACGTGCTGATCAAAGCAGGCACACCGCTGATCAGTGCTTCTGGCAAATAGGTCGGTAGTGCCTTCGTCGCCGTGTAATAATCCGCAACAACGACAAGTCCTACTGCTTGAAGGGCGCGCAGCATCCTTTCGCCATCGTATCCGACGTGAACATCCAACCCATCGGTCTGCAAACCCAGCGCCGATAGATCTTCGTTCTTGCCACCCGTACCGATCATTGTAAGCGACGCGTCCGAAACTTCATTGCGGACCGAAACAAACGCATCCACCAAAAGATCAACACCAGACTAGGCTTCAAACTCGCCGATATAGAGCAGGCTCTTGGCGCTCTGTGGACTTATGTTTTCAGGCGTCAGGATAAACTGGTTGCGTGATATTTCGACGGGCAACCCCCGACCAACCAGCCC
The DNA here is from genome assembly GCA_964476515.1 of uncultured Rhodobacterales bacterium. Lineage (GTDB taxonomy): Bacteria > Pseudomonadota > Alphaproteobacteria > Rhodobacterales > Rhodobacteraceae > JASMHC01. The sequence continues at coordinate 2,223 of CAYZAY010000036.1, forward strand.
CAAGGTCTGCTGCAAAGCAATGTCAGAGGGCGCAAGAATACCGCTTATTCCGGCAAGATTTCTTCGGTTTTGCCGCTTACGAACCAGCTCGCGAAGACGGCTTTTGATAGATGCGCCTTTGGCATCCCTCCCGTCCGGCCAGAATAGCGAGTGTGCGTAATAAACCGCCGGACAAATCTGAACGATCTGTGGGATGATCTCTGCCGATATACTTGGGGAAATCACAACCAGATGAGGCTGAAATTCTTCAACATGCTCCATCACCTGATCGACAATTGATTTGCCGCCACCAACCTCCGGCTGGCGTTCAATCTTTGCAATTTTGACCGCTTGATCTTTCGGTGGCTCGGTATCGAACAGAGACATTAACAGCCCTTGTGCACCAAGCTTATCAACCAGTTCAAAGAACATGCCCGCATATGTCGCCTTTTGGCTTCTCGGGTCGCCCTTACCTTGGGCCCAAAAATGTTGAACGCGTGCCACATCATTGGCCAAAGACAGGTAGCACAAACGAAGCTTTTCGCCGGTCGCCAACTGCAATTTGGCCCGCAACGCTTCGGGCAAACCGTCTGCAATTTCCACAAATTCCGGGAGTTCTGTATGGGTCAATGAATTCTCAGCTTTTCTACCGACGCCAGCTTGCCCAACTCTGCCCCCTAATGTCCAGCAAACAAGACTTGACGGCTATATGCCACCAGCAACGCGCAGGCCGGTAAAAAGCCAAACCACGCCCCAAATCCTTTGCCTATTCGGATAAATCAGAACCGGTCTGCGACGGAGTGAAAAAGCGACGCTCCGGCTTCAATACCTAGACCCTTTAACTGGGTGTGCTTAGTGACATTTTCATTCACCGGCACGACGGGCAGGTCATTTTCTTCTTTGGTCAAAATGCTGTTCGCAAGCCGCTGCCCAAATACTGTTGCAGGCGCGATACCGCGACCAGAATAGCCAAAACACGCATAAGCCCCGGGACCAAATCGCCAGATTTTAGGCAGCTTTTCCCGCGTCATCCCAATGCGGCCATCCCAATGGCATTCGATATCGATCCCCTTAAGGGTCGGAAATAGTTTGCCGATTTTACGTTGAACCCAATGTCGGTGCACTCCACTGGCTACATGGTCTAGTTGCCCCATCCCGCCAATAATCAGCCGTCCTTCGTGATCAAGACGCCACGATGACATCACCAACCCCGTGTCCCAGCACCCTTCCCCGCCAGGCAAAACAATTTCTTGCTGTGCAGCTGACAATGGCGCGGTCGCGACCTGAAAATAGAAAACCGGCACCGATTTGAACGGCTGAACCCAGCTCATTTCGAAAGGATAGGAATCTGTTGCCAGCAACATCGCAGACGATCGCACAAGCCCCGTCGGAGTTGCAACTTCCCACAAATCATCCTGCCACCCAACCGAAAGCGCCGGAGATTCCTCGCAAATCATCGCGCCCTGCTCTTTGGCCGCCCGGGCCAAGCCTTGGGCATAGGCCAACGGCTGGATCGAGCCAGCCCGAGGATCAAACAGCGCACCATGCAATCCAGAAGCTCCGGTTCTTTCACCCACTTCGTCAGCGCTCAGCAACGAAACCGGCGCCCCAATCGCTTCCATTTGTTGGTGACGGGTCGTTAAACTGTCAAAGCCTTTGACCGAATGCGCGCAATGCAACGATCCGGCACGGACCGGCGCGCAATCAATCCCATGCTTATCAATCAAGCCAAAAACGACTTCCGGCGCACCACCAAGTATACCAGATAGGCGATCACCGATGCCGTCGCCCAGCACCTTGCGAATACCCGCAGGAGGAAGCCAAAGCCCCGCGTTCACCAGACCAACATTGCGCCCTGACCCCCCATAGCCAATGCAACGGGCCTCGACGACGACAACCTTCGCACCTCGTTCGGCAGCCTGCAGTGCAGTGCTTAGGCCGGTATAGCCACCGCCAATAACAACGAGGTCCGCCTCGACGAAATCTTGCAGAGCTTCAGACGCAAAACTCTCGCCGCTGGTCTTGGACCAATGGATTTCAGTTGTTTCTAGTCCCACTCGCACCACACTTTCCGACGTTAGCCACAGGCTACGTGCTGCACTGCGTTCATGCAACGTTTAGAATATCAAAGTCGATCAATATCGCCCTGAGCACGATCTGCATGAAACCCCTGTTCCCATGCATCGAACTCACCAACCGCAATCGCGCCGCGCATTCCGCTCATAATATCTTGATAGTACTGAAGATTGTGCCACGTTAGCAGCATGCCTGAAATCATTTCCTGCGACCTGAACACATGATGCAAATAAGCACGGCTATAGTTCAGACACGCGGGACAGCTACAGTTTTCATCCAATGGCCGCGGATCATCCTGATGACGCGCGTTCTTGATGTTCACCACACCATGACGCGTAAACACCTGCCCCGTCCGGCCTGACCGTGACGGCAACACACAATCCATCATATCAACACCGCGCTTTACGGCACCGACGATATCATCGGGCTTGCCTACCCCCATCAGATAGCGCGGCTTGTTCTCGGGCAACATTTCCGGCGCGTAATCCAGCACGCCAAACATCGCTTCCTGTCCTTCACCGACAGCAAGCCCGCCAATCGCGTATCCTTCAAACTCGATCTCGCGCAGCTTCTCGGCGCTCTCGGCCCGAAGATCTTGTGTGACACCACCCTGCTGAATGCCAAACAGGGCATAGCCCGGACGATCGCCAAAAGCTTCGCGCGACCGCTTGGCCCAACGCATCGACAGGCGCATGCTTTCTGCCACAGCTTCGTCCGTTGCCGGAAGTGCGGGGCATTCATCGAAACACATCACAATGTCACTGCCCAATAACCGCTGGATCTCCATTGACCGCTCGGGCGTCAGAACGTGCTTGGACCCGTCGATATGAGACTTAAACGTCACGCCCTCTTCGGTCAGCTTGCGCAACTCGGCCAAAGACATCACCTGAAACCCGCCGCTGTCCGTCAGGATCGGCTTGTCCCAGTTCATGAACTTGTGCAGTCCACCCAACCGCTCGATCCGTTCGGCCGTCGGGCGCAGCATCAAGTGATAGGTGTTCCCCAACAGAATATCCGCGCCGGTCGATGCCACGCTTTCGGGCATCATTGCCTTTACAGTGGCCGCCGTTCCGACCGGCATAAAAGCAGGGGTCCGGATATCCCCTTTCGGGGTCGAGATCACACCCGCCCGTGCCTTGCCATCTGTTGCTTTCAGATCAAAAGAAAACTGCTGCATTTCAGCCCCTCAAATTCAACAGCGCCCCGCATACTCTGCCAGCGGGGCTTTCGCAATCCACGTCATCTTCTGACCAGAAATATCCCCGCCGGAGGCATCAAAAACTCTTGGCTCATGCCGCTTTAGGCATTTGTAGCGTTTCGATGTACAAATATTACAAATGTCATCAAACGTCAGGGTCTGGACGCTTCATATTCTATATCCTATATAATCACTCAGGAAATAGACAGGACGTCAAATGAGTCAGGCAACCGATCCCGTAGAAGGCGCACCGCTAATCGCCCCTTCCACAACTGATCACCCTTTATACGATCAGGTCATCGAGGCCTGCCGCACCGTGTATGATCCGGAAATTCCGGTGAATATTTATGATCTCGGATTGATCTACACCATTGATATCAATGGTGTAAATCTTGTGAAGATCATGATGACCCTAACGGCACCAGGTTGCCCTGTAGCTGGCGACATGCCAGGCTGGATTCAGGATGCCGTCGCTCCGGTTGCTGGCGTTCAGAATGTCGAAGTCGAGCTGACCTGGGAACCACCCTGGGGCATGGACATGATGTCCGACGAAGCACGCCTAGAACTCGGCTTTATGTAAGTCGCTGAAAGGAAAGAACAAATGTTCGGTATTCCAGGAAAGCAAGCCGTCACAATGACCTCTGCCGCTTCGGCGCAGATCAAGAAACTGATGGATAAAGAAGGCCACTCGGGTCTTCGCATTGGCGTCAAAAAAGGCGGCTGTGCTGGCATGGAATACACAATGGACTATGTCGCCGACACTGATCCCAACGACGAAGTGGTCGAACAGGATGGCGCACGGGTCATGATTGCCCCCATGGCACAGATGTTTCTTCTCGGCACAGAAATCGACTACGAAATTTCGCTGCTGGAAAGCGGTTTCAAGTTCCGCAACCCGAACGTTTCCGACGCTTGCGGGTGTGGTGAATCTATTAAATTCAAAGATATAGACGAACTACAAAGCGAACAATCTTCGTAAAAAGCCCTAAGTTTACGTCGCGATTACTGCGTCCCGCGACTTCACGGACCTTGACCTTCTACGGCTCTGGCGTCATCGATTTAGCCAGTATTCAAGGAGGATCGCATGCCCAGAAAACTCGCCGCCGGAAACTGGAAGATGAACGGGGTGAAGGCCTCGCTTGATGAAATCCGGACGCTTGCAAGTTCGCATGCGAATTCAGCGGTCGATATACTGATCTGCCCCCCCGCCACACTTGTTGCGCAAGCTGCTGATATTGAAGGTAATATCGCGATTGGTGGTCAAGATTGTCATGCGGCGGAAGCTGGTGCACACACCGGTGACACATCGGCTGAAATGTTGAAAGACGCAGGCGCTACTTATGTGATCCTTGGTCATTCGGAACGCCGCACCGATCACGGCGAGACAAATCAACAGGTCCACGACAAAGTTCTGGCGGCATGGAACACAGGCTTAATTGCAGTTATTTGCGTTGGTGAAACGCTAGAGCAACGCGAAAATGACGAAACAAATCAAGTGCTTGCCAAACAGCTGGCCGGTTCGGTCCCTGATGGCGCCCTGGCCGACAACACCGTTGTCGCCTACGAACCGGTATGGGCAATTGGCACTGGCAAAATTCCCAGCTTTGAGGAAATTTCACAGGCACATTCTTTCATTCGCGGATTTTTGGCGTCCCACAACGAAACCACAGAAGCCCACGGCATGAGCCTGTTATATGGCGGGTCGGTGAAGCCAAGCAACGCAGCCGAAATCTTTGCCCTGAATAACGTTGACGGCGCATTGGTTGGCGGTGCAAGCCTTTTGGCCAAGGATTTTTCCGGCATTATCAACGCCCTAGAAGCAAGCGCCTGAGTCCATATGAAGACGGTCCATCAGTCCCCGACAGATCCTAAATTTACCCAAAATCCATATCCACGCTACGTGGAATGGATCAAATCCGGGCCGATGGTCTATTGGAAAGACTATGAAATGGTCGCCGTTTTGGCATCGAATGTCACGAACGCCATTCTGAAAGACCGTCGCTTTGGCCGCGAAGTGCCTGCCGAGGACGCACCAACCATCCCCGCACGACTACAACCGTTTTACGACATCGAAGCCCATTCGATGCTTGAGCTTGAGCCGCCAAGACACACAAGGTTACGTCGCTTGGTACTGCGGGCGTTCACATCCCGTCAAATTGGCTCGATGGCCCCGAATATTGAAGCTTTGTGTCACCAACTGATCGATCAGTTTCCCGACGAACCCTTTGACCTGATTGAATATTACGGCCAACCCATTCCGGTGATCGTCATTTGCCGTTTGCTTGGTGTACCCGAAGATATGGCGCAGCAATTGCTGTCTTGGTCCAACGCTATGGTGTCAATGTATCAAGCGCGGCGCACGCGAGAGATTGAAGACGCTGCGGTCAAAGCCTCGGTCGAGTTTACGGATTTCATGCGCGGTTACATCGAAAAGCGACGTAAGACGCCCAGCGACGATCTGATCTCGGAACTTATCCGCGCTGGCGAAGATGGTGAAAAGCTTACGTCGGATGAAATGATCACGACATGTATTCTGCTTTTGAACGCAGGCCACGAGGCGACCGTTCACACAATCGGAAATGGTATAAAAACCCTTTTGGATCATAGTATTGACGCTAAATGGACATCGGCCGACACCGTTGAAAACACGGTAGAAGAAATTCTTCGTTTCGACCCGCCTCTGCACGTGTTCACACGATATGCCTACGAACCGGTTGAGATTGCTGGCCACACATTTCAACGCGGCGATCAGATCGCGCTGATGCTTGGACATGCGGGTCGCGATGAAAGAGATTGGGATGATCCTGCGATGTTTGATCCGGCGCGTCTCAATCCGACACACGCAACATTTGGCGGCGGATTGCATTTCTGCGTCGGCGCGCCACTTGCCCGATTAGAGCTTCAGATTGCCATCCGCGTGCTATTTGAACGGTGCCCGAATATGACTATTGCTGAGCTTCCCAAGTACGCAAATCTTTATCATTTTCATGGGCTTGAACGATTGATGGTTCAAAAGGGTTAGACCAAATCCAGTGGCAACATGGTTGTGGATTTGATTTCCTCCATCGACAAAAGCGCCGTAACGTTGTGGACCTTAACCTCGGATATCAGTGCTTGGTAAAACACGTCATACGCCCGCGCGTTTTTGACTTGAACCTTCAGGATATAGTCGATGTCCCCCGCAAGACGGTGCGCCTCTAGCACTTCGGGGCGATCCTGCAGGGCTTTCAGAAATTTCGCCTGCCAGTCCGCTTCGTGTTCACTGGTGCGGATCAGAACGAAGAAACAGGCGTCCAATCCCAGCGCCTCGGCGTTTAGTAAAACCGTCTGTTGTTTGATGATTCCAGCGTCCCGCAATTTGCGAATCCGATTCCACACTGGTGTCTTTGAAGAGCCAACTTTGCGCGCAATTTCATCCAGTGACATGCTTGCGTCGCGTTGCAGCTCTGCAAGGATTTTCCGGTCGATCTCATCTATTCGGACGGACATTCCGCATTCTCCGCTATTTTCAGTTTTACGTTCGCATCGGTCAGTTTAGAGGAACAATTTTCCTTATTTGCTCCAGATACTAGCCGAATTAGGGGAATATTTCCTAAATTGCACGACAAGTCAAACACCCAACTGAAGGAAGCCGCCATGTCGCGCCCGTTCTTGCCAAAGGTCATCACCGCCAACGCCCTACTTGAGGGTGACGTTGTTTACATGACGGCTAAGGGCATGTGGTCGCGCTGTCTTAAAGATGCCGAGGTACTGACCGACGAAGCTGACGCTCAGGTTCGCCTGTTGGATGCCAGCATCCAGTCAGGTGAAGTCGTCGGAGTTTACCTGTCCGACGTCAAAGAGGGTCCAGACGGCCCTGAAGTTACCCATTTTCGCGAAGATTTCCGCCGCACCGGACCTTCGAACTATCGCCACGGCAAGCAAGAGGGCTGGGCACATGTATAAATATTCCGATTTCGACGCGGCATTCGTCGCTGAACGCAACCGCCAGTTCCGCCATCAGGTGGAACGTCGTGTTTCCGGCGCACTGACCGAAGACGAATTCAAGCCATTGCGCCTGATGAACGGTCTCTATCTGCAGCTGCACGCGTATATGCTGCGCGTTGCCGTTCCTTATGGAACGCTGTCGAGCAGCCAGATGAACCAGTTCGCGCATATCGCCGACACTTGGGACAAAGGCTATGGCCACTTCACCACCCGTCAGAACATCCAGTTCAACTGGCCCACGCTGTCAGACGTGCCAGATATCCTGGACGCTTTGGCGGATGTGCAGATGCACGCGATCCAAACATCGGGCAACACGATCCGCAACGTGACCGCTGATCATTTCGCAGGTGCCGCAGCGGATGAATTGGCTGATCCGCGTCCAGTAGCCGAACTGATCCGGCAGTGGTCAACAGACCATCCTGAATTCCAATTCATGCCGCGGAAGTTCAAAATCGCCATCACCGGAAGCGCAAATGACCGTGCCGTCATCAAAGCACACGACATCGGGCTTCGGATTGTTGAGCGCGATGATCAGCTGGGCGTCGAGGTTATCGTTGGCGGCGGCCTTGGTCGCACACCGATGATTGGCAAAGTGCTGGTTGATTTCCTGCCTGCTGAAGACCTGCTGCCGTATCTGGAGGCTGTCGTCAGCGTCTGGAACGAAATCGGCCGTCGCGACAACAAATACAAAGCGCGGATCAAGATCACCGTGCACGAACACGGCATCGACAAGATCCGTGAGTTGGTGGGCGGGCGATTTGCGCAGGTGAAGGGTGAGTTCAAAGGCGTTGATCAGGATTATCTTGCGCAGTTCGAAGACGCCTTCGCTGAGCCTGTGTACGTGAACCGTCCTGTTGATGCCTATGAGATCGCCTACAAGAACGATCCTGTGTTCCGCAGCTGGGCTGATACCAACCTGACGCCCCATCGCGCCGAAGGGTATGCCATCGCGACGATCAGCCTAAAGGCACATGGTCAAACCCCGGGTGATGCAACGTCCGAGCAAATGCGCGTAATGGCCTCACTGGCAAAACGCTTTAGCCACGATGAACTTCGCGTCAGCCATGAACAGAACATTATCCTGCCTCACGTTCACATGTCCGATCTTCCACAGATCCACGCCGAGCTGTCTCAGGTTGGATTGGCAACCGCCAACATCGGTTTGATTTCGGACATCATTGCGTGCCCGGGAATGGACTATTGCGCGCTGGCAACAGCCCGTTCAATCCCGATTGCTCAGGACATCGCTACCCGCTTTGACGAGTTGAAGCTTGAGCATGATATCGGGCATCTTCAGATCAAAATCTCGGGCTGCATCAATGCCTGTGGGCACCACCATGTTGGTCACATCGGCATCCTCGGTCTTGATCGTGCGGGCGTTGAAAACTACCAGATCACGCTTGGTGGTGATGCGACCGAAACAGCAACCATTGGAGAACGCGCTGGCCCCGGCTTTTCAGCAAGTGAAATCCTGCCAGCGATTGAGCGGCTCGTCGCGGCGTATCTAGCGGTACGCCATGACAGGGACGAAACGTTCCTTCAAACCTATCGCCGTTTGGGCGCCGCCCCATTCAAATCCGCCCTGTACCCAGAGGCTAAATCCCATGCAGCATGATTTTCTATTCACCCGCACCACGCCAACATTGGGCAAAGCACCAGAAGCGCTGACGCCTTTGCAAGACAAAGCAGCCGAACTGAATGCGCGCTACAAAACAGCCGGCGCACGCACGGTTTTGAAGGCTAGCTTAAACGGTCCTGACTTTGGCCGTGTCGCTATGGTTTCAAGCTTCGGGGCAGATTCAGTTGTGCTGTTGCACATGGTGTCGATCATCGACAAATCAACGCCAGTGATTTTTCTGAACACCGAAATGCTGTTCCCAGAGACGCTGGCCTATCAAGCCCAACTGACGATTGAGCTTGGCCTTTGGAATGTTCGGATCATTCGCCCTGACGAGCACGAGGTTAACGCACGTGATCCTAAAGGTGATTTGCATCTGAAAAGCACCAGTGCTTGTTGTGCTTTGCGCAAAACCCGCCCGCTTAACCGCGCTCTTGAAGGGTTTGATAGTTGGGTTACGGGCCGCAAACGGTTCCAGTCCGGCACGCGTGCGGCACTGGATTTCTTTGAAGCGGAAGAAGCGACCGGTCGTATCAAGGTCAATCCGCTGGCAGACTGGAGCATCAAAGACATCGCTGCCTATATGGAAGCGAACAATCTGCCCAAGCATCCGCTGATCGAAAAGGGCTACCCATCAATCGGCTGCGAGCCATGCACATCCGAAGTTAAAGCCGGAGAAGATGCACGTGCAGGTCGCTGGCGCGGGTTGGAAAAAACTGAATGTGGCATCCACCTTGGCAACGACAAAGTGGTCCGCGACGGAGAAACGGTATGAGCGTTATTATTAACGATAAAGGCTTTCGTGGCGAAGACCTCGATGTCGCATTCATCCCTTTTGGCGAAGCAGCAAATGATATTGCGGCACTGGATGTGCCGTCGGACGTGGCTGCATCTCAGCTTTCCGGGCATCTATCTACCGCCGAAGTCATTCGCATCGACTTCCCAAGTTCGGCTGATGGTCGTGGTTTCACCACCGCGCGACAGCTACGTCGCATGGGCTATATGGGCCGTCTTCGGGCCAAGGGTCATGTGATCTCGGATCAATACGCAATGGCGCGCCGTTGTGGGTTTGATGAGGTTGAGATTAGCGATGAGCTAGCCGAGCGTCAGCCAGAGGCCGATTGGATCTTCCGCGCTGACTGGAAAGCGCATGATTATCAAGCCCGAATGAGAGGCTGAAACACTTTTCTGGTTTGCGACATGTCAAAGACGCAAACCAGATATTCCTTCAAATCCCGAAACCAGATGATAGATGGAGGGGCAACGCCCCTGTTTTGATATGACCGAGCAAACACCTGTGACCCAAGTCGAAGCGACTCCCGCACCTAAAGCGCCTGCATTGCCGGACGCACAAACCGTAACCGAAGTTAAACATTACACGGACCGCCTGTTCTCGTTCCGCTGTACGCGTCCTGCGTCGATGCGTTTCCGCTCGGGTGAATTTGTGATGATCGGCCTGATGGGTGATGTGAACCCGAAGACTGGCAAGCAAAAGCCTCTGTTGCGGGCCTATTCGATTGCATCGCCTTCGTGGGACGAAGAGCTAGAATTCTATTCGATCAAAGTTCAGGACGGCCCGCTGACGTCACGGTTACAGCACATCCAGATCGGTGACGAAATCATCCTGCGCCCCAAGCCGGTTGGCACGCTGGTGCATGATGCATTGATCCCCGGCAAACGTATCTGGTTCTTTGCCACCGGCACCGGCTTTGCGCCATTTGCATCGCTGCTACGAGAACCGCAGACCTATGAAGACTATGACGAGGTCATCATCACCCATACCTGCCGTGAAGCTGGTGAACTAACCTATGGCAGCGAGTTGATCGAGGCTCTGAAAGACGATGAGCTTCTTAACGAGGTGATCGGTGAAGGCTTCTGGAAGAAGATCAAATACTACCCGACCACCACCCGCGAAGAGACCGCTAAAATGGGCCGGATCACTGACCTGATGAGATCGGGCGACGCGTTTAAGGACCTCGGCGTTGCGCCGATCAATCCGGACGAAGACCGCGCGATGGTCTGTGGCAATCTGGCGTTCAACCTTGAAATCAAGGAAATGCTCGAAGGGTACGGCCTTGAAGAAGGCGCGAACTCAAAGCCTGCGCAGTACGTGGTTGAAAAGGCGTTCCTGGACTAGGGGCGCTTTTACTGGTACTGGCTTTAATTTGCAGTCAGTTATGACCATGAAAGTTGCCCCATCGGACGTACCTTGCATGGGAACGTCGAAAGGAACCCCATGCACGTTGTTGTCACTGGTGGAACAGGAATGGTCGGAGGATCAGTGCTTCGTCGTCTGCTGGCTGATGAGTGGATCACAAAGGTTACCTCACTATCGCGCAAAACGACCGGTCTGGCGCATGCCAAACTGACCGAGGTTCTGGACGTAGATTTCGAAGATCCTACGTCTTTGGAGCCTCATATGCAGGGGGTCGATACGTTGTTTCACTGCATCGCGACCTACGCCCACACGGTCGATCGCGACGCATACGAAAAGATCACCGTCACCTATTTAGAAAACGTTCTGACCGCTCTAAAATCAGCCAATCCAAACGCGCATATCTGCCATTTCTCGGCGTCCGGTGCGGCGCAGTCTGAAAAAAGCTGGTACAAAGCGCTGAACGCCAAAGGTCGTGCGGAAAAGCTGCTGATGGGGTCCGAATTTCCCAATAAAATCTCTTACCGTCCGGGCATGATCATTCCGATCAGACCCGAAAATCACAAAGGCTTCGGGGACACGCTGGGGAGACTTGCCTACCGCATTCTTCCTTTCATTGGCACCACAGCAGACGAGCTTGCCAACGTTGTGGTCACGGCCGCGCTGTCCGAGATGCCGGATGGCACGATTCTCGGACCGGCGGATATTGCTCGGCTGGACAAGAAATATCGCTGATTGCCGTAAATTCAGGGGTTCTTTACCTTTTAAGCCCCTATTAACCGCTTGTATCAGCCTATGGCGCAGCATAAATTGCGCCAATCGTATATCCACAACTGAAGGAAGAAACCGATAGCTCGCAGACCTCATAACGCGCCGCCGCAACGTGATACCGGCCCACGCGTAAACCAGAACATCCGTGCCCCCGAAATCCGCCTGATCGGCGCCGAAGGCGAAAACGTTGGCGTTGTGCACCCTGCAAAGGGAATGCAGCTTGCTGATGAGGCTGGTCTTGACCTAGTTGAGATTTCCCCTAACGCCACGCCGCCTGTTTGCAAAATTATGGATTTCGGCAAGTTCAAATACGAAACGCAAAAGCGTGAATCCGAGGCCCGGAAAAAGCAAAAAATTATTGAGGTTAAAGAGGTCAAGTTCCGCCCCAACACCGACACCAATGACTATGAGGTGAAGATGCGGAACGTGGTTAAATTCCTGAACAACGGCGACAAGGTCAAAGTGACCCTTCGTTTCCGCGGTCGTGAGATGGCCCACATCAATCTGGGACGCGAATTGCTAGAGCGTGTTGCCGAAGACATCAAAGATACGGGCAAGGTCGAAAACATGCCCAAGATGGAAGGCCGTCAGATGGTTATGATGATCGGTCCGCTGCCCAAGTAAGTTTACTTGGACTGTAAAAGTTTCAACGCCGCCTGACTGGGCGGCGTTTTTACTTGGGTTTGCGGTTTCTTGGGTATGGTCGTGTCGGAATGTCTTTGAGCAATCCACCCACCCCCATTGCGGCGATGTCTTGACCGGTGACAGGTAGCCCACAGGCAACCCGTGCCAACACCCAATCCGTTCCGTTCAACGCAGGTGATCGCGCGCAGCCAGGAAGTCCGATGACTTTTGCTGTGCCAAGCTCGCCGAAAAACAACAGGTTGCCCGGGTCGACAGGCATACCGAATCTTTCGATCCCACCCCCAGACGCCACTACAGAAGCCGGTGCTATATCGTTGATATCCGACGTCGCCGAGGCTGTGAGGATAAGAACAAGGTCTTCCGCGCAATTGGCCAGCGCATCGGTTATATCCGAACTGCGATGGGCGCAGTGGTGGATATCGACCAGCTCCACACCCCAGCGCGCCAAGCGATCCCGAATTGCGCCGATGCCTTTCTCTGACTTAACGCCTTCGATTTCAGTCACGATCAAACGCGCGGTTCTTAACTTTGGCTGGGCAACCGTGATCGCCCCGTCGATGAAGTTTCTTGCTGCGTCTACGTCATCTTCGCGCACAGCGAACGAGATGATTTTGATCGTTGCCAGCATAGTTCCAGCATCGATCAAATGGTAATCGGGCACGGTCGCGATCGTGATCATCGGGTTCACGCTGTTGAACGCTGCAATCTTTTGCGCATCCACCCGAACAACGCCTGCGCCAGTGGCCACGAGGTTTACGCGACCAGTGAAGGCCTCTGTGATGGTTAGCCCGTGATTTTGAGGAGCAAAAATGGCACCAGCCAAGCGGGTCGCTGCTTGGTTTTCAGAAATGTCGCCAGTCTCAAGCCTAGCGACCACAATTTCCTCAACGCCGCTCTTCGATAGCGCTTTGACATCGCTGACCGAAAGAACCGCCCCTTTGCGGATACGTTTGCCGTTCACGATAAGAGAATGCGCCAGCGTGGCACCCACCGCTGACGATGTTGGAACTGACCCGAACTTCACGATGATTTCCGCAAGACTGACGTCATTTCAGCAAGAATGGACAAGGCAATTTCAGCCGGACCGCTGGAGCCGATATCCAACCCGACGGGGCCGTGAATTCGGGCGATATCATCTTTTCCAAAGACAGCAGTTTCCAAACGATCAACGCGACTTGCGTGGGTTCGTTTTGATCCAAGTGCTCCGATATAAAACACGTCTGATTTTAGCGCCGCATGGATTGCTGGATCGTCCAGCTTTGGATCGTGGGTCAGAAGAACCACAGCCGTTCGGGCATCCAACCCCACTGCATCCAACGCGTCATCTGGCCAATCGTGAAGAAGCGTTTCGCCGGGGAACCGATCATCGGATGCAAAGGCTACTCGTGGATCGACGATAAACGGGTCGTAACCAGCGATCCGCGCCATTGGGACCAATGCCTGCGCAATATGAACTGCACCGACGACGACAAGCCTAAGCGGTGGGTTGTGGATGGTAACAAAAGTCACCTCGTCGTCTTCATAGCCGGAACGATCTGCCCGAAAACGATCAGGGAAGTCTTCGGGCGAAATTATGCGACGCTCGCCGGTTTCCACATTGCACTGATAACCAACGGCCTTGCGCGCCGTGCGCTGTGCCACCAATGCTTCAAGATCAGCAACCGGAAGAGCCTTGCCAATCGGTTCAAGCCATATCCGGATTGTTCCCCCACATGCCAAACCGACCGCAAAAGCATCCCCATCGGTGACGCCATATTCCAACATTCTGGGTTGCCCGTCTTCCAATGCATCTAAGGATTCAGTCACCACCGCGCCTTCTACACAACCACCTGAAACCGACCCTTCGATCTTACCGTCGCCGCTGACCACAAGCTGGCTGCCGACCCGACGAGGCGCACTTCCCCATGTCTGAACAACGGTCGCCAGCGCGGCCCCCTTGCCTTCAAGGTGCCACTGCAATGCAGTCTCGGGGATATTATCGAAACGATCCATCATCCCTCCAATTGGAACGGTCAAGTAATGCGCATCAGCGTTGGAAAACGCAAGGCACCCAATAAACGTTGCGTATATTTGATCAAATTCTTGGTGGTAGCGCAATCTTCGCGTTGATGGATCGGATTTATCGCCGTAGGTTCGCCCTCATACCAAGGAGAATACCATGACCGACGCACCAAAGCTCCGCGCCAAGGACCAGCCAGATCTTTCGACTTTTGATTGGGAAGATGCTCTTCGTCTTGAAAAGCAACTGACCGAAGACGAACGGATGCTGCGTGATGCAGCGCGTCAGTTCGCGCAAACGGAACTGCAGCCTCGGGTTGTTAAGGCATATGCCGAAGAAGCAGCGGCGCCCGAACTGTTCCCCCTGATGGGCGAAGCAGGCTTACTTGGTGTCACGGTTCCTGAAGAATACGGCGGATTGGGCGCTGGCTACGTGTCCTACGGTCTGATCGCGCGCGAAATTGAGCGGGTCGACAGTGGTTATCGTTCAATGATGTCGGTTCAATCGAGCCTCGTGATCTATCCGATCTATGCATACGGCAGCGAAGAACAGCGTCAAAAGTATCTACCCGGTCTGATCTCGGGCGAACTGATCGGTTGCTTTGGTCTGACGGAACCGGATGCGGGGTCAGACCCTGCGGGCATGAAAACCCGCGCCGTTAAGACGGACAATGGCTACAAGCTGACCGGTTCGAAAATGTGGATTTCAAACAGCCCGTTTGCGGATGTTTTCGTGGTTTGGGCCAAATCAGAAGCACATGGTGGTAAAATCCGTGGCTTCGTTCTTGAAAAAGGAATGGCCGGTCTTTCCGCGCCAAAAATCCAAGGCAAACAGTCGCTGCGTGCCTCAACCACTGGTGAGATCGTCATGGATGGCGTCGATGTTGGAGAAGACGCGCTTTTGCCAAACGTTCAGGGTCTCAAAGGTCCGTTCGGGTGTCTCAACCGTGCCCGTTACGGCATCAGCTGGGGTGTCCTTGGCGCAGCTGAGTTCTGTTGGCACGCGTCGCGTCAGTACGGCCTTGATCGCAAACAGTTCAACCGCCCGCTGGCGCAGACCCAATTGTTCCAAAAGAAATTGGCGGACATGCAGACCGAGATCACGTTGGGCATCCAAGGATCGCTACAAGTGGGCCGCTTGATGGACGCCGCAGACGCCGCGCCTGAAATGATCAGCATGATGAAGCGCAATAACTGTGGCAAGGCTTTGGACATCGCCCGAGTGTCTCGCGATATGCACGGCGGCAACGGCATTTCCGAAGAATTTCAGGTCATCCGTCATATGATGAACCTTGAAACGGTGAACACCTACGAGGGCACCCACGACGTGCACGCGCTTATCCTTGGGCGTGCGCAAACTGGCTTGCAGGCGTTTTTCTAAGCCTCATTCCAACACACAGGTTTCGTCGTCAGGGATATCGTTTTCCTCTGCCCATTCGTATTCCATGTCGATGGCCTCTTCCACGAGTTTCTGAAAGTGCTGTGAGTGCAACTCCGGCACATAGTCTACGCTTGTGAAGTAGCCACAATGCAATTGGAATTGCAGCAACGCATTGTAGTTCCAACTGTCTTCGTTTGGTACGAATTCAAAGACCTGCTCCAAGGTCTGTGACATAATTTGCATATACCAATAAAACCCTTCGTATTCGAGGTCCGTCAACGGCTTGTCTCGCAACCCCGGTTTTGAATAAAGCGGGTTGTTCATCGAAATTTCCATAAAGTGGTAATAGGCTTGCTTGGCTTGCCGCTCGTTTTCGATCCGCGATTGGGTAACATATTACCCATAAGCGATGACAAATGCGCCTATGGTAATGCCTGTCGCAATAAGTCCGCCCATTGTGTCGATTGGAATGTGGTATCGTTTCAGCCAATTAATCATTGCATGCTCCCCCCTGTTAGACATCAGGCTAGCACCATTCTCGCTGGACAAGCAGAAAAATCCGTCCAAGTGTTGCGGCAACAACATGAGGCGAACATGACCACCATCCCAGCCACTATGAAAGCCGTCGTGACCACCGGAAACGGAGGCTATGACATGCTGGACTACCGCGATGTGCCAACACCCGTTCCTGCTGCGGGAGAGGTCTTGCTGAAAGTTCTTGCCGCTGGGGTGAACAACACCGAAATTAATACGCGGCTGGGCTGGTACTCTTCAGCCGTGACTGGCGACACCGGTAGCACGGCTGATGATCAGGCTATTGCGGGTGAACAAAAGGCCGATGGCGGTTGGAATGAAGCGACTCCGTTTCCGTTGATTCAGGGCACCGATTGCTGTGGTGAGGTTATTGCTTGCGGTGAAGGTGTAGACCAAAGCCGCATAGGGCAACGTGTTCTTGTCCGCGCCTGCATGCGCCCGAACGGCTATGACGTGATGGACAACATCTGGATGGCGTCCGATTTTGACGGGGCCTTTGCGCAATACGTCAAAGTCCCAGCATCCGATGTTTTTGCAGTTGATTACGACTGGTCCGACGCGGAACTGGCCACCATTCCTTGTGCCTACGCGACATCGGAAAACATGCTTCACCGTGTTGGCCTGTTAAAAGGCGAGACCGTTTTGATTACTGGGGCGTCCGGCGGCGTCGGGTCTGCGACCGTCCAACTTGCCAAACGTCGCGGTGCAAAGGTGGTTGCCATCACCAGTGAAGCGAAAATGGACATGCTGCGTGAAATCGGTGCGGATATCGTGCTTGACCGCAACGCTGATCTTGTCGCCGAACTGGGTGAAAGCAGCGTCGATGTTGTGGTCGATAACGTGGCAGGGGATGGGTTTCCGTCCATGCTCAAGGTCCTGAAACGAGGTGGTCGCTTCGTGTCTTCGGGTGCGATTGCCGGTCCGATTGTGTCTCTGGACATGCGGGACATGTACCTGAAAGACATTCGCCTAATCGGCTGCACGGCTTGGGATGAACCGGTCTTTCCAAACCTGATTTCGTACATCGAACGCGGTGAGATCCGTCCGCTTTTGGCCAAAACATTTCCGCTGAAAGACATCGCGACCGCACAACAGGAATTCATGGAGAAAAGCCACATCGGCAATTTTGTCCTTATTCCTCCGCATGAAGATGCTTAGCGGCTGTTAACCATCTCTGCGTAACGTTGACCGCGAATCCACCGCGTGGCATTGTCTGTGCAACAATAAAGCGCCGCGAAAACGGGCGCGTTTCGAGCAGTCAGTAGGTATCCCGATGGGGCAGTTCCGCCAGATGGTGGCACCATGCGCATAACCGCAGTCACTTGCGTGAAAAACGAAGGCCCGTTCCTTTTGGAATGGATCGCCTTTAACCGTTTGCTTGGGGTAACGGATTTTCTTTTCTATTCAAATGATTGCACCGACGGAACGGACACTTTGTTGGACGCTTTAGCCGAACGTGGCGGGGTCATTCACTTACCCAATCCTGCTCAGGGTCGCAATTACCAGATGGAAGCGCTGAAGGATGCCGCCCAACAGGACATTGTGCGCGATGCCGACTGGGTCTGGATAGCGGATGTGGACGAATTCCTGAACATCCATGTAGGCGATCACACCATTCCGGCCTTGATCGACGCTTGCGGCGACCCCCACGCGATCAGCATCACCTTCCAGTTTATGGCGAACGGCGGTGTAGATCAGTTTGAAGACCGTCCGGTGATTGAGCAGTTCAACCTGTCCCACAATCCCGACATATGGAACGACGAAACCGCACAAGAGGTTAAAACCCTGATCCGCAGGGATATCCCCCTGCACTACTACGGTGCCCACCGCCCGTTTTTTCGCTCGATCCTATCAAAGAACCGCCGTCCCGATTGGACCGATGGGTCTGGTCGCGACGTACCGTTCAAGTTCAAGATGGCTGAAAACAAACGCCGTATTCGCAAGTTCCCAACCAAGGGCGGGCGAAATTTTGCGTCCTTGAACCACTACGCGCTTCGGTCCTTGGATAGCTATCTGGTCAAAAACGACCGCGGGGATGTGAACCGCGAGAACCGTAACTTCGACGATAGCGATTGGCGCGAGCGGAACGATCAAGGGTGGGAGGATCACTCGATCCATCGCTACCTGCCTGATCTGAACGCGGCCTTGGACGAGTTGAAATCCGACCCTGAGATCAGTCGCCTACACGAAGAAGCCGTCGTCGCCCATAAAGCCACCCGAGACCGCCTGATAGCGGACCCTGATTATGCAGCCCTGGCCGAGCGGTTGAAATCGCTGCCAACCCTGCCACCCAAAGAGCTTGAGTTGATCGCCAAATTGGAGGCCGCGCAATGGACTTGTCGCGTTTGCGTTCCGGTCTCTCAGTTCATTTAGGCGGCCTTTCGT
>CAYZAY010000037.1:0-20639 GCA_964476515.1 uncultured Rhodobacterales bacterium
TCGATATTCACTCCTTCGGGTTTAGAGGTGAGGCGTTGCCGTCGCTTGGTGCTGTAGGGCGGTTAACGATCACCAGCCGTGTTGACGGGGGTGAAGGGGCTGTAATTTCCGTGTCGGGCGGGGATATGTCGGCGATAAAACCAGCGGCCTTATCGAAGGGCACCGTGGTTGAGTTGCGCGATCTGTTTTACGCAACACCCGCTCGGTTAAAGTTCATGCGTTCGGATCGGGCCGAGGCGCAGGCGATTGGCGATGTGATCAAACGGCTGGCGATGGCCGAACCGTCTGTGGGTTTTGTGCTGCGCGACGTGTCGGGCGGCGGTGAGGGGCGTATTACCTTCCGCGCCGATCCCGAACAGGGCGATCTGTTTGATGCACTGCACCGGCGGCTTGCGCGGGTGATCGGGGCGGAGTTTGCCGAGAATGCGTTGCAGATTGATGCAGAGCGCGAAGGGTTCCGGCTGACGGGCTATGCGGCCTTGCCGACCTATTCGCGGGGGTCGTCGGTGGCACAGTACCTTTTCGTCAACGGGCGTCCGGTTCGGGACAAGCTGCTCTACGGGGCTTTGCGCGGGGCCTATGCGGATTTCCTGTCGCGGGATCGACATCCTGCGGTGGCGTTGTTCGTGGATTGCGATCCGCATTTGGTGGATGTGAACGTGCATCCGGCCAAGTCCGAGGTGCGCTTTCGCGAACCCGGTATCGTGCGTGGGTTGATCGTATCAGCATTGCGTCACGCATTGGCGAATGCGGGGCATCGGGCGTCAACGACCGTGGCGGGGGCGACTCTGGGTGCGATGCGGCCAGAAGCGCCGGTTGCGCCGAGGTGTCAGATGGATCGACCTTCGATGGGGGCGATGCGGGCGAACTATGAGGCGCAGGCGCCTCAGGCCGGATTTGCCGATATGGCGCGGGATTATTCCGCGCGGGTTGAGCCTGTGATTGAAGACCCCGAAGTGCATGCCGAAGCGTTGCCTTTGGGGGCTGCGCGGGCGCAGGTGCACGAAAACTACATCGTGGCCCAAACCGAAACGGGCATGGTGATTGTGGATCAGCATGCAGCCCACGAACGGTTGGTTTATGAACGGCTCAAGGCGCAGATGGCTGAAACCGGCGTCGCAGCGCAGGCGTTGCTGATCCCTGAAATCGTCGAGCTGTCCGAAGGGGACGCCGCCCGTTTGTTGGCGCTGGCGGATGATCTGCAAAATCTCGGCCTTGGGATCGAACCCTTTGGCGGAGGGGCTGTGGCAGTGCGCGAAACCCCCGCGGTGTTGGGCGAAATCAACGCCGAGGCTTTGCTAAAGGACGTGCTGGATGAACTGGATGATCTTGGTGACAGCCAGTTGGTTCAGGAGAAGATCGAAGCGATCCTAAGCCGTGTCGCCTGTCACGGTTCGATCCGGTCTGGGCGCCGGATGCGGGCCGAGGAAATGAACGCGCTCTTGCGCGAAATGGAGGCGACGCCGCATTCAGGGCAGTGCAACCATGGGCGACCGACCTATGTCGAGCTGAAACTCAGCGACATTGAACGGCTGTTTGGACGGACTTGAGATGAGCGATTTGTGGCCCTTTGATCCGGCTTTGCTGACGATCGACAATCTGCTGTTGGCAGGTTTGCTGCTTTTGGTGGGCTTGGCGGTGGCGTTGCTGTCGCTGCTCTCGCATCGGCGACGCGTAAAGGAACTGTTAACAAATGAGCACGAGCAGGGTGATCTGCGAGAGGCTTTAGCGGCTGAAAAAGTGCGTTCAGAACGGTTGACAATGGTTGAAGGTCGGCTGCAGGTCGTGACTGAAGAACGTGACGGGTACTTGTTGGAAGCCCAAAGTCTGGAAGCAGAGCTGAAAGCAACCCGTGAAGCGCACGAGGCGCGGCTGGACGAGTTGCGGGGCATGAAGAAAGAGCTTGAAGACCGCTTCGGGTCGTTGGCGTCGGGGGTGCTTGAAAGCAATAGCCAAAAGTTCCTCGGGCTGGTTTCCGAGCGGTTTGAAAAGCACAAGGCAGACGCAGATCAGTCTTTGGCCAAGCGCCAAGAAGCGATCCAGAACCTTGTGAAACCGCTGGATGAAAAGCTGGGCAAGTTCGACAACCGTATTGGTGAAATCGAAAAGCAGCGGCAAGAAGCCTATGGTGCAATCCAAGCGCAGGTGAAGTCGTTGCAAGAAGGCCAGCAGCTTCTTGGGCAAGAGACGCGCAAGTTGGTTCAGGCTTTGCGCGCCCCAAAAACGCGGGGGCGTTGGGGGGAAATCCAGCTTAAGCAAGTGTTCGAAATGGCCGGAATGGCTGAACATGTGGATTTCGACCTAGAAAGCCATATGGAGACGGATAACGGCGCGCGCAGGCCGGATGCTGTTGTCCATATTCCGGGCGGGCGGTCGATTGTGGTGGATGCAAAGACCCCGCTTGAGGCGTATCTCGACGCGGTGGAAACTGCAGATGAGCCTGAAAAACAGGCTGAACATCTGTTACGCCATGCCCAGCATGTGAAGACCCATGTGCGCCAGCTGGCGTCTAAGGAATATCACAAGAACCTTGCCGAAGCGCCGGACTTTGTTGTCATGTTCATCCCTGGCGAAAGCTTTGTGGCCGCCGCAGCCGAAGCGGACCCGGGGCTGATCGAATACGCGTTCGAGAACAAAGTGCTGATTGCGTCGCCGACGACCTTGATGGCGCTGGTCAAGGCGATTGCCTATGGCTGGCAGCAAGAGAAGATGGCCAAGAACGTCGCCGAAGTGCAAAAACTGGCGAAAGAGATATATGACCGTCTGGTCACTTTCGGCGGGCATCTGGACAAAGTTGGCAAATCGCTAGGGCAGTCTGTGAACGCGTATAACAGTGCTGTGGCATCGTTAGAGGGTCGCGTATTGCCCTCGACGCGCAAGTTCGAAGCTTTGGGGGTCGTGCCGGAAGGGTCAGAGATTCCTGAAACCAAGGGAATCGACACCGAAACCCGGAATTTGAGCGCGATCGAGTTCATTACAACTAAAGAATCCGAAACGACTCGGTAGAGCGTCATGTGACGTTTACGCGTGCGTAATGAACAATCCCTCGGTTTGAAATGGTACTGTCAACTGGACCAATAGCAATGATCTACCATGGATCATCATTTCGGGCTGCTGGGCCTTATCATCACAGAATCGCCACATTTTCGCAGAAATACTGCCATTGAACTTAATCAAATAGTGGCGCTATTCAGCGTCTGGTGATGCGAATGTAATTGGTTTTAAATGGTGATGTGATGCGTAAGGTTTTCTATTCTTGGTTTTTTATTGTTGGATGCACTCTTGGCATCAATGTGGCTGTAGCTGGCACGTCAGAGCAGCCAGAAATTGCGGTTCCGGTGAGTTAATCACTGGAGCTGCACCCTCCTAAAGTTCCTCTCAAACTTTTCCCAAAATTAGATGATCGAGTATATTTCACTCGGCTATGTTCGCGGAACACGCAAATTTGAGCAAGATCAAAGCCGGAAATGGTGTAGTCTTGCAGGATGGGCGCGTCCCTAGAACAGGAAGCCGGACATGCTGGAAATATCGACATACAAAGTGGCCCAGATCATCCTAATGGCGCGCGAACTGAACCGCGCCAAAGGAGAGCTGACAGCATTTATTGAAAATTTACTGCCCGAAGAACAGGTTAGCCTTGTGGCGTTGCTTTGGATCGGCCGAGATACGTTCGATGCGTCCGAGCTGGACGAAGCAATAGCAACTGCCCAACGAGAGGCGTCGACCCCGACGGTCGATTATCTGATGGGGTCTCCGCATTTGTCGGACCATTTGGAAAACGGTCTTGATGCGCTCGGGGTGTCTATCACCGACGATGAAGACGAATTAATCCGCGGTGGATGATTTCTGACTGACGGTGATTGGCGGGCTAAGGCCCGCCCTGCAATGATGCGCGTAGGCCCGGCTTTGCTTTGCTCAAACGTGGTCAACAATCTCAAGATGCTGGGATTGCCCGTCGATAACGTTCATCCAAGTCTCCACAAGATCTAGATCGCTTGGCGCGGCGGTGACGCCCGCTGCGATCTTGCCATCCAGCACGGCTTGGACAGCCAAAGCCACAGTTCCCGACACAAGACGCGCCATCGCGGTTCCGTTTTCGTCACCCCAAGCATCCATCGCATAGGTTTTGTGCCAAACAGTCTCGCCGTCTTTTTCGGCTTTCAGATCGACGCATAGGACAACACGATCCGGTTCGCCTTGGTCATAGGCGTTGTCGGTCCAGAACTGGTCTGACATTTCTTTAAGACGGGCATCACCTTCGGGACCGGACAGTGTTTCAATTTCGCGGAATACGTCGGCCCATGCATCCTGCCAGCCGTTCAGGCGCAGGGTGCCGCGGACGAATTCTTTGACGCTCCAATCGCTATCGAACTTGTAGTCTTCCATAAAGGGGATCGAGTCGCGGTTCGGATAGACCTCAAAGCTTTCCGGCGTGGTCAGCGGGGCCTCGTAGCTGCTGATCGCATCCCATGGGCGATTGACGTCAAGCGGATTGAAATCGCGGATCGAGCGAGATGGAGAGCGGAGCGCTTTCAGGACGCCCAGTGGTGACCAGCTGAATTTGTAGCGGAACGGATTGGCGATTTTTGGGACGCCACCGCAATAGGATTTGAAGCTTAGGTCATTGGTCGCGTCATACGCATCCGATGCGCGGTAATCGGCGATCAGGTGGTGCGCCATCAGGTGGTCGATGCCAGGGTCTAGTCCGACTTCGTTAACACAGGCGACACTTGCGGCTTTGGCTTTGTCGTCAAGCGCACGCATTTCTGGTGCGATGTAGGATGAACTGACGAAATCAGCTTTCTTGGAAATACAAAGCTCGGCCAGCGGAACGTGCCAGTCGCCAGGAAGCATAGACACAACGACATCGCCTTTCTTCAGGTCAGCTGTCAACGCGTCGATGTCGAAGGCTTTGATGTTGTCGGTCAGATCGCCGACGGCTTCTTTGGCCTTAGATACCGTCCGGTTCCAGACACAGACGTCAACGCCGTCATCAATCAGCTTGCGAAGACCGGGAATTGTGGAAAGACCCGCGCCACACCAATGAACTGTCATGTTTAGACCCCTTTGCTATGGGTTTTGAAATCATTATAGGCCCGTGCCCAGACACCTGCGTCCAGATTGTCGAGGGTCAAGAGCGAAGGCAAGAGTTGCGCCGCGTAGTCTTGGGACGATTCAACCGGCAGCATAGACGGCAGGTTGTCGATGGCCGTGACGTCCAACACCGGATCGGTTGCGACGCGCAATGCGGGGTCGGTCCAGTCGGTCGCGCGATCATAGACAGGGATCGGATTATAATCGCTGTCGGGGTCACAGGACACATCACCGATAACGGTTAGCTTGCGGTCTTGGTTCAGCGCTGATTTTGGGACAAACACAGGTGTCCCCGGGCGGGCGAAAATGCAATTGATAAAGACGTTGTGGTCAAGAATTTCGGGAAAAGGGCCTCCACCGGCGGTTTCGGCCATGTCCCATTTGGTGACGGTTACGCCAAGTCTTCCAAACAGGTCGGACGCCCCTGTTCCAACCCGACCCAATGCCCCGATGACGATTGCTTTAGCCGCGTCTGCGCCGCTAGAGGCCAGATCGGATTTCAGGTCGGCAACTAACGCGTCGGAAGACATGAAGACCCCGACTGGACCTGCAGTTTCGCCCCTTGCTTGCGCAGCCCAACAACGCATCGCCACGGCGGCCCCTGCAAATCCTGCCCAATAGCCAAAGGCTGCAACGCGTCGGCCTGTTTCGTCGACAAGGTATTCAAGATCATAAAGCGTCCCGCCGCCAGCATTGAACCGGCGGAGAAGCTCTTTGCCCGAATGCTGACCTTTGAACGCATGGCCGAACATGATGTGGCGATGGGGTAGGGGTGTTCCGTCTTCTGGCAGTTCCTTTAGGCCAAAGATGATCGCATCGCTTGGGGCGTCGGGCCAGCTGTTTTCGGGCGCGATTTCCGCGCCAGCGTTTACATACCCGTCTATCCCGATAGCCCGAACCGAGCTTTCTTCGACGGTCACACGAATACCCGCATCAATTAGTGCTTTCGCACCGTCAGGTGTCAGACCTACCCGTTCTTCATGCAGGCGTTGTTCAGCGCGGACCCAAAGATGTGTCATTATAAGCCTTTAGATATGGGTTTTGAGTGTTTGTCTGTCGGGCGCGTCAAGATGCGGCGTCGCTCCGAACTGAGTTAAAAAAAGCTCGTTGTCCCGTAGCTCAAATTTGTGGACCGAGGTGTTGTGTATGGTCAACAGCATTTTGGTTTTTTCAGCGGTTTCAAGATGAAGGGCAATAGCAACCAAAGTGGCAATCACCCCACCAGAGGATACAAGAACTGCGGGTCCGTCATTTGCCGCGTCGGTCAGGGCCGTAAAAATACGGTGGCGGAAGGAATCGTATGTTTCGAGCCCATCGGGCATTTCATTGCGTCGCCATATGTCCAGAACTTGTGGCATCTGAAGGGCGAAATCAGCTTGGCTTTCGGGCATGGGGACACCGTGAAGATCCCGTGCCGAGTGTGAGAGGGCGAAATAGTCAATTTCGTTCAGGCGTTCATCGACCGGAAGCGGGCGATCATCGATAGACATTTCTTCAGCAGTCTGGATGTGCCTGCGCATTGCTCCCGATATTACCCGATACTCTGTACCTGTCTGGCGCATGTATTCGCCCAGAAAGCGCGCCTGTTGACGCCCCAGATCTGAAAGGCGGTCGTAGCTTTCTTCATCGGTCGCTCCGGTGTTCGCCTGCCCGTGGCGGATCAGAATCAACTCGGTCATGTGGCCCCCTAATGGTTCGTTGCTAGAAGTAGGATAAGCGAAGCACCGCCGCAATGGGGTGCAGCGATTGGCGTTGCACAAGGTTGGGGATAAACTGGATCTAACGTCGAGGAGAGGCGAAATGTTTCGTAGTTTGATTGCGGTTACAGCGATTGTTTGGGCAAGTTCAGTTTGGGCCGACCGGCCTGTGATCCAAGGTGAAAATGCTGAGGCCTTTCAGGACGCTCGGGCGGCTTGGCTGGACGGCGATGATCTGCCCGCGTTGAAAGCACTCAAGGTCTTGGCAGAAGACGGGAATACAGCTGCGCAGATCCTGTTTGCCCGTATCGCCGAAGAGCCGCACATGCACCGACATGTGACAAGCAACCTGACGCGCAAGGACAAGGCCGTATTTTTGCGCCAACCTGGGGGAATTTCGGGGATATCTTGGCTAGAGGCTGCGAAAGAGAATTCGGAGCTGGCCGAGTACCTTGTTTTGGCAAAGCTTCCTTTTTCTATCGAAGAACGTGAAGACGGTTCCAAATACTCACCCGGCGCTGAAGAAGCCGTATTGGGACTTTTGATTTTTGGTGAAAGCGACATGGCAACCGAAGCGGTTTTTAAGCTTTATGACGGTAATTTTTTACGACCTACGCTTGATTTGTTAACGCGATATCAGGCGGACCTTGACCCAATTGCTGAGCCAGTCAGAGTGTCGTTGGAAGCTGTAAATGCAGTGATTTATGCGGATGAGGATGAGTCCCTTAGCGCGGTTGACGTATATTCTCACTACGCTGAACGGATGGATGAAGTCGCCCCCGAAATTCACTTGGGGGCGTCACGTATGAAGATTTCTCAGGTGGTTTATGATGAAACCAGACAGACTGAAATCAAGCAGTATGCTGAACGCGTTCGAACGTGGAAACCACTGGCGCAACTATGTGAAGCGTCCTGTCCCACGAGCTATTCGGACTGTCTGTTGGCCGGTGCGGTCAGTATCGGGCCGACGTCGCGTTTTCCTTTTGCAAGCCCAGTCCAGTCGATTATTTCTACGGAAGACTATTGGTCCAGTCCAAGAATGCGCTCAGATACCGCGCGCCGATTGGCGGAAGTAGATCAATACTTTGAATTAGGCGCTGACTTCGACCAGTGCTTTGCCGAAACGGTCACAGCTTTGGCGCAATGATCAGCTCCAACTAACCTCACCCAAAAAGATGTAACCTGCACCGTAGATTGTTTTGATCAGCTGAGGGTTCTTTGGGTCTTCTTGCAGTTTGGTGCGTAGGCGGGAAATGCGCACGTCCATGGCGCGGTCAAAGCTTTCACCCGCAGCACCGCCAAGTTGTTCCTGCATCTGGGTGCGGGAAATCAGGCGTTTTGGATTGTCTAGGAACAGGCGGAGGACCTCTCCTTCGGCGTGGGAAAACGGGGTTTCAGCGGTGGTTTCGTCTTCTAGCGCATAGCGGTCAAAGTGGGCGGTCCATCCGTTGAAGTGGGCTGTGTTGCCTTTGGGCGCTGTGGGACGGTCTTTACGAAGCCGCGCGCGGACGCGGGCGACGACTTCGGCGGGTTCGAATGGCTTGATAATGTAGTCGTCGGCACCCAGTTCAAGGCCGGTCACGCGGTCCTGCACCTGCGCGCGGCCTGAAATGATGATGACCGTCGCGCCTTGTTCCAGCGCTAGGCGGTGAACAAGCGTCAGGCCGTCGCGGTCGGGTAGCGACAGGTCCACAAGGCAGACATCAGGCGTGGTTTTTTGCAAAGCGGCTTCAAATTCGCGGGCGCGGGCAAAGGCCATGGTGCGGAAACCAGCGTCTTCCAGTGCCTCGGCCAGCATGCGGCGGATTTCGGGTTCGTCGTCCAGAATTGTCACCAAAGGGGCCGTCATGACAGAAATCCCATGAGTTCGTTTTTCGTAAAGGGTTTTTGCAGCACAGGGGCCGCTTTGTTTGCCGATTGATGAAGCGGATCACCCAAAGGTAGCGATGTCATCAAGTAGCAGGGTATCGTACCAAGGTTCTTGACCAGATCTATGCCGGTCTCTTCGCCTTCTAGCTGGATATCCGACAGGACAAGCGCGATGTCTGGCAATTCGTTAGCAAGAATACGTGCTTCGGCGACGGAACCGGATTCAATGACCGAATAGCCTCCGTCCGTCAGCATTGTGCGGATTTCACCGCGCAGGTCGGCATTGTCTTCGACCAGCAGCACAAGGCCGGTTTCGTTGGTGTCCCGCGACCGGCGCAAGGGAACGCGCAAGGAAACGCGCCCACCGGTTTCAGTGTTCGAAATGCGAATGTCTCCGCCCACGGTCTTGGTCATGTCATAAACCATGGCGAGGCCGAGGCCTGAGCCTTCGCTACCTTTGGTCGTGAAGAACGGATCAAGTGCGTGTTTAAGTGCGCGTTCTGAAAAACCTAGGCCGGTGTCGTCGACAAGGAATTCAACCCATGTCTCACGCACGGCGGAAACGGTCAAAGTGATCTGACCGGCATCACCACAGGCGTCGCGCGCGTTTAGCACTAGGTTGAGAAGAGAGTCCTGCAGCAGACCGTTATCTAACAGGAACGGCCCTGTGCCCGCCAAAGCATTAACCTTGAGGCTCATACCTTCAGGCAGGCTGGGTCGCGCCAGAATCGTCAAGTCCCGAAGGAAGCGATCCAGATCGGTCGATACGGGCTTGGGGGCGCGGCTGCCGGTGATGTCTGCAATACGGTTTAGAAGGTTCCCGCCCCTGCGTGCAGCCGCCAGCGTGCCAGTAATAAGCGTGTCGGCGTCTTGGGGAAGGTTCATGCCGTGCAGGCGCGACTGCATGCCCAAGATCACTGTCAAAAGGTTGGAGAAATCATGCGCCAGACCGCTGGTCAATTGCGCTGCCATTTCGCGTCGGCGGCCCTGTTGAAGGGCCACGCGGGCTTGGGTTTCTTCTGTGATGTCCATCGACAGAATGTAGACACCGGTTATGAGCTGGTCTTCATCGCGGTCAGGGGTAAAAGCCACCCGAATTCGACGGGCACTATCGGTGTCATTGAATTCAAATACGCTGCCTTGGCCGTCGAGCGCTTTTTCAAAGTGGGGCTTGATGCGGGCAAATGCGTTTTCGCCAACCCCATCTGCAAAGGTCATGCCGATCACGTTGCCGGGCCGTCCGGGCATGACCGAACTGAGGCGGCGATTGGAATAGGTATAGACCGTGTCCGGACCCACATGGGCGATATGGGCAGGCATCATTTCGGTGGTCAGACGCGTCCGTGCTTCGATTTCGGTCAGTTGGCGTTTGGTTTCCACCAGCGCGGCGATGGTTGCCTCAAGCTCTCGGTTTGTGGCGGCTAGTTCTTCGGATCGGGCGAGCACCTGTTCGGACAGTTCTTCTGATCGCGCCCGAAGCATGGCGTCCTGTTGTTTGGCGCGGGTGATGTCTGTGTAAACAGTCACCCAACCACCCTTTGGAAGCGGCGTGCCTTCGACGCTGATCCACTGACCGTTTGACCGCTGGCGCTCCATATAGTGGGGCTCAAATTCTTCGGCCAATTCAACACGGGCTGCGACAAATTCGTCCACATCGCCCACTTCACCGTATTCACCCAGCGTCGCCAAGGTTCGAATGACGTCTGCAAAACTGGTTCCCGTGCGCGTAATTTCCGGCGGGAGGTTGAACATCTTCGTCATCGGTTGGTTGAAAACGACTAGCTTCATATCCTGATCAAACACCGAAATTGCCTGTTGAATCAGGTTCATACCTGCCAAAAGCAACGCGTCCGATTGTGATCTGGTCTGGCTCATATGCCGTCCTCCGCACCCCAGTCCTAGCGATGGTTGCGGCCTTGTCAAACGCACAACGCCGGCTGTTACAATTCGTTAGATTTCGGAAATCATCCGGAAAAAGTTGACGCCTAGCGTTAGTCCAGGCCCGATGAGGGACAAAGAATCGCGTGTGCGGTTTGCTGCCTGCGGGGCAGCATGTTGGAGGAAAGAAATTTGGCACAACCGTCTTCGGCTGATGGGTATGTTTCAGTACCTGCCTTGCTTAAACGCAACTCTTCACAGTTCGGCAACAAGGCTGCCTATCGTGAAAAAGAATTCGGAATTTGGCAGAGCTGGACTTGGGCTGAAGCTCAGGTAGAGATCGAAAGCCTGGCTCTCGGTTTCATTAACATGGGTGTGAACCCGGGCGATCACATCGCCATTATCGGCCGTAACCGCCCCTATCTTTATTGGTCGATGGTTGCCGCACAAATGGCGGGTGCTGTTCCGGTTCCACTATATCAAGACGCCTCGGCCGAGGAGATGTCCTATACGCTTGGTCACTGTGGTGCGCGCTTCGTGATCGCCAGCGATCAGGAACAGGTCGACAAGGTGATCGAGATTCAGGATCAGCTGCATCAGTTCGAACATATGATCTATCTCGACCCGCGCGGCATGCGGAAATACGATCACACGCGTTTGCATGAATTCAGCCACGTTCAGGAACAGGGCCATGCAGCCCGCGACGAACTACGCCCTGAAATGGAAAAACGCATCGACGTGCAGACCTACGACAGCACTTGTGTGATGCTTTACACCTCGGGCACGACGGGCAAGCCAAAGGGTGTTGTTCTGTCGAACCGTAATATCATCGAGGCGGCGAAATCTTCTGCCGATTTCGATAACCTGCGGGCCGGTGACGAAGTATTGGCCTATCTCCCCATGGCTTGGGTTGGCGATTTCATCTTTTCTATCGGTCAGGCGTATTGGACGGGGTTCTGTGTGAACTGCCCCGAAAGCACTGAAACCCTGACCACCGACTTGCGTGAAATTGGCCCGACTTACTACTTCGCGCCGCCTCGTGTTTTTGAGAACCTGCTGACACAGGTTATGATCCGCATGGAAGACGCCGGTCGCTTTAAGTACTGGATGTTCCACAAAGCGATGGACCACGCCAAAAAGGTCGGACCTGCAATTTTGGACGGCAAATCCGTTAGTTTCATGGATCGTCTGAAGTACGCGTTGGGCAATGTTCTGGTCTACGGTCCGCTTAAAGATAGCCTAGGCTTTGGTCGCGTTCGCGTTGGCTACACCGCTGGCGAAGCGATTGGTCCTGAGATTTTCGAATTCTACCGTTCGCTTGGTATCAACCTAAAGCAGCTTTACGGTCAGACCGAAGCGTCGGTGTTCATCACCGTTCAGCCTGACGGAGAGGTTCGCGCCGATACGGTTGGTGTTCCTGCACCGGGTGTTGAGCTGCGCATCGCCGAAAATGGCGAAGTCTTCTACCGCAGCCCGGGCGCATTTGTTGAATACTACCAAAATCCTGAAAGCACCGCCGACACCAAAGACCCAGAGGGTTGGGTGGCGACGGGTGACGCAGGCTTTATCGAGCCTTCGAGTGGTCACTTGCGCATCATCGACCGTGCGAAAGATGTGGGCCAGATGGCCGACGGCAGCATGTTTGCGCCTAAGTACGTTGAAAACAAACTCAAATTCTTCCCGAACATTCTGGAAGTAGTCGTCTTCGGCAATGGTCGCGACAAATGTGTGGCCTTCGTCAATATCGACCTGACGGCTGTTGGTAACTGGGCCGAGCGTAACAATATCGCTTATGCATCCTATCAGGAACTGGCAGGGCACCCGCAGGTTCTCGATACGATCCAGAGCCACGTGGAAGACGTGAACGTCAGCGTCGCACAAGACGAAATGCTTTCTGGTTGCCAGATCCACCGCTTCCTTGTTCTGCACAAAGAACTTGATGCGGATGACGGCGAAATGACCCGGACACGCAAAGTGCGTCGCCGGATTGTTGAAGAGAAATTCGATGATCTGATTGACGCGCTCTACACCGGTAAATCCGAGCAATACACCGAAACCGAGGTGACCTACGAAGACGGTCGCAAAGGATCAATCAAAGCGACGCTAAGCATCCGCGACGCCAAGATTGTGCCGGTAGAATCAAAGATAGCGGCGGAATGATGATGACTTTGACCGCAGCGAATTTCGCCATGGCAGATGCCTCCGGCGGGGATATTTTAAGACAAAAGATGCGCGGGGGTGCGCAATGAGTGCAGTAGCAGAAGAATACATCACCGACGACGGCCGTAAAATCGGCGGCGTTGTGATGGAAATGAAGAACATCACTCTGCGATTTGGCGGTGTTGTAGCGATCAAGGACATTTCGTTCGACATTCGCGAAGGAGAGATCCGCGCGATCATTGGCCCGAACGGTGCTGGTAAATCGTCGATGCTGAACGTCATTTCGGGGTTCTATAACCCGCAGGAAGGCGAGGTTTGGTATCAAGGGTCCCGTCGTCCTCAGATGCGCCCCTATCAGGTTGCGGCGCAGGGCATTGCCCGAACATTCCAGAACATCGCATTGTTCGAAGGGATGTCGGTGCTCGACAACGTGATGACGGGTCGTCTGACCCACATGAAAACCAACCTTTTCCAACAGGCGGCCTGGTACGGCAAAGCCCGCGCGGAAGAGATTGTGAACCGCGAGAAAGTCGAAGAAATTATCGACTTCCTTGAAATTCAGGCCATTCGGAAAACCCCTGTTGGGCGTTTGCCATACGGTCTGAAAAAGCGGGTCGAACTGGCACGGGCTTTGGCGGCTGAACCGTCGATCCTGCTTTTGGACGAACCAATGGCCGGCATGAACGTTGAAGAAAAAGAGGACATGAGCCGCTTTATTCTGGACGTGAATGACGAATTCGGCACCACGATCGCCCTGATCGAACACGATATGGGCGTTGTCATGGACCTTTCCGACCGTGTGGTCGTGATGGACTACGGCAAGAAGATCGGTGACGGAACACCGGACGAAGTACGCAACAACCAAGATGTAATCGACGCCTATCTCGGCGTGGCGCACGATTAAGGCGGGAGAGAGACATGCCTGAACAGTTTATCTGGGGAATTGAGGTCTTTCTTAACGGTCTGATGGCCGGGGTCCTTTATGCCCTCGTCGCACTTGGATTTGTTTTGATCTACAAGGCTTCGGGAATTTTTAACTATGCTCAAGGTGTTATGGCGCTGTTCGCAGCGATGACCCTTGTCGGCATTATGAACGGACAGGTGCCCTTTGCGCATCTGATCAACGCGATATTTGGCACGAATGTGCACCACTTTGGCTGGCATGTTCCTGCTTTTGCAGCGATTTTGCTAACGGCGGGTGTCATGGTCCTGTTCGCGTGGATCGTTCAGCGGGTGATTTTCCGCCATCTGGTCGGACAAGAGCCTATCATTCTATTCATGGCGACCATCGGTCTGGCGTACTTCCTAGAAGGCGTATCGGATTTGATGTGGAACTCTGAAATCAAGAAGCTCGACGTGGGTCTGCCGCAGGGTATCAACCTTGCAATCGACGAATTCACGTATGGCATTTTTGACTACGGCTTCTTTATCGACAACCTTGATATTGTGGCGACGATTATCGCAGCAGTTCTGGTGTTGGCGCTGACGATCTTCAGCCAGTATTCCAAACAGGGCCGCGCGATGCGCGCTGTTGCGGATGACCACCAAGCGGCCCTGTCGGTCGGCGTTTCGCTGAACTTCGTCTGGATCATGGTGTGGTCGGTTGCGGGCTTCGTTGCTCTGGTCGCTGGCATCATGTGGGGCACCAAGTCTGGCGTGCAATTCTCGCTGTCGCTGATCGCTTTGAAGGCTCTGCCGGTACTGATGCTGGGTGGCTTTACCTCGATCCCGGGTGCGATTGTTGGTGGCTTGATCATCGGTGTGGGTGAGAAACTGTTCGAATTCGCAATCGGTCCAATGATTGGCGGCGCGACTGAAAACTGGTTCGCCTACGTGCTGGCACTCTTGTTCCTCGTGTTCCGTCCGCAGGGGCTGTTCGGCGAAAAAATCATCGAAAGGGTGTGACCGTCATGTTCAATTTCTCAAACCAGTACACATCCAACTCAGTAAGTCAGGAAGGGTAATTCGCGATGTTCTACCGTGAGTCAGGCGACTTTAAGACATCCTATGTCGACGACGATCAGACATTTGCGATCAAGTTTGACCGCTACCGCTACTACGCAGTGATGTTTGTGGCTTTTGCGATCATACCGTTTCTGGTCAATGATTATTGGGTCAACGCGATCTTCCTGCCGTTCCTGATCTATTCGATTGCGGCTATAGGTCTGAATATTCTTGTTGGTTATTGCGGACAGGTTTCGCTGGGCACCGGCGGTTTCATGGCGGTGGGCGCATATGCGGTCTACAAGCTGATGACGGCATTTCCCGATGTGAGCATTGTGTTCCATATCATCGCAGCAGGTGGGATTACCGCATTCGTCGGGGTTCTCTTTGGACTGCCATCACTGCGGATCAAAGGCTTTTATCTAGCGGTTGCGACACTGGCGGCTCAGTTCTTCCTGGTCTGGTTGTTCAACCGCGTGCCTTGGTTCTACAACTATTCGGCTTCTGGTCAGATCAACGCACCCGAGCGGTTCGTATTTGGCGAAGCAGTGACTGGACCAAACGTGAATGCATGGGCGGTTTATCTGATCTGTCTGGTGTTCGTGACAATCACAGCATTGCTTGCCCGCAACCTGACGCGCGGCACGATCGGCCGTAAGTGGATGGCTATCCGTGACATGGACATCGCAGCCGAAATCATCGGTGTGAATCCATTGGCAGCAAAAATGTCTGCTTTTGCGGTTAGCTCGTTCTTTATCGGTATCTCTGGCGCACTGTTCTTTGCAGTCTATCTAGGTGCCGCTGAAACCGGCGAGGCGTTTGGCATCACCAAATCGTTCCTGATCTTGTTCATGATCATCATCGGTGGCCTTGGGTCGATCTTCGGAAGCTTCGCTGGCGCGGCGTTCCTCGTGCTGTTGCCGGTGCTTCTAAAGGTCGTCGGAGCTGACTGGATCGGCATCCCGACTGACATCGTTGCCCACTTCCAGCTCGTGATCGTGGGCGGACTGATCATCGTATTCCTCGTGCTTGAGCCTCATGGGCTTGCCCAGCTCTGGCGCGTTGCAAAAGAAAAGCTACGGCTCTGGCCTTTCCCGCATTGATGCGGGGCAGGTTGACTATTCGCGGTGTCAAATCCGCATAACATCGGAAGATAACCAAGGGAGGAAATTACCCGATGAAGACTAAACTTACAGCTCTGGCGCTAGGCGTCACAATGGCCGCAGGCCCAGCGATGGCAGACCTCGTGTTTCCGTCGATGAGCTATCGTACCGGTCCTTTTGCTGCGGGTGGTATTCCGTATGCTGATGGATATGCGGACTATTTCACTCTGCTGAATCAGCGTGATGGTGGTATCGGTGGCGAAGCGATTTCGGTTCCAGAATGCGAAACTGCGTATAACACCGAAAAAGGCGTTGAGTGCTACGAGTCGACCAAAGATATGGGCGCACTGATGTACAACCCGCTTTCGACCGGTATTACGTACCAGCTGATCCCAAAAGCGACAGCCGATGACATTCCTCTGCACACCGCAGGTTATGGCCGTACATCAGCTAAAGATGGTACAGTATTCAGCCACGTATTTAACTATCCAGTAAACTACTGGGATGGTGCGTCGGTTGGTGTGAACCACTTTAAAGACATGTCTGGCGGTTCGCTGGAAGGTAAAAAGATCACACTTCTGCACTTCAACGGTTCGTACGGTAAAGAGCCTATCCCAACACTTGAGCGTTTGGCTGAGCTTGAAGGCTTTGACTTCAATGCAATTCCTATCGACTACCCAGGTCAAGAGCAGAAGTCGCAGTGGCTTCAGGTTCGCCGTGAGCGTCCCGATTACGTTCTCTTCTGGGGTTGGGGTGTGATGAACCAAGTTGCGGTTCAGGAAGCAGCGAACATCCGTTTCCCAATGGAAAACTTCATGGGTATCTGGTGGTCTGGTGCTGAAATCGACGTTCTGCCTGCAGGCGACGGTGCACACGGCTACAAGTCGATCCAGTTCCACAACGTTGGCTCGGATTACCCTGTCTTTGATGAGATCCGTACACACGTTGTAGACGCAGGCCTTGCAGCTGGCGACGGCAGCAACATCGGTACGGTTCTTTATAACCGTGGTGTATATGCGGCGTTCCTTGCTTCTGAAGCAGCGAAAGACGCACAAGCAGCAACCGGTAACTCGGCTATCACAGCTGCTGACATGCGCGACGCGATGGAAGCATTCGTAATGACAGAAGCTAAAATGACAGCTGCTGGCCTTCCGGGCTTTGGTCCTGAGTTCTCGGTATCGTGCGACAACCACGGTGGAGACGGTACTGCTGCAATCGCTCAGTGGGACGCAACTGCAAAAGCATGGAGCCTGATCACAGACTTCACCTCGTCTGACGCAAGCGTTATCGGACCGCTAATCGAAGCTGACTCTTCTGCTTATGCAGCTGAGAACAACATCGAAAAGCGTTGCAACTAATCTTTGAAACTTCTCCGGCCCGCCTTCGGGTGGGCCGGACCCCCTCAATCTAAAGAATTCTTATAGAAAGACCTTGGACATGCTGGACGCCGCATCCTCAGACGAGACCCTTTTAGAGGTCAACAATATCGAGGTGATCTACAACCACGTGATCCTCGTTCTAAAGGGCGTTAGCCTTTCTGTTCCCAAGGGCGGTATCACCGCATTGCTTGGTGGTAACGGAGCGGGCAAGACGACCACACTGAAGGCAATCTCGGCATTGCTAAAGTCCGAACGTGGCGATGTCACAAAGGGCACAATCGAATATCGCGGCGAGCGGATCCAAGATGGAGACCCCGCCGATCTAGTTAAACGAGGCGTTATTCAGGTGATGGAAGGCCGTCACTGTTTTGAACACCTGACCATCGAAGAAAACCTGATGACCGGTGCGTACACACGCAAAGACGGCAAAGGCGCAGTCGATGCCGATCTTGAAATGGTCTACAACTATTTCCCTCGCCTGAAAGAGCGCCGCAAATCGCAGGCTGGCTATACCTCGGGTGGCGAACAACAAATGTGTGCGGTTGGTCGCGCGCTGATGTCACGGCCTGAAACAATTCTGCTAGACGAACCTTCGATGGGTCTTGCGCCGCAGCTGGTTGAGCAGATTTTCGAAATCGTGAAGTCGATCAACGAAAACGAAGGTGTGACCTTCTTGTTGGCCGAGCAAAACACCAACGTGGCCCTGCGCTATGCGCACTACGGCTACATTATGGAAAGCGGACGTATCGTGATGGATGGCCCTGCGGCTGAATTGCGCGAAAATCCGGACGTTAAAGAATTCTATCTGGGTATGTCAGACGACGGACGTAAATCGTTCCGCGACGTACGCAGCTATCGCCGCCGCAAAAGATGGCTGGCCTAAGACGCGACGGCGACCGCCATTAGGTCGCCTGTCGGACCTCTACGTCGGGTTGGATTGGCGTAACAAATATACCGCATTGGCGGTTCGGCCTAATCCGTAGCGCAATCACCGAGTTGATCGCG
The DNA here is from genome assembly GCA_964476515.1 of uncultured Rhodobacterales bacterium. Taxonomy (GTDB): domain Bacteria; phylum Pseudomonadota; class Alphaproteobacteria; order Rhodobacterales; family Rhodobacteraceae; genus JASMHC01. The sequence goes on from CAYZAY010000037.1 coordinate 18,130, forward strand.
ACGGGAGAGGTGAAGTTTGCCGAATTGCCCGGCGTGATCGGGCAACGGTTAGAAAAATAAATGGGAGCGGCTGGAGTTATTCAGCTGGAATGGAACGACTGTGAAACTTGAACTGGAAGTGCGCGGTAAGATCAAAATCGTTGAGGGCAAGGGCCCCCAACGATTGATGCTTATCCAAGGAGTTCAGTCTTGATTTCCCAATTCGGAAATCAACACGGCACGCATTTCTTCGATGCGTTCCAACGCTTCTTCTCGGGTATTGCGGATATTGGGACGGAATTCCTGGCTTTCCGCACGCATTCGGATTTCCGCTTCATTTTCGGACCCCAGTGCATAGCGGACGGACCCGAGCGACGCCGCAATGTTCAGCTTCTTCCCGCGGTGCGCGTATTGGATCCAAGCAGCAGGCAGAATTTGACAACGCTCAAGGTTCACAAGGAAGAACCACTTGCGGTCGGTTTCCTTGATGCGATCCTCAACAAAGTCGTAAAAATCGTTCACATCACGCGAGTGGTAAAAGATGAAGTCGCTGAAATCGACGCTCATGATTACGGTTTCGTGGTCAAAGCTCAACCTGCGAACAAAATCCGCTTCAACATAGTTCGGATCGTGTTGAATGCGTTTGCGGCGGGTGCTGGTAAGCTGGCCAATGCGGGCAATAGCTTCTTCGCGATTAGTGAACAGGTTCGGGTCAAACGCTTCGGTGTTAGCAGCGCGCTCGATCTGTTTGCGCGTGATGTCCGAGGCATCAAATCTGACCGAGCCCATGGAATGGGCAAGGTTAAGATCCCGACCGCGACGCGAATAGGTAAGCCAGCCACTTTGGTCGATGCGCGTACCGCACAGGTTGACCAAAAAGAACCATTTTTCTTCACCGGTTTGGGCGATGCGTTCTTCAAGGCAATCATAAAACGCGTTGACGATTGCCGAACTGGCAAAGTCAAAATCCGAGAAATCGGCTTCCATGATCTGCAGGTCCTCGTGAAAGGAAATGCGGCTATTCATGTCGGCCTTGGTCTGATCGGTCTGGCTATCAGTTTTGGTCACAAAAATCTCTCGGCTTTATTGCATACAAAGGTATGCAGTATGTGCCCGACCCATAAAAACATTACAATTTGTCAAGCTGTCGCGCTTAGCGCTAACAGCCAGGGAGCTTTGGTATGAGCACTTTTTTCGACAGTCTGGAAACCCGTAGCGCAGACGAACGCGCAGCGGATATCGCCCGACTTCTTCCCGAACAAATCGAACGCGCAAAATCGCTTGGCGGATATTCGCAAAGCCTGTCCGGTGTGGAAGCCGCCGCGGTCACTTCGCTAACCGATCTGGCGGCTTTGCCCGTGCTGCGAAAATCCGAGATCGGTAAATCTCAGGCGGCCAATGCGCCTTTGGGTGGTTTTACAACCCGTCCGACTTCGGGCTTTGCACATGTCTTTCAATCTCCCGGTCCGATCTACGAACCCGGTGGCGTTGATCACGATTGGTGGCGCATGGGGCGTTTCTTGAACGCTTGCGGAATTGGCGCTGGTGACATCGTGCAAAACTGCTTTGGCTATCACCTGACACCAGCCGGCATGATCTTTGAAAGTGGTGCACGCGCTGTCGGCGCGGCGGTCCTTCCAGCGGGCACGGGCCAAACCGAGCTTCAGGCGCGCGCGGCGCGCGATATCGGGGTGACCGCCTATGCTGGTACGCCTGATTACCTGAAAATCATTCTGGATAAAGCCGAAGCAATGGGTCTGCCGTTGAACATTACTAAGGCAGCCGTTGGCGGCGGGGCGCTGTTTCCATCGCTTCGTCAAGAATATGCGGATCGCGGGATCGCATGTCTGCAATGCTACGCCACCGCCGATCTAGGCAACATCGCCTACGAAAGCGACGCTCAGGAAGGCATGATCGTTGACGAAGGCGTTTTGGTCGAAATCGTTCGCCCCGGCACCGGAGACCCTGTGTCGCCGGGCGAGGTTGGCGAAGTGGTCGTGACTACGCTGAACCCAGATTATCCACTGATCCGCTTTGCGACCGGCGACATGAGCGCCGTTATGGAAGGCGAAAGTCCGTGTGGCCGCACCAATCTGCGCATCAAAGGCTGGATGGGCCGCGCGGATCAGACGACCAAGATCAAGGGCATGTTTGTACGCCCCGAACAGGTGGCTGCGCTGGTCGCCAAACACGACGAAATCTCAAAAGCCCGCGTGATCGCTGGCCGCGACGGTGAAATGGACACCATGACCGTCCAGATCGAGGCGGACGGTGGTCAGGTTGATGCATATGCAGGCAGCATTGCCGATGTGTTGAAACTAAAAGGCAAAGTCGAAGTCGTGCCTGTGGGTAGCTTACCCAACGACGGCAAGGTCATCGACGATCAGCGGGTGTATGATTAAAGGGAAAAACGATGCGGAACTGCGCAGTGTTCCGCGCGTTTTGATATACTTGAAATCAAGTAAATCAAAAAGCTTTAGGTGAGAGGCTGGACATCGACCCAAACGGGACTCGTTGCGGCTGCTTCCTTC
>CAYZAY010000038.1:0-20526 GCA_964476515.1 uncultured Rhodobacterales bacterium
GTCACAGTCAAGCGCACTAAACGCTTTAATATCAAGCATATTCAATGGGTTATCAATTAGGTATTATTTTACCTCATTATTTTGATAGGTATTTGGGGCCTGTGTCGCAATTGGGCAATCACTTTGGCGATTGGCTGGCATTCTGAGCACAACAGGGAACCAAAATGACCAACAATCCAAACATCTTGTTCTTCCAAGTCGATCAGCTGTCCGCCAACGCACTGCGCAGCTATGGTAACACGTTTTGCATAGCTCCAAATTTAGACAAGCTAGCCAATACGGGTGTGGTGTTTGAACAGGCTTATTGCAACTTCCCTCTATGCGCCCCATCGCGCGCGTCCATGGCAACGGGTCAACTGTGCTCATCCATCGGGGCCTTTGACAACGCGGCCGAGCTTCCGGCCCATATTCCGACTTACGCCCATTATCTTCGGGACATGGGGTATCAAACGATCCTATCGGGAAAGATGCATTTCATCGGGCCGGATCAGCATCACGGGTTTGAAAAGAGGCTAACGCCTGATCTTTACCCTGCAGACTTCGCTTGGGTGCCCAATTGGGAAAACGAAGGCAAACGCGACACCAATGACGCACGGGGAGTGACTATTTCCGGCGTCGCCAAGCGCACGGTTCAAATGGAGTTCGACGAGCAAGTCACCCGATGTGCTATTTCCGAACTAAGCACACTGGCCCAATCAGAAGACAACCGCCCGTTCTTCATGCAAGTATCGTGGTCACATCCACACGATCCATTCCTCTGCCCCCCTGAATATTGGGATCTATATGATGGTGTGGACATTCCCCCACCTACCGTCGGATCGCTTTCAGCAGATGAACATGACACCCATTCTGTGCGGACATTGTCAGATTTTGGAATGCTTGAATATCCGTTCACCGACGAAGAAATCAATCGGGCGCGTCGTGCGTATTTTGGGTCGATATCCTACGTCGACAAAATGCTGGGCGAAGTTCTTGAAGCTTTGAAGCAAAATGGATTGGCTGAAAACACGGCGATTGTTTTCACATCGGATCACGGGGAAATGCTGGGGGAACGCGGCATCTGGTTCAAGAAACACTTTTTCGAAGATTCCCTGAAGGTTCCGCTTTTTGTTTCTGCGCCATGGATTCAAGCAAGCCGAATATCAACACATGCGTCCCTAGTGGACCTTCTTCCTACATTCTGTGCTCTCGCAAGTGGGGGACCTTGGGACAACGCGGTAGAGCCCATCGAAGGCGTTGACCTTACGGTGCTAATTGCTTCCCCAGAATCCCAATCCGAACGGGCTGTCTACGCCGAGTACCTAGCCGAGGCGACGCCTGATCCGATCTTTATGATCCGCAAGGGTGACTTTAAGTTCATAACTTCAAAATCCGATCCGCCGCTTCTATTCAACGTATCAAAAGATCCGAACGAACTAGATAATCTGGCACGTCTTCCCGCGTACAAAACCCAACTGGCAGAATTTCAGCACCTAGCAGATGAAAAATGGATTGCTGAAGATATCATGGCCGCCATACTGCGCAGCCAGTCCAGACGGTTGTTAGTACGCTCCGCCATGTCCCAAGGTACACCAACCCGATGGAACCACGACGAAGGCCCTGACGAGCAAGTCCCATGGTATCGTGGTCAGGGAAGCTACAACGATTGGGCATTTGCGTATGAGCCTGTGGAAGACGGCGATTAATAGGACCACAAACCACCAACAGATTTCGGTATACAATTGTCCACAGTTCAAGACAAAAGCAGAACGTTGGACAATGAAGCCGTCAGGGTGCGTCACAAATATATAAGCAATTATTATTGCAACAAAAAAACATCTATTAGCCTGTTGACGGGTCTCTCAATACTTCGTAGTTTGCGGCCAATAATTAAGTCGGCCCAGTCCGACGGGGAGAGAATATAGAAAAGGCCGCGCTGCTCGCGGCCTTTTCTTTTTGGGTGGTCTGGCATCCGCATGATTTTGCCACCCGAAGAAGCAATGACTGACAACATGCCTCTCTCATGCTATGCCAACACAAAACACACTCAACACAGCAGGCACACTATGATCTTTAGATCGCTACTTTTATCAGCACTTATCGCGGTTACTTCAGTTTCATTTGCAGTCGCTCAGGAAGAAACCCAACAAACAGTCACGTACGAGGATCTACCAAACGGAACCTTGTACTTTAAAGAAACCTTTCAGGATTGGCGGCTTAGATGTCTTAAGAACGTCAAAGACAAGGACGAATGTCACCTTCACCAGCTATTAAAGGGCACCAGTGGAAACACCGTCGCACAGATCACAGTCTTTAATTTCCCTAATGCTGACGGTGCAGCAATCGCTGGTGCGAACGTGACTGTTCCGCTGGAAACCGCACTCCGTGAAAACTTGAAGATGCGCATCGACGACAAGCAAGCAAAAGCCTATCCGTTCTCATATTGCGACAGCGTTGGCTGTCATGCACGTCTTGGTCTAACAGCAGTTGAGATCAAGTGGATGCAAGACGGCCAGTCAGCCAAAATTGCAACCGTCCCATATCGCGGCGCGCAGGAACCGGTCATCGTTGACCTTTCGCTAAGCGGCTTTACCGCTGGATACAAAACACTGGTCGAAATCAATCAACAGTAGATGTTAGATTTTCTTAAGCGCCAAAACCGCGTTTAAGCCACCAAAGGCAAACGCATTTGAGAGGGCAACGTTCACGTTGGCCTCTCTTGCCTCGTTTGGAACTACGTCCAAAGCACAATCAGGGTCTGGTTCTTCATAACCGATCGTTGGGGCAATCACCCCATCACGAAGCGCCATGATGCATGCCAGTAGCTCAACAGCCCCTGTAGCGCCGATAAGATGGCCGTGCATCGATTTTGTCGACGAAATCATAAGGCTGTCTGCGTGCGCGCCAAAAGCGTCGGCGACAGCGGCACATTCGGTTCGGTCATTCGCCGCTGTGCCTGTTCCGTGGGCATTGACGTAGCCGACCTCTGATCCATTCAGACCAGCGTCGTTCAAAGCGCCCTTAATAGCCCGTGCAGCACCCTGTTTGGACGGCATCACGATATCGGATGCGTCGGATGACATTGCATAGCCACAAACCTCGGCCAGTATGTCCGCTCCGCGGGCTTTGGCGTGCTCATATTCTTCAAACACAAAGATACCGGCACCTTCTCCCTGAACCATCCCGTTGCGGTTGGCACTAAACGGACGGCACGCATCACGGGACATGACCCGCAGGCCTTCCCAAGCTTTGACGCCACCGAAACACAGCATGCTTTCTGATCCACCGGTGATCATCGCAGGAGACATGCCAGCGCGGACCATCTGGAACGCCTGCGCCATTGCATGATTAGACGACGCACAAGCGGTCGATACTGTGAACGACGGACCCTTTAGATTGTATGCCATGCTGACATGGCTAGCGGCCGCGTTGTTCATCAGCTTTGGCACGACAAACGGGTGAACCCTGTTCTTACCGTCTTCATAAACGGACCGATAGTTGTCATCCCAAGTGGACACCCCACCGCCAGCGGTCCCCAACACAACACCGGATTTTGCAGCTAGTTCGCCTACAAACGTCAAACCGGATTGCTGGATAGCTTCCTCGGCCGCCAATAGCGTGAACTGCGAAAAGCGGTCATAGAGCGATATCTGTTGGCGATTGAATTTGGTCTCGGGGTCGTAGTCCTTTACCTGTCCGCCAATGCGGATCGACAATCGTTCTACGTCGCGAAACTCAAGAGGACCAATGCCGCAGCGGCCTTCGCGCATGGCTTCAAGCGTTTGGGGGACAGATTTTCCCAGGGCGTTTATTGTCCCTGCCCCGGTGATGACTACGCGTTTCAAGATTGTGCCTTAACCAGCGCTTCTACCGCGCTGACAATCGACGCTACCGAAGATATATCAAAATCGCTTTCAGAGGGGTCGTTTGCATTAAACGGCACCTGAATGTCGAAGGCTTCTTCAATCGCAAAGATGCTTTCAACCGAACCCAGGCTATCAATGCCCAAATCCTCTAACGTGCTTTCCATTGTGACGTCAGATACTTCCAGAACGGCCTGTTCAGCGATAATTTCGATAATCTTATCTTTTACACTCAACGCTCTGTTCCTTTGCGGTACTTTCGTGCGTGATTTACTCGGTCTTATCGCTGTTGAAAACAGATTTCTTGAGCGCGTCGATATCCTTTAGCAATCGCGGCAAACGTCTGGAAGCTTTGTAAATCTCAACATGAGCATCCATTTTAACCGCTGGATAACCAAGCACCGCGCGACCAGCAGGTACGTTTGAAAGGATTTTACTACCGCCGCCTGCGATAACACCATCACCGACGGTGACGTTATCAGCGACGCCGGTCTGCCCACCCAAAACGACGTAATTGCCGATGATCGTTGACCCTGCGACACCTGCCTGTGCGCATAGCAAAGTGTGATCACCAATAACAACGTTGTGCCCAATCTGGACGAGGCTATCGGCCTTGACGCCATTTCCAATCTTCGTGGGACGAACCGTTCCGCGATCAACAGATGTCAGAGACCCAAGTTCAACATCGTCGCCAATTACGATGCCACCCAAAGAATGGATACGTGCCCAAGCCTGTCCTTGGGCGTTCATGTCGGCCCCAAGGGAGTCCCTTGTTTCTTCAACGGCGGATATTTCGGGTGTGACGAACGAAAACCCGTCCCCGCCGACTGATACATTTTGCTGCGCGATAAAGCGGTCCCCAATTTGGACGTCCGCCCCGATTTTTGTTCCTTCACGCAACAGGCATTCCTTGCCAATCACACTTCCGGTTCCCACAAAAACCTGAGGGCCAACTACGCTACCGCGTCCAATCCTGACGTTGGCTGCAATCACTGAAAGGGGGCCAATGCTGACGCCTTCGGCAATGTCTGCTGTCGGGTCGATGACGGCAGATGGGTGAATGCCCCGTCCAAAGCCTTGACCCTGATCCAACAAAGCCGACAAACCTGACAGCGAATAGCGCGGGCGCGTCGGTAGGATTGCGGCCTCGAGACCCAGTGATTTCCAGTCAGCGCCCTGCCAAAGCATTCCAACCCTAGCGGAACCCTCACCAATGCTTTCCGCGTATTTAGGGTCCATCGCAAGCGCGATCTGGGACGCTGTCGCCAATACGGGTTCAGTAACACCATCAACGACGATTGACGTATCGCCTTGGGCCTCAACACCAAGAGATTTGGCTATTTCAGCGACTGTGTGGCCCATACAGCGGATCCTTTTGCCTTTTAATGGCAAAGGTTTATCCCGCTTCACCCAACAGCGCCACCCCTGCTTGTTCCAGAGCTTCCCAAATCCGGCCATCTCGGCCATAGACGTCTCGGCGATATTCCATGCGTCCTTCGGGGTCACCAACGGCTGTTCGATAGATCAGATGCACAGGAACGTGTTTTTCAAGCGGAATTATAGTCTCGGCTTGGTCTCCCAACGCTTCAAGGAACACTTCCTGAGGTTCATCCGTTTGAACGGCAAGCAACGCATAGGCAAAGTCAAAGGGATCCTGAAGTCGGATACATCCATGACTAAATGCACGCCGTTCTTCAGCAAACAGGCTTTTTGCAGGGGTATCGTGCAGATATATATTGTAACGGTTCGGGAACATGAATTTCACTAAACCAAGTGCATTCGAAGTTGACGGTGGCTGCTTCATGTCGAAGGGGAAATCTTCTTCGGTGAAGTTTGTGAAATCAATCCTTTGCCGTTCAACCAATTCGCCTTCGGGATCAAAGAGATTAAGGAAGTCCAACGCAAACCGGTCTTCTTTGAGCAACGGTAAGTATTCTTTCGTCGCAATTGACCTGGGTACGTTCCAAGTCGGGTTCACCACCATATGTTCGATCTTGTCAGAGAACTCTGGGCTTTGACGGTCTTCATCTGGGTGACCAACGACTGAACGTGTCTGAAACGTCACTTCACCGTCATCGAAAATACGCGCGTTGAAATCTGCCAGATTAACAAGAACGTGCCTCTGACCCCGTTCCATATTGGTCCAACGTTCGCGTTCCATGGCTACAACAACCGCTTTCAAACGTGCTGTGGCCGTCATGTTCAGCATTTCGGTTGTTGAGGGACCAACAATGCCATCGGACTTCAATCCGTGATCTTCTTGAAACTCAACAATCGCGTCTTCAAGCTCCTGATTGAAGACAAAGCTGAAGCTTTTTTCAAGATACCCTAGTTCAATCAAGCGGTTACGGATCGCAGCTATTCGATCCCCACGTGCACCCTGACCGATTAGATCACCGCCCGGAACGTCATCGCCCCAGCCACCAGAACTTACGACATCTCTGAGACGCATTTTTTCTACAGCGAGGCGCGAGTATTCGGCAGACGTTGGTGCAAGTGCGCGGAAATATGCGGCGGGGGTGCTTTTCTCAAGCGCGGTCAAATAGGTGATCCGCTTGCGATATGGCACTTTACGAACGATACCTTCATCAACGTCATGCGGTATTAACACACCAGTTTGGATGTCACGGGCAAACGTCAAAAACACTTGCGAAAACGAAACTTCAAGCTCAGCCAGCTCTGTTTGGTTCTTGGCCGTCACGATTTGGCGCTTCAACTCAGCCGCCCGATACTTTGAATAAGGCAGCCCGTGAAAGTCAGAGGTTTCAAGGACAGCTAGGAAAGCGTCGCGGCGTTCGCGGTCCTCTTTGTTTCGGCCAGTCCAAAGGGGCTGATACGAATTTTCCTGATAAAACTTAGCAAGATCCTTGTCTGCGCGGCTCGCTTCCGCGACCGCCAGTCGATACGCAGCGGTCGTGAAATCAGCTGCAACAGGGGTCGCGGAACCAACACCCGAAAGCAACGCTAACGTGGCAGAAAACACTAAGCCTTTTCCAAAGCTCATAACCATAAAACAGACCCGCTCAGACCTTTGCTTCTTATTCATACAGTTTTGAACAGATTCACAACTGGATTGTCCATTCACAAAACCGACAAATTAGAAATCTCTTTTTTAGCGATGTTTCGAGGCATCATTAACGCCTTGATCGGGTTTGAAAAACCAAATTTCACTGAATTTTCAAGCGATTTCCCGCCAAGGAAACGGTTTTTTCACTTTTTCGAAACGAAACACTTTTCTGAAAACGTCTCATATGACATAAAGCGCTTGCATCTGGGGATGTTAATTCGTCACCGGTCAAAAGATCGGGACGCAGAGGACGGGACTGACAGTCTATGACGACCAGCAGGGGTTTCACCCGGCGAGGCTTGATAAAAGCATTCGCAGCGACCGCGATTACGGCGGCGCCAACCTTTTCCAGCGCAGCAGGATTCCTTCGTGGTGCAGGCGATATCCGCCGTCTCTCTATCCATTCGCAAAAGACCGGTGAAAGCGTAGACACGATCTACTGGATCGATGGCGAATACATCACCGACGCTCTGGCCGAGATCAACTATCTGATGCGCGACTGGCGTAATGGCCAGATTAAACGGATTGATACACGAACAATCGATATCATGGCCGCGTCCCACAACATCATGGGCACAACCGAACCTTATCTGTTGCTGTCTGGTTACCGCAGCAAAGCCACCAACGCGATGCTGCGCCGTCAGTCTAGGAATGTTGCGAAAAATTCGCTTCACATCAAAGGCCAAGCAGCAGATCTACGCTTGGGTTCCCGTTCAGTTAAACAGATGGCTAAAGCAGCCGCCTCTTGCAGTGCAGGCGGTGTTGGGCGTTACTATGGCTCGAACTTTGTTCACATGGACTGCGGCGACGTTCGCACCTGGAACGGCTAATCTAACGTCTTTTCTAGCATATTGCGCCACGTGTACATTTCATTGTCAGGATACATTTCCTGACAGTCGACTCCGCGTTTTACCAGCTCAGCTTGCATAATCGAATAATGTAGAACCTTCAGATCTTTCGATGCGGTCGGATCAGGGATTGGAAAGTAGAAATAATGGCAAAGCTCAGCCGTATCTTCGGCAGCCCAATCTGTTTCGACTTGTTCGCGAAGTCCGGGATAAACTTCGCGGCATGAAGCAAGCTGTAATACACCAAGAGATATCAAAACGAATTTCCGCATGACCGGCACTATCGCAAATGCCGCCAATTGGGCCAAGTCAGGAATACTTGAAGAAAATGGCGCACCCTAGAGGATTCGAACCTCTGGCCTCTGCCTTCGGAGGGCAGCGCTCTATCCAGCTGAGCTAAGGGTGCCTGAGGTCGGGTCTAGGCGAAAGCGAAACTGGGTTCAATCCCAATTTGGATCAGCCCAGCAGATCGCGACAAAGCTCTAATCCTTCGATCAGTTTATCGACCTCTTCGAGCGTATTATATAGCCCGAACGAAGCGCGGCATGTTGCAGTGACCCCAAGGTGGTCCATCAATGCTTCTGCACAGTGGTGCCCTGCCCGCACCGCGATGCCCTTTTTGTCGAGGATCGTTGAAATGTCGTGCGGATGGGCTGCACCTTCAAGCGAGAAACTGAAGATCGCTGCTTTGTTTGTTGACGTCCCCTGTACCTGAAGCCAGTTCAGCCCTTCTAATCGCTGCTTTGCATAGTCCCGTAATTTCGCTTCATGGGCGGCGACGTTGTCCATTCCCAATTCCATGAGGTATTCAAGCGCAACGCCCAAACCGATTTGTTGGACAATGCCGGGCGTTCCGGCTTCGAACTTCATCGGTGCATCATTGTAGATCACCTGATCGCGATGCACTTCACGGATCATATCGCCCCCGCCCAGGAATGGTTGCATTTCGGCAAGCCTCTCGGGGCGAATATAAATCGCTCCCGATCCTGATGGGCCATATAGTTTGTGACCGGTTATTGCGTAAAAATCACAGCCAATATCCTGTACATCCACCGGCATGTGGACCGAGCCCTGAGAGCCGTCCACCAATACGGCAACACCTTTTTCGTGGGCGGCTTTGCAAATCGCTTTCACGTCCACGACGGTGCCAAGGACGTTCGACGTTTGTGTAATCGCAACCAGCTTTGTTTTGGGACCGATCGCATCGATTACTGCTTGCGCGTCAAGAGATCCATCCGCAGCAACATCCACCCATTTAAGAACAGCGCCCTGACGTTCACGCACGAAGTGCCATGGAACGATGTTGGCGTGGTGTTCCATAACCGACAGGACGATTTCGTCACCCGCTTCAAACATAGGCATGGCCCAGCTATAGGCGACCATGTTGATGCCTTCGGTCGTTCCCGAATTCATCACGATGTGATCTTCGCTGGGTGCATTCAGAAACTTGGCAATCGTTCCGCGGACGCCTTCGTATTTCTCGGTCGAGATATTCGACAGGGTATGTAACCCCCTGTGAACGTTTGAATATTCTTCCGCGTACGCACGGTTGACCGCTTCAATAACCACGTTGGGTTTTTGGGCAGACGCACCATTGTCCAGATAGACCAGAGGTTTTCCGTTCACTTCACGTGAAAGGATTGGAAAATCCTGACGGATTTGTTGAACGTCATACATTTGCAGACAATCCCAATGTGCTAATTCCAATTATACTAAGCAAAAAGCTTAGACCCGCTATCACGCCAAATACCGAAAACACCAATACTCCGGCCCCTTTCACCCATGACGAAAACCCATGGGCGACCGCAATGAAATTGGAAATGATCCAAAGACCATAGAGTATGGATATCAGCCCAAACAAAGTGGCCGTTGTTGGTGAAACCGTCAGGATGATGATCTGGAAAAACTGTGCGACCAGCCACAAGGATTGAAGCCAAGCGATAAGGGCTGAAAAATCTTCCAGCTTGCCGTTCCCGCCCATCGCTTTTCCGGCCCAGAAGATGGCTAAGATCAGTAGAACCAACTGGCTGAACATCAACAGAGTAAAAACCATTGGCGTACCCGCCAAGGCAAGCATTGCGACCTCATGGCCGGACACGATTACTGTTCCGTAGGTCAGCAACACGCTTAGAATGACCACCAAAAGAAGCATATTCCACAAGACGGGTCTTGGGATGTCAAACGACATGATCTCTTGTGCGGCGCTCTTGGGGTCCGTCAGGGTTCTAACGATGAGCTGCAGCAAGTCATCCTGAATTCGTGTCATTCGCTGGCCTTGCAAACCGCCCGAAGGCTGCCGATTAGGATCCACAAGAAGGCTGCAAACCACAGCCCACCAACTATGGATTGTTCAATACCTGAACCAATCAATCCTCCGGTCAAGCCGTTTAGAAGAACCAACGGCGTCCCAGCAAGGAGTGACCAAAAAAACGCGAGCCGCACGTGAAACCACCCCGCCTTGCATCCAACTGCGCGCAATAAGATGCGTAGAACGGCGGCGACAATGTACATCGCGAGAGGCGCAATAAATAGCCAAGCAAGAACTGATGCCCCAAGCTCTGGTCCCATTTCGACCTGGTTCAGATGAGAGTTTCTTGAAATCACTGGCAGCTGAGCAATAAAAAACACCACGCAAGATGCCATTAAAAATATCAGCGCGCGTTCTTCACCCGCACCGGATGCTAGGTGGCGCTCCATTATCATACTCGGGCGACGGTACGCCGCGACCATATCGTTGGTAACAGACATTATGCCGCTCGCCTTTCAAGCCATTCGGTTAGACGGCCAATAATTTCGTCTGCGATATTATCGTCGTCAATCTCGGCCACTGCTTCGGCTAGAAACGCAAGTACAAGCAGGTTCATCGCCTGACTTTGCGGAACACCGCGGGATTTTAGATAAAACAGGCTTTCTTCGTCGATCGCACCACTGGTTGACCCGTGCGAACAAGCCACGTCATCAGCGTAGATTTCCAGTTCAGGTTTGGCGAGAAACTGGCTGTCGCCATCCAAAAGCAGCGATTGGCTGATCTGATAACCATCGGTCTTTTGGGCACCTTGTTTAACAAGAATTTTGCCCTGAAAGACGCCAGTTGCACCGTTTCGAAGAACCTTTTTGAATACCTGCCGGCTTTCACAGTTCACCGCATCGTGTGTGACAAACACCGTGTCGTCATGGTGAAAATCGCCGTCACCGACACAAGCACCGGCGATGTGTGCGACCGCATCGTTTCCTGTTAGTTCCAGCACGCATTCATTGCGGGTCATAACCCCGTTTGCCGTAAGGGTGAACGACTTGAACACGGATTCCTTGCCGAGACGTCCAAAGATATGCGTCGCCGCGCGGCGTTCGTGATCTCGTCCTTGGGTACGGATATGATGGAATTCGGCGTTGTCGGCCACGTCCACTTCGACAACCTTGTTAAATCGCGCCGCAGCGACGCCGTTTTCTAACAAAGTCAGTTTCGCGCCTTCGTCCAGTTTGATCGTGTGATGCAAATACGCGTCCGAGGTTTCGTTTTGATGACGGTACGAAATATTGATCGGCTTACTTGCTTCGCCAGTGACGTGAATCAAAATGCCATCGGTTGCACAGGCCGTGTTCAAAGCGGCCAACGGGCGCTCAACCGGCTTTTGGCCATTGGTTTCAAGCACTCCGTAAAGGTCTTTGGCCCAATGGATGTCTTTGTCTGACGCTTTGCTCATTAATTCGATCGAAACACCGGCAAGCGACAGATCGTCTGATTGGGTTTCATCAAAGACACCATCGACAAAGACGATATGCACGCGATCCAAGTCCGAAAACACAGGGGATTCGCCCGATTCAAACAACGCCGCGAACGGAGCATCGGACTGTACCAACGTGTCAGGGTGTGTGAATTTCCAGTATTCGTCCCGTCGCGAAGGAAGCCCCATCGTGCGAACGCGCCCAAGCGCATCTTCCCGTGCCTTTGCCAACCAACCACCCGACGTCGGGATGCTTAGCGATGCAAGTCTAGCCTCTGTTGCATCCAATTTCTGTTGTGGAAGCGCCATTAAACGGCCTCCTCACGCAGGTCGGCGTAACCGTTGTTTTCAACTTCCAACGCCAGCTCTGGGCCACCGGATTTAATGATCCGGCCATTATACATGATGTGAACAATATCAGGTTTGATGTGATCAAGTAGACGCTGGTAGTGGGTAATAACCAAGAACGAGCGCCCCTCGCTGCGTAGTGCGTTCACGCCTTCGGAAACCAGCTTCATGGCATCCACGTCCAAGCCCGAGTCCGTTTCGTCCAAAATACACATCTTAGGTTCAAGCAGCGCCATCTGAAGCACTTCGTTGCGCTTCTTTTCACCACCGGAAAAACCGACATTCACAGGACGCTTCAGCATGTCCGCGTCGATTTTAAGTGTTTTTGCCTTTGCGCGAACAAGCTTTAGGAAATCAGACGCGCTCATTTCTTCTTCACCGCGTGCTTTGCGCTGTGCGTTCAAAGCGGTGCGCAGGAAGGTCATGTTGCCAACGCCCGGAATCTCAACCGGATATTGGAACGCAAGGAACAGACCAGCCGCTGCGCGCTCTTCTGGTTCAAGATCCAACAAGTCATTGCCTTCAAGCTCGGCGGAACCGCCTGTCACTTCGTAACCATCACGACCAGACAGCACATAGGACAGGGTCGATTTACCTGAACCGTTCGGCCCCATAATCGCGTGTACCGTTCCGGGTTCGACCGTCAGATCGACGCCTTTCAGGATTTGTTTGTCTTCTTCTTCCAGCTTGACCTGAAGGTTTTTGATTTTCAGCATCTTGGCCTCTTACCTTTTGTGACCGCCTAACGCGGTCGCGACATGAGTTGAATGACATCCAGCAACCGATCCGACGGGATTGGCGTGGGTTTAATATCGAAACGGGCCATACGCCCGCGAATTTCTGTGGGTTTCACGAAGGTTTCGACAACGTGATAGAGTTCGCGCCCTGCGTAATCGTCAAAGTATAGCTCAACAGGATTCTGGGTTCGAAACAGCGTCGCCAAAAGACACCCTACCCTGAAACGCCCATCAACAAGAACGACATCCGGCTGTTGAAAACCCTCAAAGCTCCAAACTTCGAGCGGATACTTCGGGAATGCCCGCCAGCGCTTGTCGCTCTCTGGCATGCCCCATTCGCCCGTTGTTCCAACGTCCGCGTGGATAACAGTCGGCATGGATAATCCGGGGCAATCGTCAAACCAAGCCTGCATCTTCGCGACCCAGTCCTTATCGCTTTCAACAGCGGTTATAGTTTTGCCCGCCATTTCGGACGCCATCACTGTTGACCCGCCGGACCCATATTCAAGAATAACGTCCGCGCGGGAATACGCGTCGCGCAGCCAAGTAGCCTCGGCCGCTGGCAATGTGAGCTCAGGTTGCTCGACTTTATGCGCAACGCTTATCGTCATTGGTTAGCCAAGCACCACAGCCGTGCCGCTGGCAGATACCATCAGCATGTTATTGATCACCTCGTAGTCGAGATCCACACCCACTACCGCGTTAGCGCCTTTTGCTACGGCGATCTCTTCCATTTCTTGCAAAGCGGTATCACGCGCCTTCTGCAATTCCTGTTCATACGCTCCCGACCGACCGCCAAGAATGTCCGTAATCCCGGCAAAAACATCACGAATAATGTTAGCGCCAAGGATAGCTTCCCCGACAACGATCCCTTTGTAGGACGCGATCTGGTAGCCTTCGACAGATGGGGTTGTGGTTACGATCATTGTGCAGCCTCCTCATTGGCTTGATAATTTAGAATGAGGTTGATGTAGGCGTCGACGTTGGCCTTTTTAACCACATCACGATCAAGAAGGATCGACAAACAAGCCGACGCAAGATCAAAGCTTGCAAAAACGGCGTCAGAAAGAATAGCGAGATGTTTTAGCTGCTCATCTTCCATGTCATTCATGGCCAGTAAATTGCGAACAAAAATCGCGTCCCCATCAACCAACTGGCTTTTGAAACGGCGCGACGGCAAAGCTGATGCGACGGGTGTATTGATCCGAACTTGTTCAAAGAACATGAACTTATGCAGATGATATCCAAGCGATCCAAGCGACGCCATTTGGCTATCGATCAACGGTTGGTCTTTATATAGCGGGATCGCTGCGATTTCGGTTATCACCGCAAGAGCGCCACCTATCTTATTGACACCGCAGCGAAAAACATCTTGTTCGCCGCCCTGAATATCAATTTTAAGAAGATCGAAATCGGGAAGTTCTTCAATATCGTCAAGCCGCTTGGTTGGAATATCAACCTGTTCGATCACTTTCATCCCATGCCCGAAGCGGCCAAGGAATGATATGGCTTCTAGGTTTGGGACAAGCAGTGATGTAAAACCTGATTGCTTGGTGATGTTCAGCCGACCAACTTCGCCTGACCCGACCGCGTATGGCAGATAAGTTTCGTTTGGGCCTTTTGATTGCTGCAACTCTTGCAGAGCATCTTCTTGGGGTTCGAAACCAACCACTTCGCAACCACCCAACGCAAGCAGCCCGTCATAGGGGCTTTCGTTGATCGGGTTCGCGCCAATATCAACGATCCGCGTCAGCCGGTCTGGCTGTAGCAAATCGATCAGTGCTGCAACGCGTCTTTGGTCAAACGGCAAGCTCATTAGCCCACAGATCCCTCAAGTGAGATCGCAACCAATTGCTGCGCTTCCATCGCGAATTCCATCGGAAGCGCTTGGAGCACCTCTTTGGCGAAGCCATTCACAATCAACGCGACGGCCTCTTCTTCGTCCATGCCGCGCTGGCGACAGTAGAACATTTGTTCATCGTCCACCTTGGACGTCGTTGCCTCGTGTTCAACACGCGAAGAATTGTTCTTCACCTCGATATAAGGAACTGTATGTGCGCCACACTGATCACCGATCAGCAACGAGTCACACTGCGTATAGTTCCGCGAATTCTTTGCCTTTGGATGCATCGACACCAATCCACGATAGGTGTTTTGCGCCTTACCAGCCGAAATGCCTTTAGACACGATGCGCGACTTGGAACTCTTGCCCAGATGTACCATCTTCGTGCCAGTATCGGCTTGCTGATAGTTGTTGGTAATTGCGATCGAATAGAATTCACCCTGACTTTCATCGCCCCGCAAAATACAGCTTGGATACTTCCACGTCACGGCCGATCCGGTTTCAACCTGCGTCCACATCACTTTGGCACGGTCGCCATGACAATCCGCGCGTTTGGTCACAAAGTTATAGATGCCACCTTTGCCATTTTCATCACCGGGGAACCAGTTCTGAACGGTTGAGTATTTCACTTCGGCGTCTTCTTCGATCACGATTTCAACGACCGCAGCGTGTAACTGTGCTGTATCACGCTGAGGCGCGGTGCAGCCTTCGAGATAGCTGACATAAGACCCTTTATCGGCGATAATCAGCGTCCGTTCGAACTGTCCGGTGTTTTCCGCATTGATACGGAAGTATGTCGACAGCTCCATCGGGCACCGAACGCCCGGTGGGATGTAAACAAACGACCCGTCCGAGAAGACCGCGCTGTTTAAGGTCGCGTAGAAATTGTCAGACTGGGGAACAACCGACCCGAGGTACTTTTTAACCAACTCTGGATGATCTTTGATCGCTTCGGAGATCGAACAGAAAATCACGCCCGCTTTCTGGAGTTCTTTTTTGAACGTCGTTCCAACTGAAACCGAGTCAAATACAGCATCCACGGCAACCTTGCGACCCTCTTCAGGGGCATCTTCGGCACCTTCGGCACCTTCGACGCCGGCCAAAATCATCTGTTCTTTCAATGGGATGCCAAGCTTTTTGTATGTTTCCAATAGCTTGGGATCAACATCATCAATTGATTTGGGCTTTTCGGTCATGCTTTTGGGGCGGGCATAATAATACTGATCCTGAAAATCGATCTCTGGATAGTTCACCATAGCCCAATCTGGCTCGGCCATTTGTTTCCAACGGGCAAATGCCTGAAGACGCCATTCGGTCATCCACTCAGGCTCTTCGTTCTTTTTGCTGATCAGACGAACGATGTCTTCATTCACGCCTTTTGGCGCGTATTCCATCTCGATGTCCGTGTCCCAGCCATACTTGTAGGTGCTGACCTCTGCCACCGCATCTACGGTTTCCTGATCCACACCATCTTTGACATTCGTGTCTGTCGCCGTCATCGAACTCTTTGCCTTTTCATTCACGCCGCACGGGTGCGGAGTTTTTCCTTTTGGGCCAGCCACGCGTCGGCGAACCCAATCAATTCTTCTTTTGTCGTCTCTGGGCCATGCTGACCCGAACAGCTGACGACGCAATGTCGTCGTCAAAGCCATAAGCCTTTAGCACACGACTAGCTTTAACCTTGCCGCTAGAGCACGCCGAACCGGCTGAAATCGCATACCCAGCAAGATCCATTTGCATGACCTGCGTTTCGCCTTTCCACCCGGGAACGGCAAGACAACTGGTGTTCGGCAGGCGCTTAGCCGCTTTGGCGGGGAAAATAACGTCATTAGCTGTATCTGCAATGTAGCTTTCAAAGAAATCTCTCAGTAGACGCACTTTGTCCCATACACCATCAGCCAGATCACGCGCGGCGGCTTCTGCAGCAGCGCCAAAACCCACAATCCCAAGGATATTTTCAGTCCCCGCCCGACGCCCCATTTCCTGACCGCCACCTTTGAGTTGCGCAGCTACATCGGTGCCGCGCTTTACGATCATCGCACCGATGCCCTTTGGGCCGCCTAGCTTGTGTGCTGACGTGATTGCGCAGGTGCATCCCAGCCAATTGAAGGCAAATGGGATTTTGCCAAAAGCTTGTGTAATGTCTGAACCGTACAGCCCTTGAGGCAAATCTTGCACAACACCGGTTTCAGCGTTGGCGAGCTGCAGGACAGATTTTTCCGGCGTATCAACTGACACAGAACCATTCGCGTCTACGCCAAGCGTTGGATCAATCCAGCTAAGAACCGCGTCGTGTTCAATATCGGCCCCGACAAAATCACGCCCTGCAAACGCAAGCGCTGCAGCTTCGGTCGCGCCCGAGGTGAAAACAACATCCGCGCCATCAGCACCCAAAGCGCTCGCAACTTGTGCACGCGCCTTTTCGACCAAAGCTTTGGCCTTACGCCCTTCGGCATGAACAGATGACGGGTTGCCGACTACGTCCATGGCGTCAATCATTGCGGCCTTAGCCTCAGACCGCAGTGGTGTTGTCGCGTTCCAGTCCAGATAAACGCGCGGTTTCATTCTTCATCCACCACATCGAACAACGTGGGAATCGCCTTACACGGTGCCATTTCGTTGCGCACGACATCTGACAGACGGGTTTGATGCAAGAACACATAAACCTGTGCTGACAAGCATTCCCATAAGCGGTTGGTCATTGATTGGGCGCGTGAACCCGAAGACGCACCGGTCGCCCCTGTCCCTATGTGCAAGGCTGAAACGGTTTCATCAACGGCAGCAAGCACATCGACAATTCGAATTTCCGACTGATGCTTTGCCAGCCGATACCCACCACCTGGACCGCGAACAGAATCGACCAATCCTGCACGGCGCAGCTTAACGAAAAGCTGTTCCAGATACGGCAGTGACACGTCTTGGCGCTTCGAAATATCGCCAAGAGTCACTAAATCACCTTCTGGCTGCAAAGCCAGATCAGCCAGCGCGACCATCGCGTAGCGACCTTTGGTAGACAGCTTCATTTCTCGGCTAGTCCTTGAATTGATTGACGCCGTGGTCAGCAATGATTAATTGCCTTACACGGCTTGCAAAATTGCTAGTCTTTAGAATCTTTCTAAGGTGCTTGAGAAAATCTGTCAAGAATTCCTCAAGTGGCCTCAACAGGAGACCAAACACCCTATGCCAGAGGTGATTTTTCCCGGACCAGAAGGCCGCTTAGAGGGCCGCTACCACCCACAAAAAGACCGTGACGCACCAATTGCGATCGTTCTTCATCCACATCCGCAATTTGGCGGCACGATGAACAACAAGGTGGTCTATAACCTTCACTACGCCTTCTACAACATGGGCTTTACCGTGTTGCGGTTTAACTTCCGCGGCGTAGGTCGTAGCCAAGGCGAATACGATCAGGGCGTTGGCGAACTGTCAGATGCTGCATCGGCATTGGATTACCTGCAGTCGATGAATAACAACTCAAAGCACTGCTGGGTTGCTGGATTTAGCTTTGGTGCTTGGATTGGTATGCAACTGTTGATGCGTCGCCCTGAAATCACCGGATTTATTTCGGTCTCGCCTCCGGCAAACATGTACGATTTCAGCTTCCTTGCGCCCTGCCCGTCATCGGGTCTGATCATCAACGGTACAAATGACCGTGTAGCGCCGCCTGCGGATACGACCACATTGGTTAACAAGCTGCATGAACAAAAAGGCATCACAATCACCCATCAGGAAGTCGAAAGTGCCGGTCACTTCTTTGACGAGCCACATATGGATACGTTGATCGATTCAACGACCGAATACGTGAAACGTCGCTTGACAGAAACCACACGTTAAGAGGCCGACATGGGTGTTACCGAAGATCTAGCTGATGCCCTTGCGCGCGATACGATCGCGGCCAAAGAAAAACTTGGCGATGAGGATCTCATCGCCAAGGTTGCCAAAGAATTGGGCGCAACGTCGACCACTCTGGAAGAAGCGTTCATGACTTCTGTTTGTGTTCGACTGGCCGAGCGCCGCGGCAGATCGTTCCTAAAAAGCTACGTCACACAGAAACTGGCCAAGTAATCTCTCGTCACCGGTTGATCCTGCAGCAGGACTAGCTCAGGGTGTGGCGATGGACATCAAAAAGCACCGGCGCGCCGAACACGGCATTGGCGGGTTTCAGGAAAACTTCAGACAAATCGTTTACGGCGGGAACGACGGTATCGTCACAACCTTTGCCGTGGTTGCCGGTTTTGCGGGCGCACGCGCCGAAGGCACCGTCGAAATCGGCCTGATCGCCGTGATTATATTCGGATTTGCCAATCTCATCGCCGACGCAACATCTATGGGCTTGGGTGAATTCCTATCATCGCGTTCCGAACAGGATGTCTATCACTCAACACGTCTAAAAGAGCGCCATTTACTTGAGACCGCTCCGGAAGCTGAATTCGAAGAGGTTGTTGCGCTGTTAAAACTGCGCGGCTTAAGCGAAAATGATGCCCTAAGCCTTGCCAAAGAGCTTAAAAAACATCCAGAACTTACGCTGGATTTCATGATGACCTATGAATTTGGTCTTCCTGATCCAACGGACGTTAACCCTGCAGTCAAAGCGCTATACACGTTCGTATCCTTCTTGATTTTCGGCTTCATTCCTTTGGCGCCCTATACGATTGGGATGGCCTTGGAAGACGCATTTACAATGTCCATTGTTGCGACGGGCCTAGCTTTGATCATGCTGGGTCTTTTCAGGTGGTTCGTCACCAAGGAAAACCTATTACGCTGTGTCATAGAAACTCTTGCTGTTGGCGGAACCTGTGCGCTTGTTGCATACGGGGTTGGCTGGATTATCGGAGGATAACGCGTGACTGAAACGAACGCTAATCTCGACGCCCAGATGGCCTTTTTGAACGAAGTCGATAAGTTGAAATCGGTTTCCAGAGCAACAAGACTTCACGACAACAGCCGGTTTGAAAATTCAGCTGAACACAGCTGGCACATTGCGCTTTATGCAATGATATTAGGTGATTACACGCCGAAAGGATGTAATGTTGACCGCGTAATCCGAATGCTGCTGATCCACGATATTGTTGAAATCGACGCTGGTGATGCACCCATTCACGGCAATCATGATGCCCAAGAAATGCTTCAGAAAGAACTGGCTGCAGCGGACCGTTTGTTCGGTATGCTCCCGTCCGGACAAGCCACAGAAATGCGCGCGCTTTGGGACGAATTTGAACAGGCAGAAACGCCAGATTCGCGTTTTGCCAAGGCGTTAGACAGGATACCTTCTCCGCTTGCGAATATCGCAAATGGTGGTGGGTCGTGGACAGACTACAATGTTTCTCTTGATGATCTGGATCGACGGGTCGGTGTGCCTGTTGAAAAAGGTTCACCAGTACTATGGCGCTGGCTAAGCAAAAAGATTTCGGCCTGGTACGAAAAGAAGTCGCAAAATCATTAGCTTTCTGTACATCTTCTGACAACTTGCCCCAGAGCGTATTTATCTAAGGAACCCAAAATGCCCGTCGCCTATATCTATTTGGTCATTGCAGTCATCGCAGAGACGATTGGTACAACCGCATTACAAGCCAGCGTTCAATTCACCAAGCTCTGGCCGTCAGTTATCGTTGTTGTCGGGTACGGTATCGCATTCTACTTCTTAGGTCTGTCACTTAAATTCATACCTGTCGGCGTTGCTTATGCCCTTTGGTCTGCCATGGGCATTGTGTTCATTTCGATGATCGGGGTCGTAGCGTTTTCCCAAAAGCTGGACTTTGCAGCAATCGCAGGCATGGGCCTGATCATCGCGGGCATTGTGGTTATTCAGCTATTCAGCTCAGCCTCATCGCATTAAGCGTCCAATTCGGCGTCCCAATACAAGAAATCCATCCAGCTTTCGTGCAGGAAGTTGGGCGGGAACTTACGCCCCGTATTGCGAAGTGCTTCTGCACCGGGCTGGCGTGGAGGCTTGCGCAAATGCAGGTTTGTTTGCCCTAGAAGCTTTGAGCCCTTTTTAAGATTGCAGGGCGAACAAGCCGCCACGACGTTTTCCCAAGACGTTATGCCACCCTTGGCCCTTGGTACGACGTGGTCAAAGGTCAGATCACCCCGAGTACCGCAGTATTGGCATCTGA
>CAYZAY010000039.1:0-19084 GCA_964476515.1 uncultured Rhodobacterales bacterium
AGGCCAAAATGACCCATCAGAGCGTTCAGGAATACTACGGCGAAAAGCTGCAATCCTCGGCTGATTTGCAGACCAATGCCTGTTGCACCCCTGCGGATATGCCCGACTGGTTAAAGCCGGTATTGGGCAAAATCCACGATGAGGTGGCCAGTAAGTACTATGGCTGTGGGTTAATCGCTCCTGAAGCTCTGGAGGGCGCGCGTATTCTCGATCTGGGCAGCGGCTCGGGTCGGGATGTTTATGCGCTGTCGGGTCTTGTCGGTGAAACTGGCCGTGTTGTGGGTGTGGATATGACCGATCAGCAGCTCGAAGTGGCTCGGGCGCATCAGGATTATCACGCCGACGCATTCGGATACGCCAAGTCCAACGTTGAGTTTCACAAGGGATACATTGAAAAGCTGGATGAGTTGCCGCTTGAAAAGGGTAGTTTTGATATCATCGTGTCGAACTGTGTGCTGAACCTTGCGACCGACAAAGAGGTGGTTTTGCGTGGGGTTTATGACCTTCTGAAACCGGGTGGCGAGATGTATTTCTCGGACGTGTATGCAGATCGGCGGATGCCTCAGGAATTGGTTGAAGATGAGGTGCTCTATGGAGAATGCCTGTCCGGTGCCTTGTACTGGAAAGATTTCCTCAGCATTGCTGGCCGTGTTGGGTTTGGCGATGTTCGCATGGCTGAACACCGGCCTTTGACTGTTGAAAATCCAGTGCTTGAGGCAAAGGTCAGCCCGATCAAGTTCGCTAGTGCGATTTACCGCCTGTTCAAACTGCCCGATTTGGATGCGGGTTGCGAAGACTACGGTCAGGCGGTGATTTACAAAGGTACGATCCCGAACCATCCGAAAGCTTTTGCTTTGGACGAAGAGCACGTGATCGAAACCGGTAAGGTTTTTCCGGTTTGCGGAAATACCAAAGCCATGCTGACGCAAACCCGTTTCGCCTCTCATTTTGAGGTTGTCGGTGACGGAGCGACCCATTTTGGCGCTTGGCCCGGCTGCGGGTCTCCTGATCCGTTCCATCCAGCGATTGGCGATAACGATATGTCGGTGGCGGCCTGCGGCTGTTAAACCGTGCTTGCGGCGCAAGATTGGTATTGCTATCAGCGCTGAAAGCCGATTGAAATTATCGGGATTAGCACGAGGGCCGGCGTGAGCACGCAAACCCCAAGACTCGAGATACGCAACCTCATCCGTGCCTTTGACGGCCGGTCGGTGGTGAATGACGTATCGCTTTCGGTGATGCCCGGGCAGGTGACCTGTCTTTTGGGGCCTTCTGGCTGCGGTAAATCAACAACTCTGCGGATGATCGCAGGCGTCGAACGGCAAGATACAGGGCAGATTTACGTCGACGGTGAAATGATTTGCGACGGTGTGACTTCGGTTCCCCCCGAGCAGCGTCACATCGGTCTGATGTTTCAGGACTTTGCGCTGTTTCCCCATCTGAGTGTGGTGGACAACGTGGCTTTTGGTCTGAAGGGGCCTAAAGACGAAAAGCGCGCCCGCGTGTCCGAGCTGCTTCAGCGTGTTGATCTGATGCGATACATTGACAGCTTCCCATACGAACTTTCGGGTGGCGAACAACAGCGCGTAGCGCTGGCGCGTGCCTTGGCTCCGCGTCCGGCGATTATGCTGATGGACGAACCGTTTTCGGGGCTGGATAATCGGCTAAGGGACGGTATTCGTGACGACACGCTGGAAATCCTGAAAGAACAGGACGCTGCCGTTTTGCTTGTGACGCACGAACCCGAAGAAGCCATGCGCATGGCGGACGAGATTGCGCTGATGCGCAACGGTCAGATCGTTCAAAAAGGTGCACCCTATAACATCTACCGTGCGCCCGCCGACAAGGAATCCGTCGCATTTTTTAGTGATATCAATGTGATAAAGGCCAAGGTTCAAGGGGCATTGGCCAATACTCCGTTTGGTCAGTTCCTAGCCCCGGGTGTTCCTGATGGGCAGGAAGTCGAGATTGTCATTCGGCCCCATCACATGAAGATCGACTTTGACCGGAACGGAAAAGGCCCGAACCCAACTATTCAGGACGGGGTTGCCGCGCGTGGCGTTGTTGAACGGGCGCGGTTTATGGGGTCTGAAAGCCTCGTTGAATTTCGCATGGATTTCGATGGGTCTGCTTTTAAAGCAACCGTCCCCAATGTGTTCCTCCCGTCGGTTGGACAACCTTTGTGGCTAACGATCCGCCGTGATCGCTGTTTTGTCTTTCCTGTCTAGCTAAGCAGATAGTCTTTCAGGGTTTTGCCCGGTTCATCGACAAACAACCCGGGCAAAACTGCAAGAAATCCGATATCGGCAAGCGCTATTGCGTCAAACTCGTTTTGACCTTCGTCCCAGCACACGCACCTCCAAATTCGCCCGAAGAAATCCAATCGCAGCGGTCGGATCGTCGTGGTGCGACCACCCACTGATGCCCTAAGTTTTTGTTTTGCCGAAATGGCCAAGCGAACTTGCGCCAGATGTTGTTGCAACTGCGGTCCTGCGTTGATCGGGGACAGGCCGGTTGTGCCAATGTCGTCGCCCAGTGCTTGGGTAAGCTTGTCTTGCATCGCTATAGCCGCGTTCTTTTGCGTTTCATCACCTGCATCGGTGATCACGGACAACCCCAATCGGAGAACTTCCAGCTCGACACCGGTTAGTGAAATCGGGGGAAGGGTGAGTTCAGCAGTAGCTTTGTACCCATCCCCGGGCGTGCCCTTGATCGGAACACCGGATGCCTGCAGGCGCGCCATATCGCGATAGACCGTGCGCGGACTGACACCGAACGCCAGCGCTAGGTCTTCGGCTTTATGGGTTTTCCCGTCTTGAAGCAGGGCTGTCAGAGATTGAAGGCGGTCAGATTTGCTCATCAACTGACAAAAGCATGTCAGTAGTGGATATTCAAGCGCCCAACGTTGTTAAATTAGCGGTGTTTTTGCCCGATATCTGTCAGCCGTTGCTTTTATCCGGCAAAGCCATTGGGTACGCAAAGGCAGAGAAAAAGACACGCGCGTGATCCGTCCGCGCAACCAATGAGGAGATAAATCATGCTAAACAACATCGGACCTATGGGTTTCCTGCTGATCGCAGTTGTCGTTCTGGTTCTTTTCGGCCGCGGCAAAGTTAGCTCGCTGATGGGCGAAGTCGGCAAAGGCATCACCGCGTTCAAGAAGGGCGTCAACGACGGCCAGAAAGAACTTGAAGAGGCGGCTGCTGAAGAAGCAAAAGACGTCACCCCTGAAGAAGACAAAGACAAGGCGTAACGCATATGTTCGGCATGGGTTGGGCCGAGTTGATGATCGTGGGCATTGTCGCGCTCATCGTCGTCGGCCCCCAAGAACTTCCAATGTTGTTCCGCAAAATGGGACAATTCGCTGGCAAAGCGCGCGGCATGGCCAAGGAATTTTCCAAGGCGATGAACGATGCAGCTGACCAGTCGGGCGTTGGAGATATCCAGAAAACGTTGAACGCTGCGGCCAATCCGGTGAACACCGCTTTGCAGGGCGTGAAAGACGCGACGACAAGCTTTACCAAGCTTGATCTCGATCCTGACAGCGAAACGGGCAAACTTGCCGCTGAACGCGCGGAAAAGGCAAAGAAGATCAAAGCTGCCACCGCACGCGCTGCCGCTGAACGCAAAGCCAAAGAAGCCGCTGACGCGTTGAAATACGCCGAAGACGCCGAAACGGAAATGCTGAAAGCTGAACAGGACGCCGCAACACTATCAGAAGGCGCGTTGCTGGAAGAGGTGCCGGATGTTTCGGACCTCAGCAAAGATGAGGCTGACAAAGCCGGGGATAAAGCATGAGTGCAACCGATAGCCCCACCGACAACCCGGAAGACAGCAGCGCCCCGCTGATCGAACATCTGGCCGAGCTGCGGACCCGTCTGATCCGTTCGGTACTGGCGTTTGTCATTGGTATGGTGCTGTGTTTCACCGTCGCAGGCATGATCCTCGATTTCCTTTTGGTGCCGATTGAAAACACCATGCGGTCGCTGGGTAACCCCAATCCTGTGATGCAGTATACGGCGCCGCAGGAATATTTCTTCACGCTGGTCCGCATTTCGATGGTCGGTGGATTGATGGTGGCCTTTCCCGTCATTGCAACGCAGCTTTGGCGTTTTGTCGCGCCGGGTCTCTATAAAAGCGAACAGAATGCTTTTCTGCCGTTCCTGATCGCGTCTCCTCTGCTGTTCTTGCTTGGGGCTGCATTCGCCCATTACGTTGTTGTGCCTTTGGCGATGGCGTTCTTCCTTGGGTTCGCGGATTTGCCCAGCTACTTCGCGGCGTTAATGGCGACAGGGGATATGGCGGCCGCTCAGGAAGAGTCCGGCATTGATATTGTCTTTAACGGTAAGGTGAATGAAAGCCTCGATATCACGCTGAAAATGATCGTGGCTTTTGGTCTTTGCTTCCAACTGCCGGTTTTGCTGACCTTGATGGGCAAAGCAGGGCTTGTCAGCGTTGAGGGCCTGAAGAACGTTCGTAAATACGCGATTGTTGGCATCCTAGTTCTGGCTGCACTGGTAACACCGCCGGATGTTGTGACCCAAGTCATCCTGTTTGTCGTTGTCTATGGCCTTTATGAGATTTCGATCCAACTCGTCAAAATGGTCGAAAAAAAGCGCGAAGCCCAATTGCGCGAAGAAGGCTTTTATGACGACGAGGAAGAAGAAGACCCTCTGATGAAGGAATTCGACGAGGATGACGACTGATCCCATGGAAAGAATTGCCAAGGCGCTAGAGCGGATCGCTCCGGCGCCTTTGGCGTCTCCGGATTTTGGCGCGGCTGATGCGTTTGTCTGGCATATAGAACCAGACCGGCTGGAACCTGTTCCCAATGTCAGCCGTGTCGATATCGACCTGCTGATCGGCGTTGATCGGTCCCGCAACACGCTGTTGGAAAACACAATCCAGTTCGCCAAAGGACTGCCGGCGAACAACGCGCTGCTTTGGGGCGCGAGGGGCATGGGCAAATCGAGCTTGGTCAAAGCCGTCCACGCCGAAGTGATCCGAAACGGCCACCCGATCAAGATCGTTGAAATGCAGCGCGAAGACCTTCCCAGCGTCTCGCGCCTGTTGAACCTTTTGCGGGGACAACCGCACCAGTTCCTGTTGTTCTGCGATGATCTAAGCTTTAGCCACGATGATCAGCACTACAAATCGCTGAAAGCCGTGCTGGACGGCGGCATCGAAGGACGCCCTGACAACGTGGTGTTCTATGCCACATCTAACCGCCGTCACCTGATGCCACGCGACATGATCGAAAACGAACGCGGTTCTGCCATCAACCCGTCCGAAGCAGTTGAAGAAAAAGTCTCGCTCTCAGATCGTTTTGGCTTGTGGCTGGGTTTCCATCCTTGCTCACAAGTCGATTACCTCGACATGATCCGCGGCTACTGCGCCCACTACGGTGTAGAGATTGACGAAGACACGCTTTGGGCTGAAGCCATTGAATGGCAGGCCACACGCGGGTCTCGTTCAGGTCGTGTCGCTTGGCAGTATTTTACCGATTTGGCAGGTCGCCGAGGCGTTAAACTCAGCTAATCTTTATCTTGCTTCAAATACCCTCGGGGGTTCCAAAGGGGGCAGCGCCCCCTTTGCCCCGCCTATTTCAGATATTCCATCGGGTTCACGCTGTCTGATCCCACGCGGACTTCAAAGTGCACAAACGACGGGCTTCCGGTACGGACCGTACCGATGACCTGACCACGCGATACGCGGTCGCCTTTGCCAACTACAGGATTTTCCACGTGGGTGTAGACCGTCAGCAGATTGCCTGCGTGTTTGATTACGATGATATCGACACCATTGGTGTCCTGAACAATCGCTCCGACCGTTCCGGCTTCGGCGGCTTTCACCGGCGATCCGGCGGTGGCGGCGATGTCTATGCCTTCGTTCACGCCTTTTTCATAGGTTTTCAGAATGTCGCCCTGAACGGGATAGGCCAGACGACCACCCTCATCAGCAACGGGCAGGGGATCAGGTTCCGACACGGTTTCAATTGGCGTCGCTTGGGCGATTGTCGGCTCAGGCTCGGGCGTCGAAACGGGTAGTTCGTTTAGCGGAAGTGCTGTTGAAGCGCTTGGTGGCGGATCAATCGTGCTGCCAGTTCCCGGTTGCGATATGTCTTCGAACACATCGGTGCGGTCGCTGGATCCTGCACGCGGGATAACCGGCACAAGAAGGTGTTGACCCTCGCGGATGCGGAAATCAGCATCCAGATTGTTCCATTCGGACAACGCCTTGATCGACACATTATATAGGCGCGCGATGGTAAAGGCTGTCTCTCCCCGTTCGACGCGGTGCTTGATTGGCTCTAGCCCAGTTTGTGGAAGTACACTCATGCCAGAGCTTTGCGAAAGCTCGGCGGCGTTTGTATCGGCTGAAACCGTTGCGCCGTCGATGGCGGCACCGGCAAGATCGGTTATGTTGATCTCGGAAATCGGTCGTATGGGGCCAGTGCCAAATGCACCTGTCGCCGGTGACGGTTCTGAAACGCGCGAAGGCAGGGCAAGGATTTCGCCCGATCGCAACACGTCGTCGGATTTGAGACCGTTGTAGCTGGCCAAAGCGTCCGCCCCTAACCCTAGACGCGCTGCGACTTCGGCCACGGTGTCCCCGCGTCGAGACACAACGACCTGGAAATTCGGATAGGAAATCACACCGCGTGTGTCAGGTTCCGGTCGTGGGGATGCTGCTATGCCTGCTGCAAGGGACGTGTCCAGCGCACCCATGCCGCCCCGCAAATCCAGATCAACCGGCGAACCGCAGGCGGACAGTAAGGCAATACCCGAGGCAGCAATCAGCAAGCCTCTGTTTATGCCGAGACGTTTGGTACTCAATTTACTCATCTCTCGATCCTCAATATCGGGGGCCTTTGTTAAGGTCCTCCCGAAAGATGGCCGGTTATTCGCGTCCCAAGCCTTCTACCAAAGGCACAAAACGCACGGCTCTTAATTCGTCATACTCAAACCCGTCTTCGGTTTTCGTTACGCGGATCAGGTCCTGCACCGCGTTTGATTGACCAACAGGTACGACCATAATACCGCCGATTTTCAATTGCGCCAATAGCGGGCCGGGTGGGTCTTCTGCAGCGGCGGTCACAAGGATGCGATCAAAGGGGGCCTGATCGATCAATCCGTGGCTGCCATCGCCTACAAGTGTGGTGATATTACCCAGATCCAGCTTTTCGAAAATCTTCTTGGCCGTCGAGACAAGGCCGGCAAAACGATCAACCGTGTAGACCCGACGTGCAAGCTGCGAGAGCACCGCTGCCTGATAGCCCGAGCCGGTGCCAACCTCTAAAACCTTGTCGCGTGGCTGCACGTTCAGCGCTTGTGTCATCAGGCCAACCACGGACGGCTGGCTGATCGTCTGACCACAAGGGATCGGCAGGGGGACATCTTCGTAGGCGCGGTTGGCGAAATGACCTTTGACGAAATGCGCGCGGTCGGTGCGCTCCATCGCTTGAAGCACGCGTTTGTCCGTGACGCCCTGTGCGCGCAGGGTAAAAACAAACTGCATCAGTGTTTCAGCAGTGGCAGTGTTCATCAGAGCATTCCCTCAAGATCAGAGAGCGCTTTGTAGGCGGTCAGATCAGCCACCATCGGGGTTACGGATATATAGCCATCCAGATTTACACCTGCATCGGTATCTTGGCCTACAGGTGCACGCTGGTCACCGCCCTTGATCCAAAGGAAGCGACGGCCTGAGGGCGAGTGATGCGGCTCAGCGCCGAAGTTGGTGCCTTCACGACGACCTTGGCGGACAGCTTTGGTGCCTTTGACGTCTGCTGCCGGAACCGGCGGGAAGTTGACGTTGTAAAACAGGTTGTATTCGCCGCTAGCCGTAAGGCCCGCATCAAGGATTTTGCGAATGGTAGAAGCACCGTGAACGCGGGATGCTTCAAACGGATCATCGGCGTTCACGTTTTGAGGTCCGTAGTACTGTGACAGCGCAATCGCGGGCACACCCTGAAGCGCCGCTTCCATCGCCCCGCCAATAGTGCCGGAATAAAGCGTGTTTTCCGCAGAGTTGTTGCCGCGGTTCACACCGGACAACACCAGATCAGGGCGATTGTCTTTCATCACGTCGTGCAGAGCGACCAGAACACAGTCTGCTGGGCTGCCTTCGGCTGCAAATCGGCGGCTACCCATTTGCGAAACCATCATTGGATGGGTGTAGCTGATGCAGTGGCCCACGCCCGATTGTTCAAATGCGGGGGCGACGGTCCAAACTTCTCCGTCCGGTCCAGCGATTTCATTGGCGATTTGCGCCATGACCTCTAGCCCGGGCGCGTTAATGCCGTCGTCGTTGGTGATAAGTATGCGCATGCCCGAACCCTCTACGCGTCTGTTGCGCAACCTTTAGGTCAGAGCGAAGACTGCAGCAAGCCTTGGAGGCCCTACTGGACCTTGCAAAAACAAACCGATTCTATTTTGCAACGCCCTTACAGCAAGCCCGCTACGGTTAGCAGGCGTTTGGCTTCGTCATTGATGTCATGCAACGGCGCGCGATCCTCACCGGGGAAGAAACGGGCGCGCAGGGCTGTTGCCATCGGCCTTGGTTCAAGGATCTGGACCTTTGGACCTGTGTTAACGGTTTCGGCC
Organism: uncultured Rhodobacterales bacterium; assembly: GCA_964476515.1. Taxonomy (GTDB): domain Bacteria; phylum Pseudomonadota; class Alphaproteobacteria; order Rhodobacterales; family Rhodobacteraceae; genus JASMHC01. Next base: position 8,604 of record CAYZAY010000039.1, read on the forward strand.
TGCCAAGACTTGGCCAGCGCAATTTGCGCGGCTTTGCTTGCGCCGTAAGACCCAAAAAACTTATCGCCGGTCTTGTTGTCATCAAAGAACAACGCCGTGCCGTCTTCGCCAAGCAAAGGGGCCACGAAGGGGATCAAGCGGCCAACGGCCTTGGCGTTGATGTCCATTGACCTTTCAAAGTCCTTGAAGTTCAGGTGCGCCGTTGGATTAAGAGGGGCCGCGTGAATGGCTGTGTGCGCCCAGACCGAGATGCCGCCCCAGCGGTCAAAGATCGACCGGCATAGCTGGGCCATCGCGTCTTCTACAAGGATATCCATAGGCGCAAGGGTCGCCTGACCGCCCGCTTCCTTAATGCGATCATCCAATTCTTCCAAGGCGCCAGTGGTACGGCCCACGGCGATAATGTGATGAGTTGGGGCCAACGCATGCGCAAGAGCAGCGCCCAGGCCACGCGAAGCGCCGGTAACAAGGGCGACGGGCTTTTGGATTTCCTGTGTCATAAGGTGGCAATCCCATTGGTCGCTACGTAATTCAAGGGCTTTTGCTTGACTTTTTCGCAGTTGCGGCGAAAAAGTGCCGTCAAAGGTTTACGAAAGGGAAGGAAACCCAAATGGCGCTTGAAAACACACTCATTCAGACAGATAGTCTGGTGCGCAAATCAGCTCTGGTACTCGGCGGCTCACTTCTGATCGCAATTGCGGCTCAGGTCAGTGTTCCAATGTATCCGGTGCCAATGACCCTGCAAACGCTAGCAATCTTGCTGGTTGGCTTTGCTATGGGCTCGCGCCTTGGTGCGCTGACCGTTGCAGCATATCTGGCAGAGGGCCTTGTTGGTCTTCCAGTATTTGCAAACGGCATGAACGGCGCGGCATTTGCTGGCCCGACCGCTGGCTTCCTTGTCGGTTTCATTGGTCTTGCATGGATGGCAGGCTTTGCCGCTGAACGTGGTCTTGCAAAAGGCGTCGTCGGCACCGTAATCGCAGCGATCATCGCTTCGGCAGCGCTTTATATCCCAGGGATCCTGTGGCCAATGACCGTCGCAGGCGCAACCGGCATCGAAGCTGGCTGGATCGCTCGTGACTTTGGGTCGTACTACTGGGCGTACTTCATGGCTCCGTTTCTGATCGGTGACACTGTGAAAGCAATCATTGCAGCACTGATCGTAAACGGTGGCCGCAAGGCGCTTAACAAATAAGCCAACACACTAAAGAATTCAAAAAGGCCGCTCCAGTTCGGGGCGGCCTTTTTTGATGGCGGATCAAATCTGGACGGATTTTAGTGTCCCTTTCGCAATGATCTAAGATTGCGCTAATTCTGCATTTCGTTTCCACAGATCGGGAACCGCATCACAAAATCGGGAAAACACAAATTCGTAGGTGGGGCTCAAGCTTTGCGCTAATTGTTTTTTCAGTTCTAGCGGGACGTTGTCTGTCAAACGGTCTGAGCCATTCACAATTTTCGAAAACTCTGCAGGGTGGCTTGGTACGCCCAAAAAGCTGCACAACTTGTCAATCTCACTTTGCTGAAACAGGGTTTCGTAAAAGAATACGGCGATGCGATTGCTATCGACTTCGTTGTCCAGCGCCGTTAGAGGCCGATGATAGTCTGAGTGTAAAAGATGAAGCGGCTCGGCGCCGTTCAATGTGTCGAAAACCACCTGTTTTGGCGTTTGATTGTCCTGTAGTATATTTATGTACATTCGAGCAGCTGAAAGAATGCGTTCAACCGGATCTCTTAGGATGAGAATAAAACGCGAGTTTGGTGACAGGGCATTCATTTCGGCAAATGTATTCTGGCCCAGAAGCATGTAGTTCGGATTTACTTCGCCAACCGCTTGTTCCCCGTGCCAGTTAGTAAACAGGGCGGTTGCGTGATCTCGGTGATCATTTCGCGGGCTTAGGACAGCTCTTGTACGTGCTGCCCACTCAAGAGATGCAGGATTGCTTTTAAGCAACGCCACTAGTTCCAATCTTACGCGTTCAAAGATCTTCCCCAATCTGGAGTCGGGCAATCCGAATTGATCGAATGGGTCACGCACACGGTTCCAATGATCTTGCTCCTTGTGGATTGGAACCTTCACATTTGGATGCTTGCTTAGGTAATCGTGCACCCATGACGTGCCAGCTTTTTGGGCGCCTAAGATGTAGAACAGGCAGGCGGGATCTTTGAAGCGACTGTCATAGTCGGTGTCTGTCATAGATCCTCTAACCCGCAGAGTTTATCTCAAAAGCTCGTACGTTCATGTTTAAATGAAGCCTAATTCAAGACCTATCAGTTGTCCTTATAATATTTCAACCGATCAGATCGGCTCAAAAAACTGCGCTATAAAATGTCACCTAATCAAGTTTGGACGAATCTTCATTTTACGTCGTTCGTTCTGTGGCAGATGTCTGTTGAGCCGCTTGTTAACGGCCCCGTAGGCGCCAATCACCAGAAGCGTCCAGACTATGAAATAGGCCGCTAGGATCGGGTAGGGAACGAACGGGTTAAATGTCTTATCCGCAAAGTAGTTCGCGTAATAGAGAGCGTCTCCGCGTTGTTGAAATGCAGGAAAGCCTGAAAAGAAGACCAAAGTCGTTGCGTGGAACAGAAAGATCGCTTCGTTTGTGTAGGCGGGCCATGCAAGACGTAGCATCGTTGGCCACGTGATTTTGCGGAAACGATTTAAGCCAGAAAAACCGTAGGCATCTGCAGCCTCGATATCGCCCTTTGGGATGGACAGCAGTGCGCCATAGAAGATTTCACCTGAATAGGCGGCGGTGTTCAAAAGAAGCACAACAAGTGCACCTGCCCACGCCGATGTTAACGGGGAAAAGAACGGGACGGCCTGTTTGAGGCTGAGAAACAGGAAATAGGCGAAGAAGAACTGAATAAAAAGCGGAGAGCCACGGAAGACGAATATAAACCATTCCGCTGGCTTGCGTATCCAGGTTGAACGCGATGCTTTTCCGACCGCAACTGCTGTTGCGAGGAAAAACCCAGAAACCAGCGCCACGACGCCGAAATAGATGTTCCACAACATACCAGAGCCGATCAGAGTGACCTGTTGGCAAATCGTGAAATCAGTCCGAGGCAGCAGCCGTTCTCCAAAGCCAATTGACCTAAAGCTGTAATCCGCGATGACGTCCCAACAGCTCATGTCGCGGCCTTTCGTTGGGCTTCACCACCGGCAGTGGCCTGTCCATGTGTAAGACGCTTCATAATTCGGCCAAGGACGACTTCGGAAACCTTTGTGAAGGCCAGATAGAATACCAGCAGCGCGAAGAAATACTGCATGCGCCAGTCGCCATGAGGGTAGTCCGTGAACTTCGGGTTTTTGGTGCTGCCCAGCTCGCGCGCCCAATAGACGATGTCTTCGACGCCAAGTAGGAACAATAACGGGGTGGCTTTGATCAGTACCATCCAGAGGTTTGACAGGCCGGGCAGGGCGTAGACCCACATTTGCGGCACAAGGATACGCCAGAAGGTTTGGCGATGGGACATTCCATAGGCCTCGGCTGTTTCCAACTGGCCCTTGGGGACGGCACGCATGGCGCCAAACAGAACGTTTGCAGCAAAGGCGCCGAATACGATTGCGAAGGTTAGAACCGCCAGAAAGAACCCGTAGGTTTCGTGTATCCATTGCGGCGCATTGCCGAGCGGCAGTTTGGCTGCCTGACACACGATGAAATCGCTGCCTTGGCGGATAGGTTCATCCCAGTCGGGGCATTTGACCTTGTGGCGGAGATACTCAAACGCCTGATCCAATGCGATGACGAAGAAAAGAAAGAACGCGATGTCGGGGACGCCGCGGACGATGGCGATGTAGCCTTTGCCCAACCAACTGATCGGGGCAATGCGTGACCGCGCGATAGACGCGCCGCCAAAGCCGAATGCAAGGGCGGTTGGGGCTGTGATCGCCAAAAGAATGAGGACGGTTGCGAAGGAACCATAGAATGAGAAATGCTTGCCCGTGGTCAGGTAGCATGACAGCCATTGAAGTTGGCCTAGCGTATCGGGATCAGAGCAAAAACTAAACATATCAAAGAATTAGCCCACACAGTTAGACTGTGCGGGCTGATCATATTTTACTGCCAGGTCGATGCAACTTCCCATTTTTCAATGAGAGCGTTAAGCGTGCCGTCGTCTTTCATAGACTGGATTGCTGCGTTGAATTTCTCGCGCAGCTCGCCGTCGCTTTCACGGATACCCATGCCAACGCCGCCGCCAATCTGTTCTTGTCTTTCAAGCAGAACCATTCCGTCCTGACCTGCGAAAGAAGCCAGATAGCTTTGGTCGGCCAGAACCGCGTCAGCTTCGCCGTTACGAACGGCCGATACAGTTTCTTCTGGTGTTGCAAATTCGATCAGTGACCAGCCAGCGTTGGCAATGAATGCCGCCTGAATGGTTGCTGTCTGAGCTGCGATAACACCGCTGGTGACGTCAAGGCCGCTATCCATTGCAAGGAATACAGATGGATCTGGCGGAGTGTACGCTTGTGTGAAGTCGATCACTTCGTCACGTTCATCGGTGACGGACATGCCAGCGATGATTGTGTCGTAGTTACCCGAAACGAGGTTTGGAATGATCGAATCCCATTCGTTTGTAACCCATGTGCAGGTCAGTTCAGCGCGGGCGCAAAGTTCATCGCCCAAATCACGCTCAAAGCCGTCAACTTCGCCGGCGTCGTTGATAAAGTTCCAAGGGGCATAGGCGCCCTCGGTGCCCATACGGACAACTGAGTGGTCGTCAGCCATTACCATGCCAGCGGTCATCGCCAGTACAGCTGTTGATAAAACTAGTTTTTTCATTGTTTTCTCCCAGTTAGGCGTGAGACGTCGCAGACAAGAATCCCTGCAACCTCTCGGTTTGGGGCGAACCGAACAGACTGCTCGGCGGCCCTTGTTCCTCGATCCGGCCCTGATGCAAGAACACTACGTGATCCGACACATCATGGGCCATTTTCATATCGTGCGTCACCAAAAGCATGGTGCGCCCTTCTGAGGCCAAGTCTTTGATAACTTTGACCACTTCCTGCTCCAACTCGGGATCGAGAGCCGAGGTGGGTTCATCAAATAACAGCGCTTCGGGTTCCATACATAGCGCGCGGGCAATTGCTGCGCGTTGCTGTTGACCGCCCGAAAGCTGCGCAGGCCAAACATCGCATTTGTCACCGATGCCGACCTTATCCAGATATTTACGTGCTGCCGCTTCAGCTTCGTCACGGTCGCGTCCAAGAACAGTCACAGGGGCTTCCATCACGTTTTGAAGAATCGTCATGTGTGCCCACAGATTGAACTGTTGAAACACCATCGACAGGTTTGTGCGAATGCGAAGGATCTGCTTTTGGTCCGCTGGACGGCGATGTAACCCTTCGCCCTTCCACGTCACAGGCTCTCCTTTAAAAAGAAGCTCGCCTTGTTGGCTGTCTTCCAAAAGATTGGCGCACCGAAGCAATGTCGATTTTCCAGAGCCGGAAGAACCGATCAGAGACACAACGTCGCCTTTATGTGCAGCGATATCGACGCCCTTAAGCACTTCTAGTTCGCCGTAGCTTTTGTGCAGGTCGCGTATTTCGATAACCGGCGTGGTATCCGCCATATTTTCCCCGTCTTCTTTATTGAGCTACCAAGTTAGCAGAGCCCAGCGCTGACGCACATGCAACCGTTAAATCGCAGATTTTGCAAGCGGAATTGGAAATACATTCCGCTGGGTCAATCAGGTTTGCTTTTCAGGGGGCAGGGGAATGGCCAAATAGTCAGCTGCCGGAATGTCGATCAATGCCTTGATATGAAGCAATTCGCGTTGCTTGGGGTCCAGTTGGCTTATTGCTGTTCGAACAGCATCACGAATGGCCGCCGCATCTTGAGTGAGCGACGTGATATACGGCAACCCCGGGGTCGGGGTCGTTCGTTCAACCACCCGTAGTTCCGCGGCGAAATCATCGTATTTGTGGATAAGATCCCACGTCAGCCCATCAAGACACGCAATGTCTGCCGCGCCGGACGCGACCATCTTGGCTGAATTCGCATGTCCACCCGAGCGTACCAGTGCTTTGGCAGACGCACCGCTGGGAACATGAGACCAAAAAGCCGCCCAGCCCGATTGTGAATGGGTGTCGTTATAAGCCAGCGAGAGTGTTCCCAAATCTGATAGCTCGGCGGCCGAGTCCTGCCTTGCGACGATCACGCTGTGATAATAGCCGGGCGGACAATTCATAAGTCCGTAATCGGGCGTTCCAACCAGTTGCACGTTTTTGTGCAGTTGGGACCGGTAGGGTAGCCCACATGTCTGTGCGAACAGTAGATCGGGTGAACGCCAGATCTCCCAAAAGTCCATGTCACGGGTAAGCTCAGTTGGCCCAGCCCCCAAATTAGATCGAATCAATGACCAAAACGCGTCGGTTGCCTCTGAAACTTCATGCCGGTCGTACATTCCGAGCATTGCGATCATGAATTGGTCACCCTTTGCCGCGCCAGTGCGCTGTCTCGATCATTTATACCAAGCAAGTTTGAGACAAGTCGCAAAATACTGTCTTCTTCGGGATCGCGTTCGCCATCAGCCAATACGATTTGCCACAGTGCTTCGACAACTGCTGTGCGGTCATCAAATGGGACGGCATCTTTGATCGCGCGGGTAAATTGGACCGTATCAGCGGCCTGTGCCTCGGCCTCTTCCGCTTGTCTGCGTAGTTCGGCCGTTTCAAGCGCAGATAGCCCGTAGCGTTCGCCAACTATCCGGTCGATATGCGCCGCTTCACTGTCGTCATAGAAATTGTCAGCCCGCGCCACGCGCACCAGAAGCGCAGTCAGTGCCAATCGAGCGTCCGCGTCGGGAAGCTGTGCAGGTTCGCCACTTAAGACGGAATTCAGAAGTTTGGAAAACATGTGCTAGCCGTCGTATCCTTCAACAATAATCATAGTCGTATCCGCAATCCCAAGCTGCAGTTCCAGCGCCTTGGAATATTCAGGCGAGTTGTAGCAATCTAACGCCGCTTGATAAGATGGAAATTCAAGAACAACGCTTCTTGGGTGGGCTTGGCCTTCGGTCACTTGTTGCTGTCCTGCCCGAATTAGGAACTTTGCACCGTATTTCTCAAATGCTGCAGCGTTTAGTTTCTTATATTCTTCATATTTATCAGCGTCATGAACATGATTGTTCGCTATCCAGTACCCTTTTGGCAAATCACTGCCCTCCTCTGACCTTTGAAGAATAGATTGGCCTTTATGGCCAAAGGTCAAGCCGCAAGAGCGCGATAAAGCGTGTTTAGTCGCTTCATCTCGGTCTCAATTCCAAAGGGCGCGTTGATGATGAACATTCCTGATCCTATCATCTTGTGCCCATCACGTACCGGTGGGAATGAAACATCATGGGTGGTGGCCTCGGGCAATGCGGCTTTCAATTTCTTGATCATCGGCGCTTGCAGTCCGGATTTTAGGATCGGATACCACAGGGCGATAATCCCGACATTCCACTTGCGGTGCAGTTTAGGCAAAGCAGCGGCCATGGCGTCGTAGTCTGACTTCACTTCATAGCTCGGGTCGATCAGCATTAAGCCCCGCCGTGGAGTTGGCGGGCAAAAGGACTGCGCTACTTCCATACCGTCTTGATGAACGATATTTGCCCCGGTTCCGCGCATTGCTGTTCGCAGCGCCTGAATTTCTTGGGGATGCAACTCACAAAATGTCATCGCGTCCGACGCTCGCATGAATCCAGATGCCAAAAGCGGAGATCCGGCATAGGCTGTGGCGCCATGGTTTTGCTTCACTTCGTCCAAACGACGACGAAACGGGTGCTCAGGATCAAACCAGCGCTCCAGAACCGATCCAACGCCTTTTTCGGCCTCGCCCGTCTTTAACGCCTCGGTTGATTCCAGATCATAAAGCCCGCGACCTGCGTGGGTTTCGAAATAGGACAGCGGTTTGTCCTTGCGGGTCATGTAATCCAGCATCCAACACAGCAACGCGTGCTTTTGCACATCCGCCAGATTTCCAGCGTGGTAGATATGCTGGTAGGACAACATCAGGCTTCTTTTGTTCCAAAATATTCCCGGGGGGGATGAGCCAAAGGCTCAGCGGGGGCAGAGCCCCCATTCAGCAGCTCACGATTATACAAGCCGAGACGTCTCGACCGCGGCCCGCACAAAATCTTTGAACAATGGGTGCGGATCAAACGGTTTTGATTTCAGCTCTGGATGGAACTGAACGCCAATGAACCATGGGTGATCTTTCCACTCAACGATCTCAGGCAAACGCCCGTCTGGCGAAAGGCCGGAAAATTGCAGACCACAGGCCTCAAGCTTTTCACGGTAGCGCATGTCAACTTCGTAGCGGTGACGATGGCGTTCTTCGATGGTTGCGTTGCCGTAAACTTCGGCGACTTTCGAACCGGATTTCAGCGTGGCGTCATAGGCGCCAAGACGCATCGTGCCACCCTTGTCATCGCCGACCTTGCGTTCAACCTTGTGGTTGCCTTGGACCCATTCTTTCAGGTGATAAACCACCGGTTCAAAACGCTTTTCTCCGGATTCGTGGTCGAATTCTTCAGATCCGGCAGCCTTGATGCCAGCCACGTTGCGTGCGCCTTCGATCACAGCCATCTGCATGCCCAGACATATCCCCAAGTAAGGAATGTTACGGGTACGGGCGAACTCGGCAGCTTTGATTTTACCTTCGGTGCCACGTTCGCCAAATCCACCGGGTACTAGGATCGCGTGGAAGCCTTCCAGATGTGGCGCTGCGTCTTCGGCGTCAAAAACCTCGGCATCGACCCATTCGACCTTGACCTTCACCCGATTAGCCATTCCTCCGTGGGTAAGGGCTTCTTTGATAGACTTATAGGCGTCTTCAAGCTGGGTATATTTGCCAACAATGGCGACTTTGACTTCGCCGTCGGTGTTGTAGATGCGATCTGCTACGTCGTGCCAACGGTCAAGCTTTGGCTTTGGGGCGGGAGAAATATCGAACGCGTCCAAAACAGCCTGATCCAGACCTTCGCGGTGATAAGCCAGTGGCGCTTCGTAGATCGATTTAAGATCATAGGCCGCCACAACAGCTTCTATACGGACGTTACAGAACAGGGCGATCTTTTCGCGCTCTATTTCCGGGATGGGCTGTTCAGAGCGGCACACAAGCACGTCAGGGGCAATACCGATAGATTGCAGCTCTTTAACGCTGTGCTGGGTGGGCTTGGTCTTCAGTTCGCCGCTGGCCGCCAGATAGGGCAACAGGGTCAGGTGCATGAAAATGCATTCGCCGCGTGGACGATCGTGGGTGAACTGGCGGATGGCTTCAAAAAAGGGCAGACCTTCGATGTCACCGACGGTGCCGCCGATTTCACACAGCATGAAATCAACCTCGTCATCGCCAATTTCGATGAATTTCTTAATCTCGTTAGTGACGTGGGGAACGACCTGAATGGTTTTGCCCAGATAATCGCCACGGCGCTCTTTTTCGAGAACATTGGTGTAAATCCGCCCCGAAGACACTGAATCGGTGAGACGGGCAGGGACGCCGGTGAAGCGTTCGTAGTGACCCAGATCAAGGTCGGTTTCGGCGCCGTCGTCGGTCACGAACACTTCGCCGTGTTCAAATGGCGACATCGTGCCCGGATCAACGTTTAGATAAGGATCAAGTTTGCGCAACCGAACGCTATAGCCACGTGCCTGCAACAATGCGCCCAAGGCTGCAGATGCAAGACCTTTGCCCAGAGAAGAAACAACACCGCCTGTGATGAAAATGTACCGTGCCATGCGGCGCGTGCCCCCGTGATTATTCTTGTTTTATTCGTGCGAATCGGCGCGAAATTTTTCACACCACCACGGGATTCCCGAGTACCAGATTCGCAAACCTCGTGCAACCGAGTCGCAACATGATGTTGCGACCGGATATCGTTTCTCAAAGTCTTGTGGTGTTAGTTGGCGCTAGGAACCAACGGAAGATCACCGGAACTTGGTGGCAGAAGATCATCGCCCGACGGCAAAGCCGGAACGGTTTCTTCTGTTGCAGCCGGGGCATTGCCAAGACGGTCGACAACCGAACCACTTGCCGATTTCTGTGCTGCAATGACGGTCAAAGCGATTGATGTGCAGATAAACGCGATTGCAACAACCCATGTCAGTTTGCCCATGGCCGTTGCCGCTGAACGTCCTGCGACAGCACCGCCACCGCCGCCGCCGCCCATCGAGCCGAGGCCACCTTCAGAGCGTTGAAGAAGAACCACTGCGATAAGGGCAAGAGCCAGTAGCAGGTGAATGATGAGGACAACGTTTTCCATAAAAAACCGCTTTCTTGTTCGACAGCGTGCTATCTAGGCAAGTTTCTTTGCTGGGGCAAGGGACGATCGTGCTGGACTTGGTAGATAAGCCTAGGCAATCTGCGATTATGCCCCATGATCACGACCATCCGCACAGTTTGTTACCATCCGATCCTGCCTTGCGCGTCAAAGCGCTTGAGACTCTGCTGACGCAAAAGGGTCTTATCAATCCTGCGACTTTGGACGAA
>CAYZAY010000039.1:19094-20197 GCA_964476515.1 uncultured Rhodobacterales bacterium
ATACCTATGAAAACAAAATCGGCCCTAAAAACGGGGCTGCTGTCGTAGCTAAGGCATGGTTTGATCCCAAATTTCGCGAATATCTGCTTTCAGACGCCATAGCCGCAGTTTCCGAAATGGGATTCTATGGACGTCAGGGGGAACACATCGTCGCGGTGGAAAACACGCCTGAACAGCACAACATGGTCGTTTGTACGTTATGCAGCTGTTACCCGTGGCCTTTGCTCGGGATTCCTCCGGCTTGGTATAAATCCGATTCTTATCGTGCACGCGCTGTAAAAGAACCGCGCAAAGTGTTGGCCGAGTTTGGGGTCGAGCTACCAAAAGATCAGGCGGTTCGGGTTTGGGATTCTACCGCCGAGGTTCGCTATCTGGTTCTTCCGATGCGCCCCGAAGGTACTGACGGAATTAGCGAAGCTGAACTTGCGAAACTTATAACCCGCGATTCCATGGTTGGAACGGGCTTGGCGGTACAACCATGAGCCGCGTTCACGATATGGGTGGACGGTTCGGCGATGGTCCAATTGTGGCGGACGCCGAAGACGCACCTCTATTTCCCCAAGACTGGCATGCAAGGGCGTTGGCCGTGACCTTGGCCGTCGGATCGCTAGGGCAGTGGAATATCGACATCTCGCGACATTCGCGCGAGCGTCTTTCCCCGAAAGATTACACGCGTTTTAGCTATTACGAGAAATGGACATCAGCGCTTGCTGATCTTTTGGTGGAATATGGGATCATTTCCGAAGACGAGCTAAAAAGTGGGCAATCCTCTGGTCCTTCACCATTGTCTGACCGCTGCTTTCAGCCCGAAGCCGTTGCCAGCGCACTTGCAAAAGGCGGGCCAGCTGATCGGGACGGACCGAAGCCCAAATTTGCGATAGATGACCCCGTTTTGACCGTTTTGCCTGCAGGCAATGCAAATCTGCAGGGTGGTCACACAAGATTGCCCGCTTATGCAGCAGGAATGAAGGGGCGGATCTTAGCTGTTCACGGATGTCACGTATTTCCGGATTCCAATGCGCATGGTTTTGGCGAGGACCCACAGCCGCTCTACTCAGTGGCTTTTGCCGCATCAGAACTTTGGGGCGAAGCTGAAAACCCAA
>CAYZAY010000040.1:0-20110 GCA_964476515.1 uncultured Rhodobacterales bacterium
CATTTGCCGTCGGTCTTGCAATATACACGCTGCAGCAAGCTTATACCGCTGGCTATTTGTCCCGTGGTGGGAAACGCGGAAGGCTCGCGTCATGAGGCTTCATTATTATTTCGGCAAGAAATTTCTGGCGTACTTTCTGGGCCTCACATTTGGCTTCTTTGTTCTTCTTGTGTTGATTGATCTCATCGAAGTGGCCCAGAAGTTCGAATCCGGCACCGTTTCGTTTTCTGAGGTTCTTGGCCTGACGCTGCTGAAGACACCTGCAAGCATGTACACGATCATGCCGCTGATTTCGGTGTTGTCCGCACTAGCTTTGTTCCTAGCGCTCGCCAGAAGTTCTGAGTTGGTCGTCACGCGGTCCGCAGGGCGTTCGGCGTTAATGGCCCTGTGGGCACCTTTCATTCTGATGGTCGTTATTGGTGTGGGTTTGATTACGATCCTTAACCCAATCGTTGCGGCGACGTCTGACAGATACCAGACCCTCGTAGATGAATACATCAAGGGCGAAACCGCCGTGTTTTCGATTTCTCGCGAAGGTCTATGGCTTCGTCAGGGGTCGGCCTCGGGTCAAACCGTAATCCATGCGGGCGGAGCAAACCACGATGGGACGATTTTGTACGATGTAAGCTTGATTACGTTTGCTCAGGGTGGTGACCCTATCCGAAGGATTGAAGCCCAACGTGCCAGACTGGAAGCTGGGTATTGGCGGCTGTTTGAAGCAAAGGCATGGCCGCTTGTTTCCGGACTGAACCCTGAAGCAAATGCCACTGGCTTTGCAACTCTGCGCGTACCATCCACGCTTACCCGAGAAAATCTGTCTGACAGTTTGGGCGAACCGTCTGCAGTTCCGATTTGGGATATGCCAGCCCATGTTAACGCACTTGAGAGCGCCGGATTTTCCGCCAGACGACACAAGGTGTGGTTCCATATGGAATTGGCACGGCCGCTATTTCTGGCGTCGATGGTGTTGATCGGTGCAGGCTTCACAATGCGCCATACCCGATTTGGGCATACAGGTCTGATGGTTCTGATCGCCGTATTACTCGCGTTCGGGCTCTACTTTATCCGGAACTTCGCACAGATTTTGGGGGAAAACGGACAAATTCCAATTCTATGGGCCGCTTGGACTCCGCCCATCGCTGGAACCTTATTGGCCTTAGGTATCATACTGAATATGGAGGACGGATGACCCGCCCTTCTGTCGCTGTTCTTGGATTATTACTGACCCTTTTGTTCGGTCAGATGGCACATGCAGCCGAGCCTACAGTGCTGGTTGCAGACAAAATTTTCATCCGACCCGACGGCGTTTTGGTGGCCGAAGGCAATGTCGAAGCGCATCAAGGGGACTTGAGCCTAACAGCCAATCGGGTGACTTTTAACGGCTCAACAAACGCTCTGAATGTGATTGGCCCGATAAAACTTCACGACGGCGACACTGTCACGATTATCGCCGATTCCGCAAAACTTGATCCCCAATTGATCGAAGGGATGATGAAGGGGGCGCGACTGGTTCTAGATCAGCAGCTTCAAATAGCAGCCGTTGAATTAAACCGAAGTGAAGGCCGGTATACTCAACTTTACAAAACGGTAGCGACTTCGTGCAGGATATGCGGAGAAGACTCGGCCCCTATCTGGCAAATCCGAGCTGAAAAAGTCATCCACGACGCGCTCGAGCGACAGCTTTATTTTGAAAACGCACAGTTCAGAGTGCTTGACGTACCAATCGTCGCGATCCCCCAATTGCGCATGCCAGACCCGACCCTTAGCCGTTCATCCGGATTTTTGGTTCCTGCAAGCAGAAGCAGTTCGCTTTTGGGTGTTGGTATCAAAATTCCGTATTTCGTCAGAATGGGTGATCATCGGGATGTCACACTGACCCCCTTTTTCTCGGACCAGACAACCACGGTCGAATGGCGTTATCGTCAAGCTTTCGCGCAGGGTAATTTGAATGCGACTGGTGCGGTCAGCGAAGATGCAATGACCGAGAACCTTCGCGCGTATATGTTCGCGAACGGCAGCACAAACATCGGCAATCACTATAAGCTGAAATACGATTTCGAACTTACGTCTGACCCGTCCTATTTGCTGGATTACGGATATTCTGGAAAGGACCGTTTGGATTCCGCGGTTTCGATCAATCGTGTTGAACACGACGAATATTTTACTGGCGACATCATTCACTATCGAACCCTGCGGGATACCGAAAGCAATGCGACCCAGCCAACGATAATTGTGGAAACAGAATACGAGAAGCGATTAGCGGATCAGGTCTGGGGCGGCAACGCTTCTTTGATCGCAGAAGCGGGTAGCCATTTACGAACATCGACCACGGACGTAGTCGGTCGCGATATTGCGCGGGCGCGAGCGGCGGCTGAATGGCAACGGTTAGACATTCTGGATAATGGCTTGCTTGTAGATACGCACGCGCTTTTGGCTGTCAGTGCGGCGTCAGTTGCACAGGACACAAATAGCGATGACTATTCGTTCAACGTCAGCCCCGCGCTGTACGCAAACTTCCGTTGGCCCTTGTCGGCAAACACAGGACAGGCGTCGTACATTATTGAACCAGTTGCACAGATAGCTTGGTCGAACACGGTTAATGAAATCCCGAATGAGGAAAGTACACTTGTCGAATTCGACGAAGCAAACCTGTTGGATTTCTCGCGTTTCCCCGCCTCGGACCGCGTCGAAGAAGGTCTAAGGCTGGCTCTGGGTGGAAATTGGACACGCTATGATCCCGACGGTTTGGCGACCCGATTTAGCTTGGGCCGTATTGTTCGCGACACTGCCGATCCGGACCACACGCTGAGTAGTGGCCTTCAAGGGCAGTTGTCTGATTGGTTGGTTGCTGGGCAAATTTCAAACCAATCTGGTATTGATCTGATTTCACGTGCCCTGTTCGACAAAGAGCTTGATTTTAGCAAGGCTGAAAGCCGATTGAAGTGGGAAAAGGATTGGGGAAGCGTTTCAGCAACACACATCTGGCTGGTTGAGGACAAAGACGAATATCGGGATGACCATCTTTCGGAAATCGACATTGTGGCCCGTGTTTACCTATCCAAACATTGGACCGGTCAGGTTGATTGGCAATACGACTTAGCCGGCGAACGAATTGTAAGTGCAGGTCTTGGGGCTGATTATCAAAACGAATGCATCGACATTCACTTGTCCGCATCACGGCGCTTTACATCGTCCTCGACCGTTGATCCAAGCACAGATTATGACTTCCGCATTGGTCTAAGAGGTTTCGGCGCTGGACGTAGCGGCGCGGATGTCATACGAAATTGTGGCAACTAGGAAGGAATAGCGGATGCGTTTACTGAGCTTTGTCCTGTTGGCAGTGGCCTTGATGGCCCAACCGCTCGTGGCGCAGGGTCTGTTTTCTCCTGTTGTAACAGTGAACGATGATGTTGTTACGCGATACGAAATCGATCAGCGGGTTTCATTGCTAACCGTACTGGGTGCGCGCGGCGATCTTCGCGAACAAGCGATAGACGGTCTCATTTCCGATCGCCTACGCATAGCAAGTGCCAATGCAGCCGGTATTGTTGCCACGGAAGCGCAAATTGAAACCGCTCTGGAAGCGTTTGCTGCCCGTAATGGTCAGACGACAGCTAGTGTTCTTGCAATGCTCGAAAGCGGTGGGGTTGCGCAAAAATCGCTTCGCGATCTCGTGACCTCAAATTTTGTTTGGCAGACGTTTATTAGACAAACCCAAGCTGCGAGTCTAAGTGTATCGGATTCCGATATCGACGCCGCACTGGCCGCAACGGGCGAGTCGACAAACCTACAGGTTCTGGTTTCCGAAATAGTTCTGCCACTGATAGAAGGTCAGGAAGAAGAAATCCGAAAGCTCGCGCGTGATATATCGCAACTGCGTTCACAAGAAGAATTCGAAAGCGCCGCGAGACAGTTCTCGGTCGCAGGAAGCCGCGCTGATGGTGGCAAACTGGATTGGATTCCGCTATCGAACCTGCCTCAGGCCCTTCGGCCAGTGATCCTGCCGCTTGCTATTGGTCAGGTTTCCGAACCGCTTGAGCTTCCCAACGCTGTTGCCCTTTTCCAAATGCGCGGCCTATCTGAAACCACGCCAACATCTGATAGAGTATCAAATGTTGAATACGCCTTGGCGACCGTTTCTGGCGACGTATCAACCGAACTAGAGATTGTCGCAGACAAGGCCCTTCGTTGTGATGACCTATACGGGCTGACATCGGGTTTTGACGGTGCTTCCGTTGAAATCAGGACCCAGTTTCCAAATGATGTTCCAAGACGAGAATCCCTTTGGTTGGCACGCTTGGATGCAGGGGAAACTCTGGTTGACAGTTCAACAGACGCTCAAGGCAACCTGATGACAAACCTCGTGATGTTGTGCAGCAGAACTTCGGCTTCAAATGCGAATGCATCGCGTGATGAAGTCAGAATTCGCTTGCTGAATGAAAAGCTGAACACACGCGCCGATAGTTTGATTGAATCGCTCAAAGCTTCCGCACGGATTGAATACAAATGACCAACCTACCCGTCGCGCTAACCTGCGGCGAACCGGCGGGGATCGGTCCGGAAATCACGGCTAAAGCTTGGGAAAAATTGCGGAATGAACTTCCGTTTTTTCTGATCGGCGATCCGGCACATTTGCCAAAAACCACGAATTGGAAGGCAATTGGGTCTCCTTCTGAGTCGACATCTGTCTTCAACGAAAGCTTGCCGGTACTGCCGATGCAATTTGGCTCGT
This sequence comes from uncultured Rhodobacterales bacterium, assembly GCA_964476515.1. GTDB lineage: Bacteria > Pseudomonadota > Alphaproteobacteria > Rhodobacterales > Rhodobacteraceae > JASMHC01. The sequence continues at coordinate 4,733 of CAYZAY010000040.1, forward strand.
CCAGAATAGCTGGGGAACTTCAACCCGATCACGCTTCTGGCGTTATTCGATCAATAGAAATGGCCGTTGAATTTGCACGATCCGGACAGGCAAGTGCAGTGTGCACCAACCCGATCAACAAAAAAGCTCTTAAGGATGGCGCAGGGTTTGCATACCCGGGTCATACTGAGTTTTTAGCCTCATTAGGCGGCGATGCGAATGTTGTGATGATGTTGGCATCTGAAGAACTAAAAGTCGTCCCAGCAACCATTCACATCCCCCTGACTGACGTACCATCTTCACTAACACCAGCAACGCTTGAAACCTGCATACGCGTGACCCATCGCGCGATGGTGGATGACTTTGGTATCGCCGCACCCAGAATTGCCGTCGCCGGCCTGAACCCTCATGCAGGGGAAGGAGGTGCTATGGGCAGCGAAGATGCCGAGGTTATTGAACCTGTACTGAACAAGCTGCGTGCCGAAGGGTTGAACCTGACGGATCCCCTGCCCGCGGATACGATGTTTCATGCACGAGCGCGCGCTGGATATGACGTCGCCGTATGCATGTACCATGATCAGGCCCTTATCCCGATCAAGACGCTGGCCTTTGACAAAGGGGGGAATGTCACACTTGGTCTGCCCTTTGTCAGAACTTCGCCCGACCACGGCACCGCGTTAGACATCGCTGGCAAAGGGATCGCTGATCCTACATCACTTATCGAAGCGCTGCGGCTTGCGGCCGAAATGGGACGCAAACGGAATACTTGAAAATGGCTTCAATTGATAACCTTCCCCCACTTCGCGATGTCATTGCCACTCATGAACTTGCGGCCAAAAAATCTCTTGGCCAAAACTTTCTGTTGGACCTGAACCTGACCGCAAAAATCGCGCGACAGGCCGGTGACCTAACGGGCTGTGACGTGTTGGAAATTGGTCCGGGTCCGGGTGGATTAACGCGGGGGCTTCTTTCTGAGGGTGCGCGAAAAGTGCTTGCGATTGAAAAAGACCCTCGCTGTATTCCGGCGTTGGCAGAAATCGCAGACGCTTATCCCGGACGACTAGAGGTTATCGAAGGCGACGCGCTTGAAGTTAATCCGCTTGAACACTTAACACCGCCCATTCGGGTTGCGGCCAACCTTCCCTATAACGTCGGAACCGAGCTTCTTGTTCGTTGGCTAACGCCAAAATCATGGCCTCCGTACTGGGAAAGCTTGACGCTGATGTTCCAAAAAGAAGTGGCCGAACGGATCATCGCGCAACCCGGTAGCAAAGCATACGGCAGGCTTGCGGTTCTGGCTCAGTGGCGTGCCGACGCTAGGATTGTCATCAATCTTCCACCCGAGGCGTTTTCGCCACCACCAAAGGTATCTTCAGCGGTCGTTCACCTGACCGCGCTGCCCAAGCCCAGATACGAAGCGAATCCTGCGACATTGTCGAAAGTGGTTGCTGCGGCGTTTAACCAACGACGCAAAATGCTGCGTTCCGCGTTAAAATCTCTGTCACCGGATATCGAAGACAGGCTTACAGCTGCAGGCCTAAAGCCTACAGAACGCGCCGAACAAGTTCATCTAGAGGGATTTTGTGCCCTTGCCCGAGAAATGGACAAAGGCTGAAATTACTCAGCCGCTGGCTGTTCAGTGTCTTCGGACGCCTGAGTTTCGTCACCGGATTCGCCTTCGTTCTTGCGATTGCGTGATCTCGGTGCTCGACGTGGCTCTTGGCGCGTCTTCTGGTGTTTCAACAAGCCCACCATCTTCCGCGGCAGCTGCTTCATCCACATCGGGTTGATCTTGCTGGGATGGATCAACCGGTTTTGGCTGTTCCGCCACTTCGCGTTCCTGACGCTGTGCGCGTTCGCGATCGCGTTCTGCCTGACGTTCGCGGTTATCTTTATCCTGCTGCTCGCGTTTTGCGTCCATTTCCTTTTGTGCTTCACTTAGAAGACGAAGATAATGTTCGGCGTGCTGCTGGAAGTTCTCAGTTGCGACACGGTCGTTGGCCAACTGTGCGTCGCGTGCCAACTGATTGTACTTGTCGATAATCTGCTGAGGCGTGCCACGCACTTTGCCTTCAGGTCCGGAACTGTCGAAAACACGGTTGATTATGTTACCGACGTTACGATTGTTGTTACGGTTTGACTTCGACCGAGAACGGGACTTGGAAGATCTCATATTAATAGTAATCCAGCCTTTAGTGGCTTTTTTGTTCAGTGCGTGCGGTGCGAGAGCATCGTTATTTTCGCAGAGTATTTTCAGGTTAACCTTATGACGCGGCGCCGTAGTGATTATGAGGCGTTCGCATCAGCTAGTCCCAACAAACATGAACACTTGGTTTTCACAAGAGCTAAAAGCGACATTTTCAGTGATTATTAAGGCTGAACTGATCAGTTTGGGCTTTTTGCAACGGTTTTTTAGCCGTTTTGGCCTAGGACGACACGATCTTTCCCACCGAGATCGGTAACAACCCTAACAATGTTCCATCCCTGCTCTTGAAAGAGTTCACTTACCGCGCTGCCCTGAGCCCATCCGATTTCAACCATCAGCCAACCTTTGGACGTCAGAAAACCGCCAGCTTCCTTGGCCAGAATACGATATGGCTCCAATCCATCAGGTCCCGGCGTCAATGCAATTTTAGGCTCCCAAAGCCTAGGTTCCGGTTCGAGGTTCTTCCACTCCTCTTCATCGATATAGGGTGGATTTGACACTATCAGGTCAAACGACCCCGAAACGGCGGCAAACCAATCTGATCGAATGAAATCAGCTCGGTCATCCAATCCCAATTGACTCGCGTTCTTGTTGGCAATTGCCAAAGCTGCGCTTGAAATATCCAGCCCGACACCCGTTGCATTCAGGCATTCAGCCAAGATCGACAGCAACAAACACCCGCTACCTGTGCCTAGATCCAACACACGCTTGGGTGCGACCCGAACAGCTTCTTCGACCAGAGTTTCTGTTTCGGGACGCGGATCCAAAACATCAGCAGTTACGATGAATTCTCGACCATAAAACTGCCGGACGCCAAGGATTTGCGACACAGGCTGGCGGTTCGCGCGCCTGTCGATCAAGCCTTCATATTGCTGAATTGCGTCTTCCGAAGCGGGATCACCAAGATGCAACGTCAGCCGGTCAGGGGGTATTCCAAGCGCAAAGGCCAGCAACAGCCGCGCATCACGCACAGGGTCGGGAACATCGGCAGCCTTTAGGCGCTGAACTGCGTTGCGTAATGCCGCTTGGGCATTCATCCTTCCATCTCGGCCAATTGGTTGGCCTGAGTGACGGAAATGAGTGCATCAATCGTTTCGTCCAGATCGCCCTGCATAATTTGATCCAACTTATAGAGCGTCAAATTAATCCGGTGATCGGTCATCCGGCCTTGTGGAAAGTTATATGTTCGAATTCGTTCACTTCGATCCCCTGAGCCAACCTGAGATTTGCGGTCTGCGGAACGTTCTTCATCAACCTTTTGGCGCTCAAGGTCATAGAGGCGTGTTTTCAGCACCTGCATCGCGATTTCACGGTTTCTGTGCTGGGACTTTTCAGAACTCGTTACAACTGTGCCAGTGGGCAAGTGAGTGATCCGAACGGCCGAGTCTGTCGTGTTGACGTGCTGACCACCAGCGCCAGAGCTGCGCATAGTGTCGATACGGATGTCATTGGCATCGATCTTGATATCCACGTCCTGCGCTTCGGGAAGAACCGCCACGGTCGCCGCTGATGTGTGAATCCGCCCGCCGCTTTCTGTCGTGGGCACGCGTTGGACGCGATGAACGCCGCTTTCGTATTTCAGGCGTGCGAACACTCCGTCACCCTGAACGCTGGCGACGACTTCCTTGATGCCACCAAGTTCGGACTGGGATTCTTCGATGATCTGAAACTTCCAACCGCGGGCTTCACAATAGCGCTGATACATCCGAAGCAGATCACCGGCAAACAGTGCGGCTTCGTCGCCCCCCGTTCCGGGGCGGATTTCGATCATTGCAGGGCGACCATCTGCTGCGTCTTTGGGTAGCAGCGTGATCTGCAGCGCTTTTTCGGCCTCGGGCAATCGCGCCTTGATATCTAATAATTCTTCTTCGGCCAGCTCGCGCATATCGGGATCATCCAACATCAGTTGGGCTTCTTCGAGGCCAGAAACCAACTGTTGATACGCAGTGATCTGTTCAACAACGGGGCGAAGGTCTGAATACTCTTTTCCCAAGGCAGCAATATCACCACCGCCCTCGGCCATTGCAGCTTCGAGGTACTGAAATCTTTGAGTAATCTGCTCGAGTTTTTCTATCGGAACCATGGCCTTCAATCCCCTATCGGGCAGAAGGGGTCAAGGGTTTGACAGCGATGATATCCATTTCTCGACCTTGGCCCGGTTTACGCTGCCGTCACCACCCCCGAAACGAAGGCGGGAATAGACAACCAAATCTTCGCCTTCGATCCAGACGGTCGCATAGTCCGAAAATCCCCAGAGCAGGCTTCTGGTGACGTAAGTTGTCATTCCTTCGGATACTGAACCGGCGAACAGCTTGGTTCTTGGTGTTGCCAAAGCGATTAAATGCAAATCGTCAAACTGGTCCTTGGCAGCGGGAAGCACGCGGATGACGCCTGCGTTAAAATCTTTGTCCTGCGGCGAAGGAACCGGTTTGTGCCACTTGCCCGCATCAGTCGGGGCAAGGCGCACCCAAAGAGCGGCAACCACGACTATAATAACGATGACCCAAAGAACTTTAGCCAGCATACCGAAACCGTAGTCTATCGCTTGCGATTCACCCAACCCCACAGGCAAATTATTTCAACCGCAACATGCGCAGCCGCAACAGCAGTTGCACCGGATGTATCAAACGGGGGCGACACTTCCACGATATCCCCACCCTTCAGGTTAATGCCTGCAATGTCTCGCAATATGATCGCTGCTTGCCCGCTGGAAAGACCACCCCATACAGGGGTTCCGGTGCCCGGTGCAAACGCCGGATCGAGACAATCGATGTCAAAGGTCAGATACGCAGGCGCGTCCCCCACAATCTCTTTGATGCGTTTCGCCGTAGCAGCTGGGCCGTTTTCATGCACATACCGCGCATCAAGCGTTTTGATACCCAACGTGTCTTCGTTGGTCGTGCGGATGCCAACCTGAACAGATCGTTCCACGTCGATCAGGCCCAGCTTCACCGCTTTATAAAACATCGTACCGTGATCAATGCGATCCATATCGTCATCGGGCCACGTGTCGGAATGAGCGTCAAAGTGAACAAGGGCCATGGGGCCGTATTTTTCGGCATAGGCTTTTAAAATCGGGAACGAGATATAGTGATCCCCGCCAATGGCGACGCTTGCGGTGTCGGTCGCCAGAATGCCTCGTATGTGATTGGTCAACGCATCCGGAAAGTCACTGACACGGGCATAGTCAAACGCCAAATCACCATAGTCTGCGATGGCCAGTTCCGAAAACGGATCATAGTCCCAACCATAGGGCGGATCGAAGGGCTGCAGCGTACTGGCTTCACGAACGGCCCGTGGACCAAGACGGGTGCCTGGACGATTTGTCACGGATTGATCAAACGGAACGCCGGTGACGGCAATATCAACATCGGCCAAATCTTTTGTGTAACGCCGACGCAAGAATGACGTCGCACCGCCAAATGCGTTTTCATAGCTTTCACCCCGCAAATCCTTGCGTGTGAATGCACTGTCTACTTCGGTTTTTGCGCCTTCAAGTGACATGATGACCTCGAATCGTTAATTTGATCAAATTTCGCACAAATAGAATTCAAAGCAAGCCTGTTGTTAGGAAACCGGCTGAAGCACCTCAATCAAACGAGAGAAAAACGAAGCTCCGACGGGCGCAGCGTCATCGTTAAAGTCAAATTCGGGGTTGTGAAGGGACGGGCCAATGCCCTGCCCCAAAAACAAAAACGCGCCGGGCCTGGCCTGCACCAGATACGAAAAGTCCTCGGCTCCCATTTCGGGGGACATGTTTGGGTTGACCAGATCGGCACCTGAAACTTCCTGAGCGATACGAACTGCTTTTGCTGTTTGGTCTTCGTGATTCACGGTCGCGGGGTAGCTTCGGTCGTAGTCAATTTCGATTCCAACACCAAAGGCACTGGCTTGCGTGGTGGCAATCGCCCGAATTCTGGCCTCTACCGTATCGCGCACGGTTTCTGAAAAGCATCTGGCAGTACCATTTAACATCGCCGTATCGGGCGTGATATTTGGTGCGCTTCCCGCATGTATTTGGGAAAGAGAAATTACCACGGGTTCAAATGTCGAAATCTCTCTCGCCTTCAGGACATTCAGCGCCGCAGCAATTTGAAGTGCTCCAGGAATGGGATCTAGGTTTTTGTCAGGATAGGCCGCATGTCCGCCCTTTCCGGTTACGGTAATAGTCCAGTCATCAACTGCCGCCATGATCCCGCCAGAGTTCGTTGAAAACGCCCCCAGTTCCATCGTTGGGTCGGTATGTAGGGCATAGACTTCATCAACACCGAAATGATCCATGACGCCCTCTTCGACCATAATCCGACCACCGCCGATTGATTCCTCAGCAGGCTGAAATAGCAATACCACTTTGCCCGAAAAATTTCTGGTTTCGCTAAGGTATTTGGCGGCACCTAAAAGCATTGTCGTATGCCCGTCGTGCCCACAGGCATGCATCTTTCCCGTATTCTGGGATGCCCATTTAAGGCCAGTCGCTTCGGTAAGGGGCAAAGCGTCCATATCAGCGCGCAACGCAGTCGTCGGCCCATCCCCCTGCCCGTTTATCACCGCGACCACCCCAGTCTTCGCCCAGCCTTCTGAAATCTCGTCGACCCCGATCTCTTTCAGTCTCTCAACAACAAAGGCCGCCGTTTCGTGACAGTCCAAACACAGCTCTGGATTCATATGAAGATGACGGCGCCACGCTTTCATCTCACTCGCAAATCCAGCAATTCGATTGATCACCGCCATGGGTGGACTCCTTGAAGTTTCTGAGGTCACTTTGCATCCAAGCTTAAGAACAGGCATTGCGCAATGACGAACGATGATCTCATCCATAATCCAAACGGCGGAATGCCCCGACTTTTGGAAATCATGCGGCGGTTACGAGACCCCGAAACGGGCTGCCCATGGGACATCGAACAGGATTTTTCGACAATCGCCCCTTACACGATCGAAGAAGCCTACGAAGTTGCGGATGCAATCGAACGAAAAGAATGGGGCGAGCTAAAAGGCGAATTGGGTGATCTGTTGTTCCAATCCGTATTTCACGCCCAGATGGCTGCGGAAGCGGGGTTGTTCACCTTTGATGAAGTGGCTGACACGATGTCGGACAAAATGGTTGCCCGCCATCCACATGTATTCGGCGACGAAAATCGCGATAAGTCAGCAGAGCAGCAAACAAAGGATTGGGAAACGATCAAAGCCGCAGAACGGGCTGGCAAAGAACAATCCGGCACGCTCGATGGCGTCGCCGTGGGTCTGCCCGCTCTATTGCGTGCGATGAAGCTGCAAAAGAGAGCCGCCCGTGTTGGGTTTGACTGGCCCGATACGTCCCACGTGCTTGATAAAATTATCGAGGAAAGCCGCGAACTGATCGAAGCGCGGGACACACTTCCGCAGGACAAGATTGAAGAGGAAACGGGGGATTTGCTATTCGTTATGGCCAACCTCGCTCGTCATCTTTCTATTGATCCCGAGGCGGCGTTGCGGGGGGCAAACGCCAAATTTGTCCGACGGTTTGAATATATTGAAGCTGAGTTGGCCAAGGATAACCGCAAGCCCGAGCAATCCGATCTTAATGAAATGGACCGGCTTTGGGACGAAGCAAAAGCAATAGACAAACAGCAAAGTAGTACCTGATAGTTTTATTCAGGTATTGACCTGACTGTTTTTGTCAGCTTTAAGCAATGCCGAAATGACGACTAGGAATCGACAATGAAGTATCTATCAACTCTCGCACTATCTATGATCGCCGCCGCCCCTGCTCTGGCCGAAGAGGTAAACGTCTATTCCTATCGTCAGCCAAACTTGATTGCGCCGCTAACGGATGCATTCACCGATGCAACCGGCATCGACGTAAATGTCGCGTATCTGGACAAGGGCATGATCGAACGCATGAAAGCAGAAGGCCGTCGTTCACCGGCAGACCTTGTGTTCACCGTTGATATCTCGCGGCTGGCTTCCGTCGTGAACGAAGGTCTGACCCAGACTGTTGAATCGGCCGCATTGCTAGACAACGTTCCTGAGACGTACCGCGATCCGGATGGACATTGGTACGGTCTAACCACGCGGGCGCGCATCGTTTACGCATCAAAAGATCGCGTTGCTGACGGTGAAATCACAACCTACGAAGATCTGGCGTCTGACAAATTGCAGGGCCGTATTTGTACCCGATCCGGAATGCACGCCTATAACATCGCCCTGACGTCCGCTGTGGTTCACCACTTGGGTGAAGACGGGGCCAAGACTTGGCTTGAGGGCATCAAGGATAATCTTGCACGTAAACCTCAGGGGAATGACCGCGCACAGGTAAAGGCAATTTGGGCTGGAGAATGCGACGTTGCGATTGGCAACACGTATTACATGGGGAAAATGCTTGCTGACGAAGAACAGCAAGCGTGGGCTAATTCCATCAACGTTGTTTTCCCGACGTTCGAAAACGGTGGCACGCACGTCAACATATCCGGCGTTGCAATGGCGAAGCACGCGCCGAACCCAGAAAATGCCCTGAAGCTAATGGAATATCTGACGTCGCCTGAGGCACAGGAAATCTACGCCGAAATCAATTACGAATATCCAATTGCGGACGGCACAAAACCAGACGAGCTTGTCGCGTCTTGGGGAAGTTTCGATGCCGATGACGTCAATCTAATGACCTTGGCGGGCAATCGACCAACCGCACTTCGGATCACTGAAGAAGTAGATTTTGACGGCTAAGTTTTAGGAAAAAACGACAAGGCGTTATCGCGCCTTGTCAAAATAAATGGCGATAATTTTCTGGGATAGTCACCTTCATCGGGATGTTCTTGATCTCGGCTTGGACAACGTGCCGCTTGCGCCCTTCCTGTCGAAGATGTGCTGTGAGGATCGCGTGAACTTCTTGGAAGCCATTTGAAACGTCCATAATGGCGGCGTTTGTCAGCGCATTTATGTTTCGCTCCATAATTTTGTCCGACTTGGCCCAATTGCGCCAATATCCTTTGCGGATATCTGCATCAGCATCTGGATCGGCAAGGAAATCATTCGTCGTTGTTTCGGCGATTTCCTTACGATCCTCCATCCGCTGCATGTAATCCGGTGTGACGTAATGCAGGTGAACCAGTAGAAGCTCAGGATCGAGCACAAAATCCGTTCCCAGCAGCCCGTGCGCCCCATTGGAAAACTTGGATGGTTTATCGACCACGCATGGCTTTGAATATTTTCCACTGATCAGGGCGTCTGGGTACTTAGCCATCAGTGCTTCTGCCGACGGATCTCCGGCCTCGGTCGGCAGAAGATTAAGCCCAAGGGCACCAATCGCAGTGACTTTATCGGCGACAGGCTCGGACACCAAATGTTCCGCCAAGCTCCCTTCTCCGACAAATACCAGAAGTTCGTCCACATCCGTGCAAACCACGCGATCATAATACCCCAACAATCCAGTCGCCAGATTTCCGATCAAATCCCAACGGATGCGATCAAAGTTCATCGGCACACCGTCCCGAGGGATATTGATGACGTTGCACCCGCCAGCAATCTCGGAAATCTTCGGGTCGCCGCCGTGGTTAATCACGTACAATTGGGATTTTGGGACATGGGTCGAATTATACGCAATCCACTTTTCCAGCAGCCAGTGGTCACGCCAGACCATAGTGACAAACGCCAATTTAATATGCTGCCCTTTCGCCCGTTCGGACTTTTGTTGCAGCCAAACTAGCTTGAGTAACGCTAAGGGATCAACGGCTTTTGCTGGCTTCGTCTATTGCCTTGTCGGCGGTTCTGGACTTACCTCATATTTTGCCGGACAAAGGATTACACATGGCTCCGAGAAAAATCATCATCGACACTGACCCGGGACAGGACGACGCCGTTGCAATTCTTCTAGCATTGGCGTCCCCCGAAGACGTCGAAGTACTGGGCATCACTGCCGTGGCAGGCAACGTTCCATTGCCTCTGACGCAAAAGAACGCACTGATCGTGTGCGAACTGGCAAATAAGACCGACACGAAAGTCTTTGCTGGCTGCAGTGCGCCCTTGGTACGCCCCCTTGTGACGGCAGAATATGTGCATGGGAAGACAGGTCTGGATGGCCCTGTACTACCTGATCCGGTGATGCAGTTGCAAAACGGTCATGCTGTGGATTTCATTATTGAGTCGCTTCGATCAGAACCAAGCAAGTCGGTCACACTATGCCCTTTGGGTCCGCTGACCAATATTGCCACGGCTATGAAGAAAGCCCCCGATATCATTGAACGCATTGAAGAAATCGTTCTGATGGGTGGCGCGTATTTCGAAGTTGGCAACGTAACGCCTGCTGCTGAATTCAACATCTACGTCGATCCAGACGCCGCCGCGATTGTGTTTGAAAGCGGTGCTCCTATCACCGTTATGCCGCTGGATGTGACACACAAGGCGCTCGTGACGCGTGTTCGCAACGACGGCTTTCGTGATCTTGGTACACCGGTCGGGATCGCTGTCGCTGAAATGACTGATTTCTTTGAACGTTTCGACAAGGAGAAGTATGGATCGGACGGCGCTCCGCTGCACGACCCTTGCGTAACGGCCTATCTGATAAAGCCCGAGCTTTTTTCGGGGCGACACGTAAATGTTGAGATCGAAACCGAATCCGAACTTACCCGCGGAATGACCGTTGCGGATTGGTGGGGTGTGACCGACAAAAAACCCAATGCGATGTTCATGGGTGACATAGACGCAGACGGATTCTTTGACTTGCTCGCGGACCGCATCGCAAGGCTTTGAAATGATGTCTCTATTTCGATGGGATAACAGCTACACAAAGTTGCCAGATAGAATGTTTGCGCGGGTCGAACCGGAACCAGCGCCAGAGCCAACATTGTTGGGGTTCAACACTGATCTTTCTGTGCAATTGGGGATGCAAGGATCGCCGAGCGACAAAAATCTTGCCGATGTTTTTTCTGGCAATAGATTACCAAACGGTGCGGAACCGATCTCACAAGCGTATTCAGGGCATCAGTTTGGCAATTTCGTCCCAAGCTTGGGCGACGGACGCGCCGTTCTATTGGGCGAAGTCATTGGGCGCGATGGGGAGCGTCGCGACATCCAGCTAAAGGGCTCTGGTTGGACTCCGTTCTCTCGTGGTGGTGACGGCAAGGCATGGCTTGGACCGGTGTTGCGTGAATATGTGGTGTCCGAAGCGATGCACCATTTGGGTATACCAACCACACGCGCGCTGGCGGCTGTGAAGACCGGCGAAACCATCGTTCGTGCCGAAGGCCCCGTGCCCGGTGCTATCGTAACCCGCGTTGCATCTAGCCACATCCGTGTTGGCACGTTCCAGTATTTCGCAGCCCGAAGAGATAAAGAGGCGTTGCAGGCTTTGCTTGAGTACAGCGTTGAGCGGCATTATCCCAACTGCGGGACACCATTGGAGTTTCTGAACGCGGTTATTGAAAAGCAAGCCGTTCTGATCGCCAAATGGATGGGTGTGGGGTTTATCCACGGCGTCATGAACACCGACAACACGACGATTTCGGGCGAAACCATCGACTATGGCCCCTGTGCCTTTATGGACCGTTACCACCCTGCAACCGTTTTCAGCTCGATTGACCGGTATGGGCGCTACGCCTATTCAAGCCAACCCGACATCATCGTTTGGAATATCGCGCAATTGGCATCGTCGCTGTTGCTTTTGGAACAGGACGAAAATAGCGCGATTGAGTCCTATTCTCAGGCTGTTCACAAAATGCCCGACCAGTTGGAAGCTGCTCGTCTTAAGGTGTTCCGGCGAAAGCTTGGAATAGAAAACGCATCGGTTCAGGATGGGCAGTTGATAAGTCAGTTCCTAACCATGATGAGCGAGAGCGAAGCTGATTTCACCAACAGTTTCTGTTTGTTACGAGCTGACAACACAGTGGAACCCTTCACCCACAGAGATCTGAAGGACTGGACGAATGGTTGGCGCAACCGGCTTAGGTCCGAAAAAGACCCTGACGCCACCATGAAGGGCGCAAACCCCGCATACATCCCACGCAACCACCGGATCGAAGAAATGATACAAGCCGCTTTGCACGGTGACATTGCCCCCTTTGAGCGTCTCAATCGGGTGCTGAAGCAACCCTACACCCTGCAACAGGGTGAACACGAACTTACCCTGCCACCAACGCCTGATCAGGAAATCGAAGCCACGTTTTGCGGGACGTAGCGCTTCAAGCTTCGCTGGATCACACCGGCCCCTAGTGCTAACCAAAGGCAACCAACGAGCGGAACAACTATATGACCCTATTGCAGATTGCCTCATTACTGATCGTTCTGTCTGGAATTTTCGGTGCCATCAATTATCTGGTGTTCAAACTACCTTCGACGATTGGCATCCTTGTGGTGTCTCTACTGGCGTCGTTTGGAGTAATGGGCCTCGACTTTTTATTGCCGTCCCTTGGCATGGCCGAGGCCGTCCGGTCTGGTGTCACGAGCATTGATTTCTCTGATGCGCTGCTCGAAGGCATGCTGGGTCTCTTGCTTTTTGCTGGTGCGCTACATGTAAAGCTGTCCGATTTGCGTGCCCAGTGGTCTGTTGTGTTCTAGATGGCCACGCTGGGTGTTGCGCTTTCCACCGTTATCGCTGGCGTCGGCTTTAGCTGGATAACTGGCACCCCGCTTCTTATCGCGCTGGTGTTTGGGGCTTTGATTTCACCGACCGATCCGGTCGCGGTTCTGGGAGTGCTGCGCGAAGCAAGCCTTCGCAAATCGCTGGAAACCAAAATCGCAGGCGAGTCTCTATTCAATGACGGAGTTGGGTATGTGGTCTTTCTGGTGCTGGTCCGGATCGCGTTTCCGTCAGATCATGGGCACGCTACCGGCGCATCAGATGCCGCCAAGCTGTTCATACAAGAAGCGTTCGGCGGGGCTGTGCTTGGCCTTGTTTTGGGCTGGCTGACATTCCGATTGATGCGATTGATCGACGACTATTCGCTCGAAGTTCTGATCACGCTGGGTTTGGCATTCGGAGGCTATTCGCTGGCCCTCTACCTGCACGTCTCTGCGCCAATCATGGCCGTTTGCGCGGGTTTGCTGATCGGAGACATCGGCGCCAAACACGGCATGAGCGAGGAAACCCGCAATTACGTTGATTCATTTTGGAAGATGATCGACGAAATCCTGAACGCGGTCTTATTCCTGTTGATCGGCTTTGAAGTCTTTGCCGTGGCATTTCCAACGGATCACATGATTGCTGGCGTTCTTTCGATTGCGCTGGCGCTTGTTGCCCGACTGGCTGCGGTAGCTGTTCCGATTTTCATCCTGAAGCCGTTTCGCGCATTTTCCCCGGGTGTCATCCCGATTATGACGTGGGGTGGCTTGAAGGGCGGTATATCGGTCGCTTTGGCGCTGTCCCTGCCCGATAGCGAATACAAACCGCTGATCTTGACTGTGACCTATATGGTCGTGATCTTTTCGATCATCGTTCAGGGCCTGACGGTTGCGCGTGTTGCTAACAAGCTGGGGCGCGAACCGGATCTGGTTTAGTCCTCGCCGCGAAAGCCGGTAGCTACCACGAATTTTTCCGAACTGTCCGAACGTGACGACGGTGGTTTGACGTTCGCGACCTTGTTGAACTTCCGTTTCAGAAGCTTCTGCAGATCACCCTCTGCCCCACCGGCCAAGACTTTTGCAACGAAGGTTCCGCCGTCTTCAAGGACATCGAAAGCAAAATAAGCTGCTGCTTCACAAAGCGAGATAATACGAAGGTGGTCGGTCTGTTTGTGACCCGACGATGATGCAGCCATGTCGGACATAACCACATCGGCCTTACCGCCTAACCATTCCTTAACCTTCACGTCCGCATCGTCTTCCATAAAGTCGAGCTGATGAATCTCGGTTCCAGCAAGGGGTTCGACCTCTTGCAGGTCGATACCCAGAACGGTGCCGACAGCCTTGCCACCTTTTTCGCCAAGGGCGTTCACCCGTTTTACGGCGATTTGCAACCAGCCTCCGGGCGCACAGCCAAGATCAACGACCCGTGCACCGGGTACGAGAAAGCGGAACTTGTCGTCCAATTCGAGGATTTTGTAGGCCGCCCTGCCCCTATAGCCGTCTGCCTGAGCACGCTTTACATACGGATCATTCAACTGCCGCTGCAACCAACGTGTCGAACTAAGCGTGCGGCCGCGCGCTGATTTGACCTTTACGAACAAATCCCGCTGTCCACGGCCCGATGTATTTTTCTTTTTCGTCATGAGCGCTATGTATCTCAATAAGGGCCGAGTTCAAGCACTCCATCAGCGCTCATCTGGGCATAAAGCAGCCCTTCGCGCAGGCCGCGGTCGGCTACAGACAGACGATCAGTGGGCCAACAGCGCAACAATGCCTGCAAAATTGCAGAACCTGACATGATCAACGCCTGTCGATCCTGCCCGATCCTTGGGTCTTTGCGCCGACCAACAGGGCCAAGGGATAGGTAATTCTGGATAACGGCATCAATCTGATCCGAGGACATGCGTAGCCCGTCAACCTTGGTTCGGTCATAGCGCTTCAAACCAAGATGGCTTGCCGCGACGGTGGTAACTGTTCCCGACGTGCCGATAATCTGGAAACCTTCACGAACCTGTTCACGGTCGTAGGGCGAAAACTCGGTCAGGTTTTCTTCAAAAAACCAGCTCATCAACGCAAACCGCGCCGAGTCGTCCTGAACGTCACTGAATTGATCCCTCAGCGTGGCCACACCCAGTGGGACGGATATCCAGTCAACGACCTTGGCGTTTGGAAATATACTGTCGGTTGGATTGAAGCCGGAATGAAGACGCATGATTGCCGCTGGTCGTTCCAGACGGGGAACGTTTGTCAGATCAATCCAAACAAGCTCGGTCGATCCACCGCCGATATCCACGACAAGCAATTGTTCGGTTTTTGTGCTGACCAAAGGGGCACAAGAGATCACCGCCAAGCGCGCTTCTTCTTCGGGTTGGATGACTTCAAGATCCAATCCTGTCTCGCGCTTGACCTGACGAATAAACTGTCGCGAATTTGTAGCACGCCTGCAGGCTTCAGTCGTGACCAGACGCATGCGGCGGACGTTGTGGCGCTTCAGTTTTTGCTGACAAATCCGCAATGCCTGCACCGTGCGCTGCATTGAATTGCGGCTCAGACGGCCGGTTTGTTCAAGACCAGCGCCAAGTTGAACGGTTTTTGAAAAGCTGTCCACGACGTGAAACTGACTGCCCTTGGGTTGGACAACCAGCATTCGACAACTATTTGTG
>CAYZAY010000041.1:0-18191 GCA_964476515.1 uncultured Rhodobacterales bacterium
ATTACTGGCACACCGGTCACCCGGGCGGCATCAAGCACCGCACTGCTGAGCAAATCCTCGAGGGCAAGTACCCTGAGCGTGTTGTGACCGCAGCTGTCAAGCGTATGCTTCCAGGCAACCGCCTGTCGCGTCAGCTGATGACAAACCTGCGTGTATACGCTGGTGCTGAACATCCACATGAGGCGCAAGCGCCAGAAGTTCTGGACGTTAAGTCCATGAACTCCAAGAACACGCGGAGCTAATCAATGGCCGATCAAATCAATTCTCTCGAAGAGCTGGCCGAAGTAGCAGGTGCCGAAGCTGTTGTAATCGAAGAAGCTCCACGTGAGCCTGTTCGTGACGAACTGGGCCGTGCCTACGCAACTGGTAAGCGTAAAGACGCTGTTGCACGCGTATGGATCAAGCCGGGTTCGGGTAAAGTCACCGTAAACGGCCGTGAGCTGAACGTGTACTTCGCACGTCCGGTTTTGCAGATGATCCTGCGTCAGCCGTTCACTGTTGCTGGTGTTGAAGACCAGTTCGACGTGATGGCAACCGTTAAAGGTGGTGGCCTTTCCGGTCAGGCTGGTGCAGTTAAGCACGGTATTTCAAAAGCACTTCAGCTTTATGATCCATCGCTACGCGGTGCTCTGAAAGCTGCTGGCTTCCTGACACGCGACAGCCGTGTTGTTGAACGTAAGAAGTTCGGTAAGCGCAAAGCGCGTCGTTCGTTCCAGTTCTCAAAGCGCTAAGTCGTTTCAAACAAGTTTCGAAAAGGCTGTCCCACGTGGGCGGCCTTTTTATTTGGCCTTGTGCCTGATCCAGTTTTGCAATGGCCGCTCGACAAACTTCGTTAGTGGCCATGCGAACAGATATGTTAGCCCAGCAGTCACAATGAAAACGGCCAGCACTTGGATAATCGTAGCTTCGCCCAATGCTGTTGGGTCAGTGGTCATGAAGATTGCAATCGCACCGACGGCGAGAAACGGCATATGGAACAGATAAACTGCGAATATGTTGCGCGAGAACGTAGTTAGGGCAGTTGGGACGCCCCACGGTTTTTCTTTCCCTCTGAGCAACCCCCAGAGCATGAAGAACCCAAACGCGCGCGCGAAGATGACCGGAGCCAGCGCCCAGTACAGCGCCCAAACGGCTGGGTTCAGAGATTGGTAAGCCCAGCTGGTTTGATCCTGAACCGGCAACCAAACGATTGGGACAATCAGAATTGCGGCAAGTATGGGTGTCACATTGGATTTCGGAACACGGTTCTGCGCGATGAGATAAGCCATGATCGTACCCATTAAAAATGCCGGCAGACGGAACCACGGGCGGAAATACAGATCGAACCCCGCAGGGCTGGCATCTTTGGTCTCGACCATTGTCAGGAACAGGCGGGCAGGGTCTTCGGGTTGGCCAATCATGTAGAGATATCGCCAAAGCGCTGTTGCGATGATGGCGAGGGATAGCCACAGCAACGGTCTTCCAATTTTGGCCAACGCAGCAGCAATCCACGGTAGTGCAATATAATAGAGGATCATAACCTCCATCGACCAGCCAACGGGAATGGCGTTGAAGTCCCCGACTATGTAACCGATGAACAGTGCTGATGTAGCGATCTCCCACAAGCTATTGCCTTGACCCAACGCGAACAGAAGCAACGCGAAATAGTAGAGCGGAAGTATTCGGCTTAAGCGACGAACGTAGAAAGATCGGAAATTGATTGTCCCGGATTCCGATTGTTCAAGGATCAGCGACCACGTCAGTAAGAATGCCGAAACAACAAAAATAACATCAACGCCATAGGCTTGCCATGCGAAGTTCATCCACCATGGCATGCGATTAATGAAACCAGCGATGCTGTCGGTAGGCGCAAATCTGATGATGCCATGAATGACGTGGAACAGGACGACCTGAAGAATTCCAATGGTTCGTAAAAGGTCGATGAAGGCGCGATTGCCGGTGCTTTCGTCGAACAGGTCACGCATGACTTATTCGTCGGGGCGGATAAGGCCCAGGCCGCGAAGGTAAACGCCGATACCGCTTTCTAATAGATCCTCCGGCGCAAAGGGGCTTTGCGAACCGGGTGAGTTTCGCGCGAACAGTTCGACCACGCCGTGGCTCATCGCCCAGATATGCGCTGAAAACATCGAGGCCGGGGGACGTTTGTCGAGTGGGATGTGTTCGCTCAACTCATCCGCTGCTCTTTCCAGAACTTCACGTGCACGAGCTGAAGCCGTGGCCAATTCAGGCGTGTGGTTCACCGATATTCCGCTTTCAAACATCGCGATGTAGTGACCGGGATATTTGCGTGCAAACGCCAGATACGCGCGGCCGGTTGCTTCAAACGCCGCCAACGCTGATGGCTGCCCACTGTCATAGGCAAACTGCATGACGTCTGCGAAAATCTCATACCCCTGACGCGAACATTCGGCGATTAGGTCTTCGCGTCCCGAAAAATGGCGGTAGACGGCTGCAGGTGTTACGCCCGCTGTCTTTGCGGCTTCTGACAAAACAAAGCCGGTCGGACCTTTGGTCTCAATCAACTTCAATGCTGCTTCTACCAGTGCCTGGCGAAGGTTTCCGTGATGATATCCGCGTTTCTTTTCAGCCATAACGCATCATTGCCCGATTTCGCGCTTGTCGAAAGGCGTAGTTTGGTAAATCTGGTTAATCCAGTTGCCATAAAGCAAATGTGCGTGGCTTCTCCAACGGTTCTGAGGCGTTTGGCTAGGGTTATCATCGGGATAATAGTTCAACGGCACGTTAATTGGCGTTCCGGTTTCTACATCACGATCATATTCTTGCTTTAACGTGTCGCTGTCATATTCAAAGTGATTGAATATGTAGATGGCACGATGTGAAGGATCTTCAACCAAGCACGGGCCAACTTCGTCAGAATAAAGCAACGTCGACAGCGCAGGACGGTCGTCAATCTCGCCCTGACGCATTTCAGTCCAACGACTAACCGGAATAACGCAATCGTCTGAAAAACCGCGTAAATATGGGGATGCAGGCGAAATATTCTGATGGCGGAAACAACCAAACGCCTTGTGAGAAAGCATGTGCTTTTCGACGCCGTGGAAATAGTTGATCATCGCCATGCCGCCCCAGCATACGCCGAATGTCGAATGAACGTGGGTCTGCGTCCAATCCATTACGCGGGTTAGTTCATCCCAATAGGTGACGTCTTCAAAGGGAAGATGCTCAATCGGGGCACCTGTTATGACCAACCCGTCGAATTTCTCGCCACTTGCTTCAACATCGCTGAAAGGGCGGTAGAAACTTTTCATGTGATCCGCTGCGGTGTTGCGCGTTTCGTGTTCGCTCATGCGGATCAATGAGAGTTCAATCTGTAGCGGCGTCGCGCCTATTAGGCGGGCGAACTGGTTTTCCGTCTGAATTTTCTTCGGCATCAGGTTCAATAATCCGATGCGCAAAGGGCGAATATCCTGACGCGATGCCTGATCATCCGACATCACCATCACACCTTCGCGCGTTAGCACGTCGTAGGCGGGTAGGTTGGCCGGAATCTTAATAGGCATAACATTGTCCTTGGTGTTGAAGACTGGAGATAACGATTAGATCAGCGTCTCTCAAGGGCTGAGGCGATTAAGTTGTTGAAATCATCGGTGCTTTTGACCTTGGCCATTTCATCAGCGGAAACTGAAACGCCCCATTTTGACATGGCTTCATAGCGTGGCTGACGGTGTTTCATCGCTTTGCGATAGGTCCAACGGACAAATGCGTCAGGGCCAACGTTTTCGGGTTCAATACTGTTTTCGGACAGGTATTCATCCCAACGTGCCGTCACGAACTCTTTGCGATAATACATCGGTTTAGGGGCACGGTCGAAGCGGCGCGCCAATTCTTCAGTATGATCGTCCGAGCCTTTGATCCAGACCAACAGCGCTGTTTCTGACAATGCGTTAAGGACCGGATCGTCTTTATCTTCAGGATCAACGACTTCGCAAATAGATCCGCTTGTATCGCAAACGAAGTGATCATAGCCGTAGATGTCTTTGGCCCGATTGATGAAATGCGCTGTGTCCATCATTGACGCAACTTCGGATTGGTAATGCAATTCCTGACGGCGCAGGTATTCGTCGATTGGCAATCCACCCTTATCTGCATCACCGGGTTTGCCCAAGTAGTGCGAAAGAGGCGCAAGATTATCAAAAGTGATATTCGACGCGATATAGATCGAATCCGTCAAAAGTAGTTCACGTAAATAAGGAACTGCCATCGCTTCGCGTTTGAAGCTGTCAGAGATGTGTTCGCCCATGTATTTCGTGCCGATTCGATAATCGACCGAATAGTGAAACCAATCTCCGCTCTCCCGAAGTATATTTGAGACATGGGTTTTGCCCAGTCCGGACATACCAAACAGGACAACACGTTTAGACGGCGCTTCACGCCATGATTGAGCACTCGGATACATCATGAATCCTAGGTAAGGCGCAAAACCCTAAAGCGCTAGTAGATATCTTAGAAATTTGAGCGACTTGTGTGCCAGATGTTGGCGTAATTCGCCGCAAAGATGATGCCAGCCCCAAGGAATACGTACCAATCAAGAGCTTCCGCGTAAAAGAGCATGCCAACAATCGCGATCACAGGTAGGCGCGTAAAGTCGATGGGCATTACGACAGCCGCAGGCGCAAGCGACAGAGCAGTCGTTAGACAGAAATGCGCAAGAAGACCGCAAAGGGCGACCAGCAAAATCCACGGAGCGTTTTCGGCAGATGGCAATGCGATGTAGCCATCAAAGCCAGCGCACACGACCCCAAGCACGAATTGCATCAGAGTAAGGAAAAAAAGGATTGAGACGATATTTTCCGTTCGCGTAAGCAATCGGGTGAAAACGGCAGATCCCGCGAACCCAATTGCTGAAATTGCCGCAGCAATGATGCCGATTTCGATTGCCCCACCAAATGGTCGTGAAACGATCAATACACCTGCAAACCCGAAAACTGCGGCGGTTAGGTTCATAGCCGTCAGTTTTTCACGAAGTATTAAGGCAGCCAAGAACATCGCCCAGATGGGGCTTGTGAATTCCAAGGCGAAAACCTGTGCCAATGGCACTACGGTAATTGCGAAAAACCAAAGGTTTTGGCCCGTAAAGTGAAATAGATTTCGTAAAAAATGCAGCCCGAGTTTGTTGGCCCTTATTCGACCCGTCGTGCCGGTCGCGGCTGCACCAGCAAGGACGACGAAAACGCCAACTAGACTGCGGTACATCATGATCTCGAACGTATCGAGGTCTAGACTTAGGGCGCGACCTGCGACGGCCATTAATGTAAACGACACGATAGCGCCGCTCATCCAAAAGGCTGCACGCACAATCGGTGTCACACCGGCACCTTTGAAATTTCATAGTGCCGGTCAAGTCCAGCAGAAACAACGGCCCAATCCGAGGATGATGCGCGCTTTTGATGCGCGTCAAATGATGACTGGTCATTGAAAAATTCAGCTACCAATAGACGGTGTTGAACATCGCTACATGGCGAAACGTTAAACTCAATACAGCCCGGCTCAGCGCGAGTCATTTCGATGTGGGTTTCGAGAGCTATTAAAATCTCGTCCCAACGATCTGCTGGAACATCCAAGTATCCGACAAGTTTGACGCGCGCAGAAGCCATGACTTTATTCCCACTCAATAGTTCCCGGAGGCTTTGAGGTCACATCGTAGGTCACACGGTTGATGCCTTTGACTTCGTTGATGATTCGCGTCGCGGTTTCACCAAGGAATTCGTGGTTGAACGGATAGTAATCCGCCGTCATCCCATCGACCGACGTTACAGCGCGAAGGGCACATGCGAAATCATAGGTTCTTCCGTCGCCCATGACGCCTACTGTTCGGACAGGTAGGATGGCAACGAAGGCTTGCCAGATTTCGTCATAAAGACCGTGTTTACGGATTTGATCGATGTAAACAGCATCCGCTTCACGAAGAATATCAAGCTTTTCGGTCGTAATCTCGCCCGGACAGCGGATTGCAAGACCAGGACCGGGGAAGGGATGGCGTCCGATAAAGCTCTGTGGCAGGCCAAGCTCGCGGCCAAGTGCGCGGACTTCGTCTTTGAATAGCTCACGAAGGGGTTCAACCAATTTGAGACCCATTTTCTCGGGCAGGCCACCGACATTGTGGTGAGATTTAATCGTGACAGAAGGGCCGCCGGAAAAGCTTACGGATTCGATGACGTCTGGATAAAGCGTACCCTGCGCAAGGAATTCTGCCCCATCAATCGTATCGGCGTGTTTCTGGAATACGTCGATGAACAGCTTACCGATGATTTTGCGCTTCGTTTCGGGATCTGATTGACCTTCCAGTTCACCAAGGAACAGGTCTCTTTCATTCGCGTGAATAAGCT
This sequence comes from uncultured Rhodobacterales bacterium, assembly GCA_964476515.1. Classification (GTDB taxonomy): domain Bacteria; phylum Pseudomonadota; class Alphaproteobacteria; order Rhodobacterales; family Rhodobacteraceae; genus JASMHC01. Next base: position 6,348 of record CAYZAY010000041.1, read on the forward strand.
GAATGTTGTAGTTATCGCGGAACATTGCCACGACCTCTTCAGCTTCGTTCTTGCGCAAAAGGCCGTGGTCTACAAAAACGCAGGTTAGCTGGTCGCCAATAGCTTCATGGATCAGGATGGCAGCGACGGATGAATCTACGCCGCCTGACAAACCGCAGATGACATTCTTATCGCCAACCTGTTCGCGGATCGCTTCGATCATCTGTTCGCGATAGGCACCCATTGTCCAATCGCCCGAAAATCCTGCGAGCCTTACGAAGTTTTCATAAAGTTTCGCGCCGTTCGGGGTGTGATGAACTTCGGGGTGAAACTGTACCGCATAGAAATGACGGTCAGTGTCGGCAGTAATGGCATAAGGCGCGTTGGGTGATGTTCCGTAAACCTCAAACCCTTCGGCGATTTCCGAGACGTGGTCACCGTGGCTCATCCAGACCTGTTCGTCGCCGTCAGCGAACCAACCATCCAGAATATCTAGCGAGTTTTTCGGCGTTACAAAGGCGCGGCCGAACTCAGCAGTTCCGTGGCCGCATTCCACTTTGCCGCCAAGCTGGTGCATCATCACCTGTTGGCCGTAGCAAATGCCGAGAATCGGTAAGCCCATGTCGAACACCTCTTGTGGCGCGCGGGGGCTTCCTTCGCGTGTCACGCTGTCGGGACCGCCAGAGAATATGATAGCCTTAGGGGCCATTTCCCGCACAAAATCGGCGGTCACATTCTGGTATGGGTGGATTTCGCAATAGACGTTCAGCTCTCTCAGGCGACGAGCGATAAGCTGCGTAACCTGGCTGCCAAAGTCGATGATCAGAAGGCGGTCGTGGGTGTCTGTGCTCATGTTCGCCTAGTAGGGTGCCTTGGCGTTTGGTGCAAGAGTGATTCCGGTCGCATAGTCCATGTTGGAAGCCTTAGAACCACCCAATTCGTCGACAATGTCGTTTTTAAACTTAATTGGCCGCTCTGCGCGGGCGAGGCGCTATTGGCGCTGAGTATGAAAAAGTAACGAAACGCCGGAAAGGTGAGAAAGAACATGTCAGAATCCGCAGGACGTCGCAGAGGGCGTGGTGGTGGGGGCGCAGCCCGCCGAGCCGAACGTACCGCCGTTAAAATCGAAACCGCCAAGTATATCGACCGCAACATTCCGTTGTTCGAAGTGCTAACGGATGAAGCTTTGGATATCATCGAAGCAAATGCCGAAACGATCCTAGAAGAAGTCGGCGTCAACTTTGTTGATAATCCAGCTGCACTGGAGCGCTGGAAAGCTGCAGGCGCTAGCATCGACGGTGAGCGCGTTCGCATCCCGCGCGGACTTGCACGCGAGCTGTGCAAAACGGCACCGTCAAAGTTCACCCAGCACGCACGCAACCCTGAAAAATCGGTTGAGATCGGCGGCAAGACACTGGTTTGTGCCCCTGTCTACGGACCTCCGTTTGTTCGCGATGTTGACGGTGGTCGCCGCTATGCAACCATGGCAGATTTCGAGAAATTCGTGAAACTTGGCTACATGTCGCAATGGTTGCATCATTCGGGTGGTACTGTTTGTGAGCCGACCGATATTCCAGTGAACAAACGTCACCTTGATATGCTTTTGGCGCACATGACGTTGTCCGATAAACCGTTCATGGGATCGGTCACCGAACCAAGCCGTGCACAGGACAGCGTCGAGATGTGTGAAATCCTGTTTGGTAAGGAATTCGTTCAGGAAAACACTGTGATGACGTCGCTCATCAACATTAACTCGCCGATGACATTCGACGAAGTGATGATGGGCGCGCTTGAGGTTTATGCCAAGAACAACCAAGCCTGCATTATTTCACCGTTCATCGTTGGCGGTGCTATGGCGCCTGTATCGATTGCCGGCACGCTGACTCAGGTCTTTGCCGAAGTTTTGGCTGGTATAGCATTTAGCCAACTGATCCGTCCGGGCGCACCGGTGATTTTCGGCGCGTTCGTATCTTCGATCGACATGAATTCAGGCGCACCAACATTCGGAACACCTGAGGCATCGCATATTCTATATGGTGCAGGCCAACTGGCCCGCCGCCTAGGTTTGCCTTTCCGTTCTGGTGGGGGACTTTGCGGTTCCAAATTGCCTGATGCACAAGCGGCATACGAAACAGCGCACACCCACAATGCAGCATTGCTTGGTGGCGTGAACTTCATGCTTCACTCGTGTGGTTGGCTTGAAGGTGGTCTGGTGGCGTCGTTTGAGAAGTTCGTTCTGGATGCTGATCAGCTTGGTGTTCTTCATAAAATTGCCGAAGGCGTTGTCGTGGACGAAAACACGCAAGCCATGGACGCAATTCGCGAAGTCGGCCCGGGTGGTCACTATCTTGGATGTGCACACACCCAAGCGAATTTCAAAACGTCTTTCTGGCGGACAGAAGTTCTCGATTACAAGCCGTTTGAGACTTGGGACGAAGAAGGCGCGAAAGATTCTCAGCTGCTTGCGCGGGATAGGGTCGAAAAACTGTTGGCGAACTATCAGCAGCCAACACTTGACCCAGAAATCGCAGCTGCACTTCAGGAATATGTTGCCAATAAAAAGGCTTCTATGCCTGACGCATTTATGTAGGCGCTTCGCTGCGATGTAGATAAGCTTCGGCTTCGTGCATCAAAGCGGTCAAAACCGAGATATGACGGGCGATGTTATACGTAACGTCGCCCGTTTTTCGTTGGGTGTTAATCTCATCTTCTCGGTCGATGAGATCTGAAATCACATCATCCGGTTCGTCTGACAGCTCAAATCCAAAAATCTTAAAAAGAATCACCTCACGGATGAAATTGGTTATCGCTAACTTGGCTGTTCTTACCAATAGGGCGGGACGATTTAAGGTTTTAAGATGAGTTGAGATATCGGGCATTTGAGCCTCTGTTGCAGAATGTTTATGCAACTTACGCTCATGTAAATCGGTGTTGCGCCCATTCGATTGCACCGTTCGGTGCGGTTATAATTGTTTATTTATTGGCAACAATCTTCCTCACACAGCTTAGTTAACCCATGTGTAAGAATTGCTCGCATAGGTGGAGTTAATCAGAGATGAAGAGGTATCCAAACTTGCCGCACATGCAGTTATCCGGCGATTTGCACATTGCAAACGCTGCACACAACGGACTTAGATACCTATTTGGCCCATGCGGTGCACGGCGTGTCGATACGGTTACTTGCCCGAAAACAGGGCGTTCATCCCTCTACTGTTTTGCGACGTGTCAGAAAGGTCGAATTGAAACGCGATGATCCGTTGGTCGACGAAGCTATTGATCTGTTATCAGCAAAAACATCTCGGGATGTTCAAAATACAGGGGCCGCTTCAATGACCGTCGGAACTTCGGAACAAATGTCTATGTCTCAAACTGCAAAGCTGATCCGGTTTCTTAAGAAGCTGGATCACAAAGGTGCATTTCTGGCTGTTGCCTCGGATCTTGAAGATGCGGCGATTTTTCAAATCTTGGATGACGGTGAAATTCGTCAGGTTTTGGTGCTGAGGCGCAGCGACGCCATGGTATTGGCCCTAAACGACTGGGTTGAGTTTACGCAAAACGGGCGAATGTCACGTTACCAGATGTCCACCGCTGGACGAAAAGCGTTGAATCGCATGATTGCTGAAACCACGCAGGCAAGTGGCTTTGGCGAAGCGCCCAGTTCGTTTGGCCAGCAGCATATCGAATGGGGCACGCGGATCATTGACGGGGATAATTTTGGCGATCCAACACCGCACAAAGTCAACCTGGCGGAATCTCCGGTAACCCTTCTTGCCCGTCGCAAGGGAAAGGATGGAAAGGCGTTTCTGGATACAAACCTTGTTACTGCCGGTGAACGCTTGCGCGAAGATTTTGAATTATCCCAGATGGGACCAAATGTTACCCAAAACTGGGACAGTTTTCTGACCGGCCCGTCCAAACATTTGTACCCCGATAGCGGCGTTGGGACAGGATCAACGTCTGCGCTTAAACGGTTTCGCGGCGCGATGAATGCGTTGGGCCCGGGGCTTAGTGATATTGCGCTGCACTGTTGTTGCTTGCAAAACGGTCTTGAGATTGCAGAAAAGCGATTAGGCTGGTCCGCGCGATCTGGAAAAGTGGTTCTGCGAATAGCGCTTCAGCGGCTTCAGCAACACTACGATGAACTTCATGGATCACACGGGCCGATGATTGGGTAGCACCATTCCCACCGTGCAACGCTGATCTGCATTCAATCGGCTTTTTAATTGGGAAAAACCAAGGTATGAGGGGGCGCGACACAACCCAATAAAGGTGACCAATGCGCGACCTGTCTATTCCTGATCAACGCCATCCGGAAAAAGCTCATCGTCCGGATAACGCTCAGCCGAAAAAGCCGGATTGGATTCGCGTAAAAGCGCCAACATCTACAGGTTACAAAAAAACCCGCGATATTATGCGCGAGAACAAGCTTGTGACGGTTTGCGAAGAAGCAGGCTGTCCAAACACCGGAGAATGTTGGAGCCAGGGTCACGCCACCATGATGATCATGGGCGAGATTTGCACGCGTGGCTGTTCTTTCTGTAATATTGCGACGGGCCGTCCTAATGCGCTTGATGTGATTGAACCCGGTCGCGTAGCTCATGCGGTTAACAAGCTGGGCTTGAAGCACGTCGTAATCACCTCGGTTGACCGAGACGATTTGAAGGACGGCGGGGCCGAGCATTTTGCGCAAACGATCCGTGCAGTCCGTCACAAAAGCCCTGAAACGACGATTGAAATTCTGACACCGGATTTTTTGAAATGCGATCCATCGGTTTTAGAAGTGGTCGTTGAAGCGCGGCCTGACGTGTTCAACCACAATCTGGAAACTGTTCCGGGGTTGTATCCTACAGTTCGCCCGGGTGCGCGTTATTTCCATTCGCTTCGTCTTCTTCAGCGGGTGAAGGAACTTGATCCGTCTATGTTCACTAAATCGGGCCTTATGGTAGGTTTGGGCGAAGATGCGGTGTCTGTGAAACAGGTCATGGATGACATGCGCGCGGCGGACATCGACTTTTTGACAATCGGTCAGTACCTGCAGCCGACGCCAAAACACCACAGCGTTGATCGGTTTGTCACGCCTGAAGAATTTGCTGCCTACGAAAAAGCGGCATATGGCAAAGGCTTTTTGATGGTTTCGGCAACGCCATTGACCCGTTCAAGCTATCATGCTGGCGATGACTTTGCGCAGCTTCGTCAGGCACGAATGGATAAGCTGGGACAAGCCTAGTTCGGCAAACCCTTTAGATAGTCTGCTATTGCTAGCCGGTCTTCCTCGGGCAGTTTAGCCATGTTTTCCACGACCGGAACCATGTGGCCGCCAACGCTGTCAAAGTCGGGCGTAAAGCCTTCCAACAGGTAATAAGCAACATCGATTGCGTCCCAAGTCAGTTCAGATGGTGTGAGCGCTGGAATGGTTCCGCGACCTGACGGGTTTGGCGCGCCTTGCAGCCATCTTTCACGATCAATTGCCCCCAACGCGTTTCTGGGGGTGTGGCATTCACCACAATGGGCCAATGCTTCAACCAGATATCGCCCACGCTCGGACGTCGGATTTTCGACCACCCAACTGTCATCCATGTACATCAGCTTCCAAAGGCCAAGCCCTCGGCGAATGTTGAAGGGAAACCCAACATCGTGGGGTTTGCTTAGCGTCGATGATCCAGGCATCAAAAGGATGTACGCCCAAAGATCAACCACGTCCTGAGCCGTCATCCGGACATAGTTTGTATAAGGAAAGGCCGGATAATAGTGCTTGCCGTCTGGTGACACGCCCGCCTGAACTGCGTTCGCAAAATCCACCAGTGACCAAGCGCCAATGCCGTGGACCGGATCGCTTGAAATGTTCGGCGCGTAAAACGTTCCGAAGTCAGATGGAAAGGCTTGTCCGCCGACTAGGGCGGGCTGTTCTTTGTCAGTTTCTGAGCCATGACAAGAATGACAACCCGCTGCGTGATAAACCAGCTCTCCCTTGCTGGGTACACCGGTCAGGCCAGCGTAATTCAACGGGTCAACCCGCTGCGGTTGGGTTAGCCAAAGTCCAGTTGCGCCGCCAAGCATTGCTGCAATGACGGCGAACCGGATAAATCTGCGCAGAATCATTACTCGGGGGCGCGATAGGCTTTGTGGCATGATCGGCAAGTGCCACCAACATCACCGAGTGCAGCGACCATCGCGTCTTTACCTTGGCCAGCAGCCTCGGCAAGGGCAGGGGCCGCCATCTGGACTTTCGCCCATTCAGCCGTAAATCCAGCCGCGTTTTCCCAAATAGCGACGGTTGCGCGCGTGTTATCCATGCTCATCTCATCGCTTCCTTCTGGGAAGAAGCCGAGGAAATCCACCATCGATACACCTAAAATTGAGTTCGCGGCGGTTTGCGCTTTTTCGGCATCGTAGTCCATACGACCGCGTGCCATGCCGCCAAGAACGCCCATGCTTATTCCCATAATGGCCATGACTCCGTGTCGGGCTTCGTGCTGACTTTCGAAGGCGTCCTGAGCCACAGTGGCAGACGAAAGGGCGGTGGCAAAACCGGCCGCAATAAACAGAGTACGTTTCATCTTAATCTCCCGAAATTGAATATCTTCGAACTATAGAACGGAGATTGTGAAGTCTTCATCACATTTTTGCGATTTGAGACAGGTAAGCCGATCAAGACACGTCGGTGAACCGCACTTTGCCAATATGGGGGAGGTTTCGGTTTCTTTGTGCGAAATCAATGCCATAACCGACGACAAATTCGTCGAGGATGTCAAAACCTACCCAGTCGGCGCGAATATCAACTTCTCGTCGTGAAGGTTTGTCCAGCAGTGCAATCGACTTCAACTTAGCCGGATTGCGCGACTTCAAAAGGTTAATGACGTGCAAAAGCGTGTGGCCGGTATCAACAATATCTTCGACTACCAACACATCGCGGCCTTCAATCTGACCCCTTAGGTCCTTTAGAATCCGAACCTCTCGGCTGGATTCCATTGCGTCCCCGTATGACGACGCTTCAAGAAAATCGACTTCGACAGGCAGATCAAGTTCGCGAACAAGATCGGCAATAAAAACGAATGATCCTCGCAGCAAGCCAACAACGATCAACTTTGAGGTATCGTAATATTCGTCGCAGATTTCGCGGCAAAGTTCTTCGATGCGTGCTGCAATGGTCTTTGCAGAAATCATTTCGTCGATCACATAGGGCTTTTCGGTCATTTCTTCCTCTTGAAATTGTCGCGCTTGTGTAAGACATCACGGGTGAGCATTTCAATCAACTGGAAACACATGCCCAATCACGCTGAAACCCGAATACTGCCGTTCACGGCGTCTCAGATGTTCGATCTTGTCGCGGATGTTCGGGCGTATCCAGATTTTTTACCGTGGACCGCTGCTGCACGAATCCGTTCTTCGAAAGAGATCGAAGATGGGCAAGAGATTAATGCAGACCTTGTGATCAGCTTCAAAGTGTTCCGAGAGCGGTTTGCCAGCAAGGTAACGCTGTTCAACGACATTCACCGGATCGATACAGAATATCTCGATGGTCCTTTCAAGCATTTGCAGTCCCGTTGGGAATTTACCGATGTCGAAGGGGGATGTGAGGTGAATTTTTGGGTGGATTTCGAATTTAGCAATCGCATTCTACAAGGGGCTGCGGGTATGCTCTTTAATGAAGCGATGCAGCGTATCGTAAGGGCGTTTCAAAATCGCGCGGAAGAGCTTTACGGCCCACAAAAGTAGCCAAACAAAGGGCGCCCAGATGTGAGCGCCCTTTGTTTATTTATCGAAGATTTAGGACGTAAAGTCGTAGGCCCGTTCACCGTGTGCTGACAGGTCCAGCCCGTTGTATTCGATCTCTTCATCCACGCGAAGCGGCGCGACCAACCCGACGAGATTGATAAGAACAAACGTCACCACGATTGTGAAAACACCCACAATGGCGAGTGATCCAAGTTGCGCAGCCCATGTGCCTGCACCGAACAAGGCAATCATGATGGTGCCGAAGATTCCACCAACACCGTGAACCGCGAATACGTCGAGCGTGTCGTCGACCTTTAGCTTGTTGCGGATCAGGTTCACGGCCTCTTGGCAGAGAACGCCGGCAACGGCACCGATGATCAGCGCTTCAACTGGACCAACAAAGCCGGATGCAGGCGTAATAGACGCAAGACCTGCGATGGTGCCTGTTACAAGGCCAACCAAGGACGCTTTTCCGTACTTAAAGTATTCCCATGCTGCCCAAGTCAGTGACGCTGTAGCTGCCGAAATATGCGTTACGGTCAACGCCATAGCTGCACCACCATCTGCGGCCAACTGAGAGCCACCGTTAAAGCCGAACCAACCAACCCAAAGCATGGATGCACCGATCATGACATAGCCGGGGTTGTGCGGTTGGACGTTCTGATTTCTGCGAGGGCCAAGGAAGAATGCAATCATTAGGGCTGCTATACCGGCAGTTTCGTGGACAACAATCCCCCCCGCAAAGTCGCGCACACCGGTTTCACCAAAGATGCCTCCGTCGCCAAGCATGCCGCCGCCCCAGATCCAGTGGGTCACAGGTGCATAGCAGACTAGCATCCAAAGTGCGGAAAACAGTAGCACGAAACCAAAGCCAACACGTTCGACATAAGCGCCAACGATTAGGGCAGGCGTGATGATCGCGAATGTCATCTGGAAGGCAAAGAAAAGAACCTCGGGCAGGGTGCCCGACAGGCTGTCAGCATCGACCCCGCTAAGGAATGACTTTCCAAGTCCGCCCCAATAGGCATTGCCGTCGCCAAAGGCGATGGAATAGCCAACGGCAAACCAAAGAATGCTCATCAGGCATGCGATTGCATAAACATGCATGAACACGCTGAGCACATTTCGCGCGCGTACCAGTCCGCCATAAAACAGCGCTAAGCCGGGTAATGACATAAACAGCACGAGTGCCGTTGCTACGATGATCCAGGCGGTGTCCGCTCCAACCATAAGATTGATCCTCATGTAGGTAATTAGGTTGACGAGGGTTCAAAGCTATGGCCGCTGTATTGAAAAGCACCGGATCAGAAAATCAGGCAATGAATTGGCGTAAATCTAAAGTTGCCCAAAAAATGGGCGCTATTTACTAAGCATGCCTGCTTATCAGGCGCGGGCGATTAATGCTGCAATAAGTAGCTCAATTGCATGATTAACGGTCGAATTGCGAACGTTTGGGCGGCCAATTGCGCCAAAATCGACTGTTTCCGTCGTGGTTTTGCATTCCAAGCCCGCAACGCCAAAGCAAACTTGCCCTTCGGGTTTGGATTCAGATCCGCCGGGTCCAGCGATGCCAGTAACGGAAACAGCAATCGTAGCGTCAGAGCGCCTGAGCGCGCCTTCGGCCATTTCCATTGCCACATGCTCTGAAACAGCCCCAAATTCATCAAGCGTTGCTTGGGATACCCCAAGCATTTCGACCTTGGCAGCGTTTGAATATGTGGTGAAGCCACGATCAAAAATTGCAGAAGACCCTGCGACTGATGTGATTTCCGCTGATATCAATCCAGCGGTGCAGCTTTCAGCTGTCGCAATCGACTCATTTGCATCTAGCGCTAACCGTAAAAGTTCTTCGGCTTTGCTGGTCACATCAGGAACCCGTGTGACAACCCAGCTAGGACAATGGTGACAATCGCAGCGAATACACCCGCGATGATGTCGTCGAACATGACCCCAAACGGATCGTCACGACGGTCTGCCCAACCAACTAGGCTTGGTTTCCAAATGTCAAAAAGACGAAACAGAACGAAGGCGGCGATCCAACCGGGGTAAAGATCCAGCGATCCGACACCCATCGCTGCAGCGCCAAAGGACACAGGCAATAGCGCGACCCACTGGCCAGCGACTTCGTCGATAACGATTTCGGCCGGATCGTGGTTGTCAGAACCTTCAGTTGCGGCTTTGATCGCCCACCAACCAATCAATGTAACTGCGACAGTGGTAGCCACAGCTAGTAGCGGCCCGCCTAAGGTGTGAAGCACCCAGAACAAAGGTAATGCGGCTGCCGACCCCCAAGTTCCCGGTGCAGGTTTAAGATAGCCCACGCCAAATACAGTTGCGATCATCATGCTCATGGGGTCACCAATGTCGCGGTTGCGATAGCCGCGATCCCTTCTTCTCGGCCTGTGAAGCCAAGCTTTTCACTTGTTGTGGCTTTGATCGAGACGCGGTTCACGTCTATGTCCATAATCTCAGCCATTCGCTGTCGCATAGCACCGGAGTGTGGTCCGATTTTTGGAAATTCGCAAACCAAGGTGCAATCGATGTTCGAAATGCGAAAGCCGCGTTGTTCAGCCAGTTGTACGGCATGACGAAGAAAAATATCGCTCGCGGCACCTTTCCATTGCGGGTCGGAAGGGGGGAAGTGCTGGCCAATGTCACCATCAGCCAACGCGCCGTAAATCGCGTCCGTCACAGCATGCATCCCTACGTCAGCGTCTGAATGTCCCTGCAAACCCCGCGTGTGGTCAACTTTTACGCCGCAGAGAATAACGTGATCGCCGTCTCCGAAGCGGTGAACGTCGTAACCATTGCCAAGTCGAATATCCATTGGGCCTCTTAATATACTTTCAGCGCGGGCAAAGTCATGTGGTGTTGTGACTTTCAGATTGTCTTCGTGCCCTTCGACGATCTTCACATGAATTCCGGCGCGTGTTGCCACTTCGACGTCATCGGACGCAGGGGCTGAGTTGCCTTTGTGGGCCGCCAAAATGTCGGCAAAATGAAAGCCCTGCGGTGTCTGAGCCCGAAATAACCCGTCGCGTGATTTTGAACGTTCCACAAAGTCTGATGAGCTTTCCCAAAGCGCATCTGCCACTTTAACAGCAGGTGCAGCGCCTTTTTCAGACTTGAGCGCCTCAATAACGTTCGAGATTACCTGATCGCTGACGCAAGGCCGCGCGACGTCGTGGATTAATGCAAAGTCTACACCCAAACCCTCAATGGACTGAAGGCCGTTAAAGACAGATTGGCTGCGCGTTTCTCCACCAAGGGCAAGGATCAGACCGTCCGTCGTTGGCGCATGATCGACGTCATCCGGATGAACCACCAAAACAACTTGATTAATCTGTGGGTGGTTAACGAAGATTTCCAGCGTCCAATCGACAATCCGCTTGCCTGCAATCACTTGCCATTGCTTGGGTGCATCCCCACCTGCGCGGGTGCCTCGTCCGGCGGCAACGATAATGGCGGCTGTTGTCATTTTGGATCGCTCAAAGTGGTTTTTCGTTGTTTAACCCTTAGGCTGCGTCACTTCAATCGACATATGGTTGATTAAAAATTGCGCATACCGCCATTATCGATCAAAAAACAGACGCTATTTTATTGTGCTTGTTTATGTGCCGCTTTATCTCTCGTTCAACAACGCGAGAACCTTAATGTCGCTGACTGTCGGAAATATTTCCATTGATCCCCCTGTGTTGCTTGCCCCTATGGCTGGCATCACTGATCTGCCGTTTCGCAAGCTGGTATCTAGTTTCGGCGCTGGTCTGGTTGTCAGCGAAATGGTGGCCAGTCAGGAAATGGTGCAGTCAAAACCTGGTGTCCGCGAAAAGGCCGAGCTTGGGTTTGACGTGGCGAATACCGCCGTTCAGTTGGCCGGACGCGAGGCCACTTGGATGCGTAAGGCTGCGCGGATTGTAGAAGATAATGGTGCGAGCGTTATCGACATCAACATGGGATGCCCCGCAAAAAAGGTCACAAGCGGATTGTCGGGTTCGGCATTACTTCGCGATCTTGATCATGCACTGACATTGATCGAGGCTGTGGTTGACGAAGTCTCGGTTCCGGTGACGTTGAAAACCCGTCTGGGGTGGGATGAAAATACGCTGAATGCTAAAGAGCTAGCGCGCCGAGCCGAAGATGCGGGAATTC
>CAYZAY010000041.1:18201-19779 GCA_964476515.1 uncultured Rhodobacterales bacterium
GGTCGGACGCGATGCCAGTTCTACAAGGGCCAAGCTGATTGGGCGGCTATTCGGCCGATCAAGGATGCGGTATCCATTCCGGTCATTGCGAATGGTGACATCGTTGATACCGCGTCAGCACGTAACGCTTTGGATCTTTCGAATGCCGACGGAGTGATGGTCGGACGTGGCGCCGAGGGCCGACCATGGCAGCTCGCACTGATTTCGCATGCGCTTTACGGCACACCTAAACCGAACACTCCTATCGGTTCAGATTTCACCGATATGGTTTGTCGCCACTACGAAAGCATGATGAGTTTTTACGGAACGACACTAGGAAACCGCGTCGCACGCAAGCATCTGGGTTGGTATATGGACGAAATCTCGGCCCCAATCGCTATGAGAAAACGCGTGCTGACTGAACGGGACGCATCGCGCGTTCTTGAATTATTGCAAAGCGAATTTGTCACTGACTATTCCGAGGTCGCGGCATGATCGACACCAATACATTGTGGACTTCGCTGCCCGTGCCTGTGCTTCTTGTGGATGCAAATGACCACATCATAGGGGCAAACCCTGCAGCCGAAGGGTTTTTCAACGCGTCGTCCAAGTCCCTTTCAGAAGGCCCGATATGGGACAAGGTCGCGATTGATGCACCGGTTGAAGAAGCCTTTGAACGAAGTCGGCAGGATAATTCATCGCTCTATGTGAATGATGTTGATGTGGGTGGCGGAAATCGTCCGCCGATGCAATGCAACATCCAAATCGCCCCCATGAACCGCGATGACGGTAGTATGTTGTTCCTGATCCAACCGAGAGAGTTCTCAGGCAGGTTGGGAAATAGCCGCTCAGTGAAATCCGCTGCAAGATCCGCGATTGGTATGGCGGAAATGTTGGCGCACGAGATTAAGAACCCACTGGCTGGCATAACTGGGGCCGCCCAGCTTTTGTCGATGAACCTACCCAAAGCCGATCTGGAACTTACCGATCTGATCGTTAAAGAAAGCCGTCGGATTGTGAAGTTGCTTGAGCAGGTCGAACAATTTGGCAATTTGCGCGTTCCGCTAAAGCAATCTGTTAACCTTCACGATGCACTGGATAGAGCGCGCAAGACAGCGATGGTCAGCTTTGGAGCACATGTAACGTTTGTCGAAGACTATGACCCGTCGCTTCCCGAAGCGCACTGTGACCCAGACCAGTTGCAGCAAGTGGTTCTAAACCTCGTTAAAAACGCCTGCGAAGCGATCAAAGGGCAGGGCGGTGAAATACGCCTGCGGACATTCTACGAGCATTCACTAAGGCTTCGCCGCAAGGACGGAAGCGGCAATTCGCTTCCACTGCAGATTGAGATTCAGGACAACGGCCCCGGATTGCCAGATGACATTGCGGGCGATGTGTTTGAGCCCTTTGTGTCGGGTAAAGAAAACGGGACGGGCCTTGGCCTCGCGCTGGTTAGTAAGATCATTTCAGATCACGGCGGGTGGATTGGTGTTGAATCAGTGCCGGGCAAAACAGTTTTTCGAATTTCGCTGCCAGTCGCGCCGCAATCATAGGAGATTGACCCATGGATGGAACAATCCTTGTCGCAGATGATGACCG
>CAYZAY010000042.1:0-19468 GCA_964476515.1 uncultured Rhodobacterales bacterium
CAGTGAGCTTTCAACGATTTTGACGAATACCAAGAGAAACAAAGCTGCCACAATAAAGCGGCCCGGCCCGAACCGGCTAAAGCTTCCCATAAGCAGAGTGCTTGCAGCCAAGAGAGACACGACAATACACAAAAGTGCTTGGCTGATGCGACCATGCCCTTGTTCAAGAATCCGACCCAAGCTCACGCCCGTGGAATTGTGCACGGCCTCAGGTCTGAGGATCAGTTCCGCGGTCGACATATATTCCAGCAGCATCCCCGGAGGGCTTATCTTGTTGATCAGTGCGCTTACGTCATAGGTCAGGTCCTGAAAGTTCGTGATCGACAATCTGCCGTCCACCGTCAGCACCTGCGCCATGCCATCAACCATCACAAGTTTGGATGCATCTTCATCCCGCACCAGAAAGGCTTCGGACGCGGTGAAAATGGTTGTCTGCGTTTCATCGCGATTGTCCGACAGGAAGACATCGATAAGCTTTCCTTCGGGCGTGATTTCGCGAATGTAGAATGTCACCCCGTCGGAGGGATGAAGAAATGTGCCGTCCGTCAATAACTTCGCTGTGATGCTTTGCGAAATCTCCTGAGTACGCACGGCAAGTTGCTGCAGGGACGCTGGAACCAAATAGTGGGTCAGCAAAGACATCATCACAGCAACGATCATCCCGAACCACAAAAAAGGTCGTGCAAGACGCCACGGCGAATAGCCGGTTGTCTGCAAAATCACCATTTCACTTTCAGTGATCAGCCGGTTGCAGACATAAGCCGCAGCGGCAAATTCTGCCAAAGGCAGCGCTAAGCGAATAACATTTGGCAACGACAGAACCGAAAATTCCAAAAACACAAATGTCGAATGGCCGCTGCCGATTAACGTATCAAAAAGCGCAACGGCGCGGTTGATCCAATAGACGGAAACTAACACCAACGAGAAGAACCCGAAGAGCACCATTAACTGCCCAAGAATATATCTGTCGGCTCTGCCCAAATCCCATTCCCTTGTCGGGGGTTCGTTTGAAGGCAGACTAAACCAAACCGCAACGGTCGAAAACTGCTATCTGGCCAATTGATGCCTCTCAGGCTAGGACTCGCTTAGACAAATATTTTAAGGACTGCAGCAAATGACCGAAGTAACCAAATTCTCGTTTACCGAAGTGGATCTCGATGCAATTGCGACGTCCGAAGGTCGAGTTGCAATTCTGGTGGCCACCGATGGAAAGCTATCGCGTGCAGCCCGCCGTGTGAACAAGCTGACCCGAGGCGCAGTACAGCGCGTTTTGGACAGCGAGAGTTTTGAAAAAGCTAAAGAAGCAGAGGTTATTTCGGTTTCCTGGCCAAACGGTATGGCCGCCGAAGCTGTGGATATTGTGAAGCTCAGCAAACGACCGTCTTGTGACGATGCAAGAAGTGCAGGCGCTGCACTGTCCAAACTTGGGGGTGGCAATAAATCGGCACTTCTTTTAATCCTCGCGGGTCTGAATAAGCATGCGGAAGATGTTATTCTGGGTGTGGCCTTGCGCGGTTATGCGTTTGCCGACCACAAAACGGCCGAGGACACCCCGAACAAAGACGTCACCGTCATGTGTACTGATACCGAGGCGATGCAAGCTGTAGTCAAGCCAGCGCTTGCGGTTGCCGATGGCGTGTTTATGACGCGTGATCTTGTTAACGAACCGGCAAACATTCTGACAACCGAAGATTTTGCAGCGCGGATCGAGGGATTGCAAAACCACGGTGTCGAAGTGGAAATTCTTGACGAAGCGGACCTTGCCGAACTTGGCATGGGCGCGCTTTTGTCTGTGGGTCAGGGTAGCGCCAGCCCTTCCAAAGTTGCCATCATGAAATGGTTCGGCGGAGAAGACGAAGAGGCCCCGCTTGCGCTTGTTGGCAAGGGCGTTGTTTTCGACACAGGCGGTATCAGCATCAAACCTTCCGGCGGGATGGAAAGCATGACCATGGATATGGGCGGCGCGGGTGTGGTGACCGGTGTCATGAAGACTCTGGCACTTCGCAAAGCGCAAGCCAACGTTGTGGGCTTGGTTGGTCTGGTTGAAAATATGCCGTCAGGCGAAGCCTACCGTCCGGGAGATATCGTGAAATCCATGAAAGGCGATACCATCGAAATCATCACAACAGACGCTGAGGGCCGCTTGGTTCTATGTGATGTCATGTGGTACGCGCAGGAGCGATTCAAGCCTTTCGGTATGATAGATCTGGCGACATTGACTGGCGCGATAATTGTCGGCCTCGGGCACGAAAACGCTGGGGTATTCTCGAATAACGAAGAACTTAGTGACGTGTTTCTGAAAGCTGCCAAGACCGAAGGCGAAGGCGCATGGCCCATGCCTTTGGGCAAGGAATACGCAGAAGCGATGAAATCCAAAAAAGCCGACTGGAAAAACGCAGGTGGTCCCCCTGCAGGAGCCAGCACCGCCGCTGAGTTTTTACATCAGTTCGTTCAAGAAGACATGCCGTGGATTCACATCGACATTGCAGGTGTCGCCGAAAAGAAATCTGCGACAACTCTGGCGCCAAGCGGTGCCACCGGCTGGGGTGTCATGGCGCTTGATCGCATGATCCGCGACATGTTCGAAGGCTGATGAGCGCCGCCTACTTTTACCATCTCACCCGCCGCCCGATTGAGGCGACTTTGCCGGCATTGCTGTCAAAGTCTCTCGAAGCTGGCTGGCGGGTGTATATCCGCAGTACGGATACAGAGCGGTTGAAATGGCTTGATGAAAAGCTTTGGCTGGGCCCCGAGGAAAGTTTTTTACCCCACGGGATTGAAGGTGGGGACCATGATGCTGACCAACCGATCCTGCTAGGAACAGGTAAAACGGCACCAAATTCAGCTACGTGTTTGATCTGCATCGATAGCGCCGATGTGTCGTCTGATGAAGTTCAGGCGATGGAACGTGTTTGTGTAGTGTTTGACGGCAACAATGACGTGGCGCTTGATAATGCACGAAGCCAGTGGAAAACCTTGGTCGATGCGGGATGTTCGGCCCAGTATTGGTCGGAAGAAGGCGGAAACTGGCAGAAGAAAGCGGAACGCTAGTTTTCGTTCCTGCTTAGCATCAAGCGACCGTCTGAGATTTGTAAATTGTCAAACCGTTGAAGGTAGCTCATTCCCAATAGCGATATTCCCATGTCCGCCTTTGAGATGGAAACCCCAACATTATCATTGCTGTATGGTCCAAAGATCATCTTATCAACTTTATCAAACGCAGTGCTTACAACGCCGTTTGCGGTTTCAGCGCGTCCCAAAAAGGACAAGCTATCTGGGTCCAATCCGATCCGCTTGGCATCCTTGGTGGTCAGTACGATTTGCGTAGCGCCTGTATCGACAACGAATTCTACAGGCACTCCGTTCAATTTGAGGACCGCATAATAATGCCCGTCAGGCGCTTGGGTAATTTCGATTTGGCCTTCGATATTGACCGATTGCATTGGAACTGTAGTCCGTCTGATATCATCCCAAAGGCCCTTTGCGGCGATGACACCGATAAAGATCAACCCCCAGATAACTGCCAACCGGGCTGTTTTTCCTAGGTTTTTTCGGTTGCTCACGAAAAACCAGCTGCCAATCACCGCTAGCAGAATTCCGAGATATAAAAGGGATGCGAATTGCTCTGTGTTCATAGGATTAATATGGGCTGGAAGCCTTTGGTTTTAAACAGGCCAGGCAACGGACAACAAACCATCTAGTATGAACTGCACTGCCAACGCCGCAAGCAGCATCCCCAGCAGGCGGGTTACAACATTAATTCCAGTTTGACCGATAATCTTTTCCAACATGCCACCAGCAACAAACAGCAAGAACACGCAGACAACAACGACCGCCAGTACGGCGATAACTGTAATTGAACCAGCAATGCTGTCAGCTTCGCCCATCAACAGAATGACAGATGCGATTGCGCCGGGTCCGGCGATCAAAGGCGTTGCAAGTGGAAAAACCGAAGGATCGGGTAGTTCAGCGACTTTGTCTTCGCGGCGTTTGGTGCGGCGCTCAAACAACATATCAAGCGCGGTCAGTAGTAATAGTATCCCGCCTGCAATGCGAAATGCCGACATCGAGATGCCGATAAATCGCAATACGGCTTCTCCGAATAGTGCAAAGAGCAACAGGATTATGAACCCCAAGACCGAAGCCCTTAGTGCGACCGCCCGTCTATGCGCTGTGTCTGCGCCTTGCGTCAGCGCCACGAACAGCGGCATTAATCCAATCGGGTCAATGACAACGAACAATGTCGCGAATGCGGTTATCAGCGTTGCATATTCCATTGGTCATCCCGTCATGTTGGCTGGTTCAGCCCAAGTTTGGGCCAGCTATTTGCCAGCTTCGGCCCGTTCTAGCTTATCTTGTGCATTTAGCCAAAGGCCTTCGGCGCGATCAATCGCTTCCATCACTTCCGCGTATTTCCGGTTCCAAACCGCAAGGTCTTTGGCTTTGTCTTCTTCGTAAAGTTCAGGATCCGCAAGCTTCACAGACAGCTTTTCTGCCATTTCGTTCAGCTTTTGCAGCCGATCTTCGCATTTACGCGTTTCGTTTCGCAAATTCAGAATTGCCTCTCGAGAAACGCGTTTTGGCTTAGGGGCTGACTTTTTGTTCGTAGCGGGTTTGTCCACAGCCAGCAAAAAGCGGCGATAGGCCTGTAGATCGTCTTCAAAGGGTTTCACCGTGCCGTCAGCGACAAGCCATAGGCGGTCAGCAACCATAGAAAGCAGATGCATATCGTGGCTGACAAGGATCACGGCACCGGAATAAAGCGTTAGTGCTTCTACCAAAGCTTCTCGGCTTTCGATGTCCAAGTGGTTGGTAGGTTCGTCTAGGATCAACAGATGCGGCGCATCCAGCGTCGCGAGCAAAAGCGACAGACGGGCTTTTTGCCCACCTGACAACCGCCCAACGACAGTTTCCGCCTGATCCGCCATGAGGCCGAAACCCGCTAGCAGGGCCCGCAGTTTTGCGGGCGGGGAATCGGGACGTTCGCGTCTCAGGTGCTCAATCGGGGTTTCATCTACATAAAGCTCATCAACTTGGTGCTGCGCGAAATAGCCAACACGAAGCTTGTTTGCCGTCGCCATCTTTCCAGACATCTTTTCAAGCCGGTTGGCCAGCAGTTTGGACAGCGTTGATTTGCCCTGACCGTTTTTGCCAAGCAGAGCGATCCGGTCGTCCTGATCAATTCGCAGGTCCAGATGCTTTAGAACCGGCGTGCCGCCATACCCGACCACTCCGCCTTCGATGTTGATGATCGGTGGCGAAAGCTCTTCGGGTGAAGGAAACGTAAACTTGCGCCGAGCAGCTTCTTCAGGCGCGGCGACCATGTCGATTTTCTCGATCATCTTCAAACGCGATTGGGCTTGCTTGGCTTTAGACGCTTTGTACCGGAAACGGTCAACAAAGCTCATCAAATGGGCGACGCGCTCTTGTTGCTTCTTTGCAGTTGCGGATTGCACTGCGCGTTGTTCAGCCCTTTGGCGTGCGAATTGATCGTAAGGACCAGACCAATAGGTTAACGATCTGTTTTCCAAGTGTAAAATCCCGCCCACAGCACGGTTCAACAGGTCGCGGTCGTGGCTGATAATTATGACTGTGTGGGGGTATTTGGCCAGATATGCTTCAAGCCACAACGCCCCTTCAAGATCGAGATAGTTGGTCGGTTCGTCGAGCAGCAAAAGGTCAGGCTGGGCAAACAGCACAGCCGCAAGCGCGACGCGCATTCTCCAACCGCCTGAAAAATCAGAGCACGGCATGCTCTGTTCTTCAAAATCAAAACCCAATCCTTTGAGGATGGATGAGGCCCGCGCCTCGGCGCTCCATGCATCAATATCCGCAAGACGGGTTTGAATGTCGGCAATCCGATGTGGATCGGTCGCTGTTTCAGCTTCGGCAAGCAACTCAGTTCGTTCGGTGTCTGCTGCAAGGACGGTATCTAAGAGCGATGTCGAAGACGAAGGAACCTCTTGCGCCACCCCACCAATTTTTGAACCGCGAGGAACCGATATGTTTCCGCTCTCTAGCTCTAACTCAGATCGGATAAGACGAAACAGGGTCGTCTTTCCCGTTCCATTGGCGCCGACCAATCCGACTTTGTGTCCGGTTGGAATGATGGCCGAGGCGTCCTCAAAAAGAGGGCGACCTTCGACGGCGTAGGATATGGATTCAATCTTCAACATAAGTGCGGATTAACAGAGCCAATCTGCCTGCGCCATACGCTAATCGCGGTGCCGGTATTGCCAAGCAGGTATTGACGCGCAAATGCCCTTCCAAAATGCAATACTGCATGATATCGCAGCGCCAATTTACACAAGGGGAAAGGTGTTTTTACCTATCCCGTAATTAGGAGAAAACAAAATGGCGCTCGAACGCACCTTTTCGATCATTAAACCCGATGCAACCCGCCGCAATCTGACTGGCGCGATCAATGCCAAATTCGAAGAAGCTGGCCTGCGTATTGTTGCACAAAAACGCATCCACCTGACCCCAGCTCAGGCAGGCGTTTTCTACGCTGTGCACGCTGAGCGTCCGTTCTACGGCGAACTGTGCGAATTCATGGCGTCCGCGCCAATCGTTGCACAGGTTCTGGAAGGTGAAGGCGCAATCGCGAAGAACCGCGAAGTTATGGGCGCAACCAATCCAGCAGACGCCGCACCAGGCACCATCCGCGCTGAGTTCGCTGAATCTGTTGGCGAAAACTCGGTCCACGGTTCGGACGCACCTGAAACTGCAGCGGTTGAGATCGCATACTTCTTCTCGGGTCTTGAACTGGTTGGCTAAATCAAGCTTTACGGTTTGACCTGAAAAGTTGAAAAAGGCGCCCCATTTTGCGGGCGCCTTTTTTGCTTAACGACGGTCAAGAAGGATCGGGAACCAATCTTTCCTCAGCCTTTGCCCTTCTTGCATGGCGTGCCCAGGAAATGGTGGCGATGTCCGCCCGGGGCGCGTTACGTATCTTGCATCATCCCCAACCAGACGCAGTGAAAATGCGCGACGTCGCTCTGTCGTTTCGTTTCCGCGTGCGCCGTGAAGGATATCAAAGTTGAACGCCACCGCATCACCCGGTTGCATGGGGAACTCCAGAATATTCATACCTTCGGCATCCGGGTCGGGGATTGGCTTATAATCGTCTTCGTTTGGGAAGAAGCTTTCTTCGGACAACCATCGCGTCGGCAGAACCGGCTTTTCCCACTTATGCGACCCTGCAACACACCGAAGCGTTGCGTCGGTAACAGGGTCGAGCGGAGACCAAAAGCTGATCGTTTGGCGACCGGATACAAAATAATATGGACCGTCTGAATGCCAAGGCGTGGGTTTGTTCGTGCCCGGTTCTTTGACAAGCACGTGGTCATGGAACATCTGCACTGACTGGCTTTGCATCAAATCAGCAGCAACCTCGGCCGCGGGGCTTTCTTTAACGGTTTTTTGAAACTCGGGAATACGGTCCCAGTTGCAGTAATCATCAAAGAAGCGACCCTTTTCCCCATCCTTGAGGTTTTCAGCCGCATAGGGGCCGGGTTCGTTCATATTGCGATCGACGCCGTCGCGCAGGGCATCGACGTAGTCAGCAAACAGCCCGGGGATAAACGCGATCCCGTCGCGTTGGTAATCTTCGATCATTTTTGGCGTAACCAAAGGGTGTGTCATTTTATTATTTCTCAATAACCCCGATCTGATCGAGGAGTTTGTCTAGTTCGGAAACAGGTTTCATGTTCGATGATTTCAACGCATCAAACTTGATACGCAACTTCTTTTTCTCTTCGCTCTGACAGTCATTCCACGGGCGACCCTGAAGACCCATGACTAGGGCGTAGTAACCGATGAAATGCGGTTGCGTTCCAGCTTTCAGTAATTTGGCATAGGCAGCGTCAGCACCCAGTTCGATTAGCGTTTCTGCATCGGGTATTCCGGCCCGAACGAACAATTCTTCCGTCGCCGGTCCTAGGTTTCGGATTGATGAAATTGGTCTACCCATGCGCCAACGCTACCGCCGGTAAATGGCTTTGTCAGCCTCCAATCGCACGATCAGCAATGTCTAAGGTCCGATCCAGAACTTCGATCCCTGTCATTAGGTCTTCTTTCGAAATATTGAGTGGAGGGGTAAGTCTGATGACGTTCGAAAAGAAGGATAAATACAGCCCATTATCCATCGCGAACGCCATCATATCCGTCATCGGTTTGGCATCATCACCTTTGGCTGCATAGGGCACCAGCGGGTCTTTCGTGGTTCGATCCTTTACCAATTCGATGCCGTTGAACATGCCCAGCCCGCGGATATCACCAATGCATGGGTGTTTTTCGGCAAGCTTGTGCAATTCACCCCGCAGGATTTCGCCCATCGCTTTCGCATTAGCCAGCGTGCCTTCTTCCTGCATCGCGCGGATGGCTGCGACGCCGGATGCGCAGGCAAGCGGGTGCCCCGCATAGGTCAACCCACCGGGAAGCGCATTTTCGCGAAGCCAGTCGTGAAGTTCAGTGCTAACCGACATGGTGCCCAACGGAACGTAGCCCGAATTGATGCCCTTGGCCGAGGTGATGATGTCTGGCTGGACACCCCAGTGATCCACCGCAAACCATTCGCCCGTCCGTCCGAAACCCGACATGACCTCGTCAGCGATCAACAGGATTCCGTATTTGTCACAGGTTTCGCGCAGGCTTTGCATGTATCCGTCTGGCGGCACGATAATGCCATTGGTTCCGACAACACTTTCGACAATTACAGCAGCAACGGTATTGGGATTTTCGTACATCAAAAGCTCTTCAAGGTGCGGTCCGCCCTGACAAACAGGGCAGTTTTCGACCTCGGAATGCCCCATTGGACAGCGATAATGGTAGGGGTCGAGAATCCGAACGATCCCGGGCATATCCGCTTTGGTAAGATGATGGCGCGGGTCTCCGGTTAAGCTAAGCGTACCGCCCGTTGCACCATGATAGCTGCGATACCGCGCAACGATTTTCTGGCGGCCTGTGTAGTGGCGCGCCAGCCGGATTGCAGTTTCATTGGCTGCTGAACCACCAGTCGTGAAAAACGTTGATGAGATATTCGCCGGTGTGATCTCGTTCATGATCGCGGCCATTTCGGATCGGACATCCGACCCCATCGCAGGCCCGATGTAGCAGAGCTTGTCCGCTTGGTCCTTAATCGCCTGAACAATCTTTGGGTGCTGATGCCCCATGTTTGCGTTCACCAGTTGCGATTGGAAATCCAAATAGCGATTGCCATCCGTATCCCAGAACCAACTGCCAAGACCGCCGGCAATAACCCGCGGTCTGTTGCCCTGTTTTGACCAGCTTTGCAGATAGTGATCCGCATGCATTTGTTGGACCCACTCGGGGTCATGTGTGGGATATGAATTACTAAGATCGGACATTTTGAACTCCGATTGAGTTGGTTAATCTAAGATCAAGTCGGGGGTGCCAAGCAGATCAAGGTCAGGATTTACTCCCAAGCCGGGCTCTTGGGATGGTGAAATTCGTCCGTTTTGTCGAACTGGTCCGTCGGGCGCGATGCGTGGGGCAACGTAGCCCGATAAATCGCATGTATTAAGAAGACGGTTAGCTTTGGTCGAAGCGGCAAGATGAATGGCCGCAGACGTTACGATGTCGCTGCCCCATGTGCACTCGACGCACATTTTGGCCCCTAGATGTTCGCAAAGGTCACGCGCCCTGCGTGACGCCGAAAGCCCGCCGAATTTTGAAAGCTTGATCGCGACCGCATCCATGCAGCCCTTTGCAGCGCCTTCCAATAGGGTCGCGGAATCCTTTGCTGACTCGTCAAGCTTCATCGGCAAACCCGTGGCTCTGCGGACCGAGGCGCATTCGTCTATCGTTGCGCAGGGTTGTTCCAACATGACATCAAGATGCGCAACAGCCCGCGCGGTTCGCGTAGCATCTAGGGTTGTCGCGCCACAGTTCCAGTCACCGTAAACCAACGGCCCGTCACCAACGGCTTCGCGTACTTTAGCCAATCGTTCTGCATCGGTTTGCCAATCGCCGTCGGCGCCTAGCTTGACTTGGAACTGCTGGATGCCAGACGCTAGCGCGTCTTGCGCGAAACGTACCATTTCATCAGGCGCAACGCATGTTATCGAATGATAAAGGGGTAGGGTGTTTTGCTGACGTCCGCCCAAAAGCGCGTACAAAGGAAGCCTTGCTTTCTTGGCTGTAATGTCCCAAAGCGCAATGTCCACGGCGGACTTTGCGTATTCATGCCCGATCAAATGCGCGTTCAACCGATGCATCAGAGCCTCCACGCCAAGCGGGTCAGCGCCCAGCAACACAGGGGCCATTTCCGCAACAGCGGGGGCTACGCCGCGGGCATAAGCAGGAAGATAATGCGGGATCGGGCAAACCTCTCCCCAACCGGAAATCCCTTCGTTTGTATCGATCCGCAGCACGACGCTTTCCACTGTGTCGCAGGTTTTGCCATCGGCCATGTAATAAGTTTCATGGCTGGTTAGAGGGACGTGCCAAACTGAAACAGATGTGATTTTCATTTTAAGCTCCGTAAATAGCCACCGGTGCCCCCAGAGCGTCTTCGTCTGGGTGGACGCCAAGGCCAGGTTCTTCGGGTAAATGAAGGTGCCCATCAATGTTGCGGGGACCCCGACCGCCAGCAACGTCCACCGTCAACATATCCTGACAGGCCCAAACGGCGCGAATGTTGTGGTCCGGAATGGTTGCAGACAAATGCAGTGCTTCCGTGTCCGCCAGTACCGACCCGCCAGTCGCCATGACGAAAATGTCTATCCCATGCGCCAAAGCTATATCGCGCATCCTTGCGGCCTTGGTCAGACCACCAACGCGGTTGAGCTTGATGCCAAACACTTCGGCTAGTCCATCGCGGGCGATCCGTGCTGCGTCCTGTAATGTCACAAGGCTTTCGTCCACGCTGACAGGAGCCGAGTGAAGCGGTCGAATGGCGGCAATATCGTCCAGCGTTTCGCCAGGTTGTTCGAAGGTCACGCAAAGATCCTCGGTCGCGTGCATGACCTGCAAAGCCTGCTGGCGTGTCCAACCGCGGTTGACGTCATAGAGGACGATTTCACCGGGTTTGCGGATGCTTTCCACGTCTCTTATTCGAGCGATGTCTTTTTCAACATCGCCCCCGATTTTCACCGAATGCGCAACGTAACCGCGCTGGCGATATCTATCCATGACAGCACGGGTTTCGTCGATGGTTTTTGCTCCAACAGACGACGCAATCGGTTTAGGGGTTCTCGATCCTCCACCCATCAGGTCTGCAATTGGCAAACCAGCCGCCTGTCCGGCGATATCCCAACAGGCCATATCGACCGGTGATTTGGCATAAAGATGTCCGGGCAGAGCAAGATCCATCGCGCGTTCAACATCAAAAATTTTGCGTGGATCAAGACCAAGTATGAATGGAGCCATCGTTTCGATCCCCGCCCGAATACCGGGGCCGTGCGCCGGCACATAAGTATGCCCCCAAGGTGTTCCTTCGCCCCAGCCGACCAAGCCTTCGTCGGTTTCAAGCTTCACGAAAGTTGCATCAAGGCATTCGAACTTAAGACGACCTCCGGACAGCCAGTAAGGATGTTCCAGTGGTAGATCGACTTTGAAAACGGTGATCTTGGTTATGCGCATTTGGCCCCCATTTACTTGGATTTCGTCGTGGTTTTCATGGCCCGTCCTCAGGGTTGGTCAGGACAGGCGCAACGCTCATGTCGCCGCGCCAGAGAACCAGTGACAAAAACGGATGGTCGTGTGTTTGCGTTGCATGTGGGCGCATCGAGGGATGGAATACATGATCCCCAGATCGCAATGTCTTTGGCTCACTGCCTTCTATCATGAACTCGGCTTCACCAGCGATGATGAAATATAGTTCTTCGGCTGGGTGATGATGGAAAGGGTAATAGAGACCCTTGGGCATGTAGACGAAATACGCCCCCATCTCGTCCGACGTATAGGGGCCACCATCACCAACAAGGCAAAAGCAGGCAAACCGTTCCCGAAAAAGCTCGGCAATTCTGGTGCCACTGTAAGTTTCGCGCCAATGGGCATCGCCCGAGGTTGCTACGACGGTATCGCGTAGTGCAGAAAAACCATTTGAAAACAGATCATTGTCGTTCTCAAATAGCGTAGCAGCCGGGATGTAGTACGGCTTTACCGGCTGGGGTGTCAGGTCCACCGGAAGTTCGCAAAATTCGCGCAATGCGTCACTGTCCACGAAAACTTTGCGGACTTCTTCTAGCAGATGATCAAAGCTACCAGTCAAGACGCCATCATTGGCAGGTCTGCCAACCCTTTCCCGCGCCAGAAAGCCAGACAGAGGAACGGTTTGTCTCTCGTATCCAAGGCGTGTTTTTGGAACGACTTATGAAGCCTCGCGTCTCCTGCAGTCATGCTTTTATCTTCATCACCCTCGAGCTTGAAAAGGGCCTCGCCAGCAAGACAGTAATACAACTCTATAGCTTCATGGTTGTGCCAGTCGTAATTCAGACCGTCGCCCCAGTAGCCAACGTACCCACTTAAGCCATCAGTTTTAAAATGCGCAGTTTCGGTTGGGCCGAAGACTTCGAAATATCCGTAGCGGTTTAGGAAATCACGCCCGACTTCTTCTTCGGTGTAGGTTTGCAGCCAAAACGCGCTGCCAGCGGCGTTCCTTATCGCTTCGATCACTGGTTCGGTTGCAGCAATGCCGGTATCAGAGAACCCTTCGACCAGCGTTCGACACGGGATGTCCTGAAACCCTGGATCAGCCCTTTCAAATTCCGAAGGCCACGGCTCAAACTCTGCAAGGGCAGGGGTGTTGCGGTAGACCTCTCCGATTGCTTGCAAAAGAACATCCATTTGATCAGGTGTTGTCATGGCGTCACCACGATGTTGCCGGTGTGCTTTTTGTCTATGAACGCGGTCTGGGCTTCTCTCAGTTCCTCAAGCGGGTAAGTCGCCGCGAGAGCGGGTTTTATCTCGCCAGCCTCGATGTATTTCACAATGCTTTGTGTGACCTGAGGCGTAAGGACAGTCGATCCGATAAATGTTAAATCACGAAGGTAAAAAGTGCGCAGGTCGAGTTCGACCATAGGTCCGGCAATCGCACCCGAACACGCATACCGTCCGCCCCGCTCTAGTATGTCTATAAGTGTCATCCAGTAGTCACCCCCAACGACGTCCGCGACGACCGTGATTTTCTCGTCACCCAAAGCGCCCCTCAAATCCTCAGGTCCGCGCGGCAGTATCCTATCGGGTCCAAGCTCTGCGACTTCGCTGTGTTTTGCCTCGGACGCCAAAGCAATAACCCGCGCACCCCGACGCTTGGCCAATTGCACGAGTGCACCGCCCACACCACCCGAAGCGCCGGGTATCAGCACAGTGTCGTCAGGCGTCACATTTGCGCGTGTTAGCATCCCTTCAGCGGTGGAATATGAACAGCTAAAGGTCGCTAGCTCTGCGTCAGAAAGGTTGGACGTCACCTTGATTGCGTTACCAGCGCGGGCAGTCGCGAATTCGGCAAAACCGCCATCGCACTCGCTTCCGAAATAGCCAACATTGTCATAGCTATCGGGGTTTTCAAGATCGCGCAGCCAGCCGTCGGTGATAACGCGTTCGCCGATGCGACCAGCGTCAACGCCGTCGCCGACTGCAACGATCTCTCCACAAATATCCGCGCCCTGAATTCGGGGGAACGTGATCGGCGCGCCGCCCCACGTTGGGTCTTCGTCGTTCACCTCTTCAAATGCGCCGCCAGTTGTGGCTTCGGTCACGGCCTTTGAGTACCAACCAGACCGAGTATTCACGTCGGTGTTGTTAAGCCCACATGCTTTCACGCGGATCAGGACTTCTCCTGCTGCGGGGGACGGGGTTGGCCAATCCTGGTGCAGTACAATCTGGTCCACGTCACCGTGGCCCATTGTGACCATGGCTTTCATTGTTTTGGGAATATCAGTCATGCGTCGGTCCTTGGTAGATTGCTTTGCGGATCGTAAATCGGTTCGGACAAAATACGCCCCGCGCGGGGGGATCCCGCGATCAGGACTTGAACATCTTTGCCCGGTTGGTTGGCCCATGGTTTAATGTAAGCGAACGCCAGAATTTTCCCGCATGTATGTCCGTATGCGACAGAGGCCGTCGCACCGACAACTTTTCCGTCTGCGATCACAGCTTCGCCTCCGTGACCATCTTCTACGCCATCGGGCTCGATTTCGAGATAGGCACAGACCCAAGGCATTTCGCCATTCGCTTGTTGTTCAGCTGACACGCGGGTGGCTTCGACGCCTAGATACTCTTTGTCGAGCTTTGCAAAACGCATCACATCGGCTTCGGGTAGGGTAACTTCGTTGGTCAACTCTCCGGCACCTTTGAAACCCTTTTCCATCCGCAAAGCATTCATCGCGAAGGATCCGTAGTCGGTGATGCCATGTGCCATTCCCGCGTCCCACAGCGCGTCATAGACGGTCAAAGCGCTGTCGCGCGGGATGTGGAATTCCCAACCCAGCTCACCCGCATAGGACATCCGAAACGCCCACAGCTTGTGACCTGCAACCTCGATTTCCTGCGCCGTCAACCAACGGAAGTTCGCGTTGTCCAAAGGTGCATCGGTGCATTTCGCCAATACATCGCGTGCGTCCGGCCCGTTTAATGTAATGGCTGCCCAATCGTTTGAGCGGAGGATGGTTTCAACATCTTCCCCGCCGAGGTTCTGGTTCAGGTGATCCAATAGCCGGTTCTCAAAAAACGCGGCACAAACGAGGTAGTAGCGCCCTTCATCAAGTTTAACGATCGTAGTTTCCAGCTCGATCCGTCCTCTGCGGTTCAGCATATGGGTCAGAGCAATCCCGCCAACTTTGTTCGGCAGACGGTTGGCGACCAACCGATCAAGATACGCTCCTGCATCCGGTCCAGCGACCTCGATCTTTGTAAAAGCCGAGATATCCATGATGCCAACACTCTTGCGCACGGCGCGGCATTCGTGACCGACCATGCCGAAGACTTCGTTGCGTTTGAACGAATAGTGATCGTGCTGCTCAACACCGCCACGCGCAAACCAACGCGGTCGTTCGTGGCCAAAGACTTCTTCGTAGACCGCGCCCTTTTCTTTCAACCGTTCGTAAAGAGGCGATGGCTTTATCGGACGCCCTTCAAGCCGGTTGAAGTGAGGGAAAGGGATTTCGTGGCGAAGCTTGTAATCCTCATGCGCCTTGGTGACCTGCCAGTCCTTTTTGGCGTAGTCCCCGAAACGACGGGGATCGAATTCGCGCATGTTGATGTTAGCCGACCCGTGGACCATCCATTTTGCTAGTTCGCGAGTTAGGCCGGGTCCCCAACCAATGCCGATTTGCGTGCCGCAACAGCACCAATAGTTTGTCACCCCTCCAGCAGGACCGACCATCGGGTTGCCGTCAGGGGGGTGGCTGATCGCTCCGTGAACCTCTCGGGTAATCCCAAGCTCGGCGAAAATAGGCATCCGCTCCAGAGAATTCTCAAGCCAAGGCATCACGCGATCATAATCCGCATCAAACAGCCAGTTCTCGTAATCCCACGGGCATTCATCATGCCAAACCGAGTTTGAGTTCTCTTTTTCGTATATCCCGATCAGACCCTTCTTTTGCTCCATCCGGATGTATCCCGACACCATTTTGTCGTCGCGGATGACGGGAAGTTCGGTTTCCAAACCTTTGAATTCAGGAACATCTTCGATCACAAAATAGTGGTGGGTCATTGACGTCATCGGCAATTGCAGCCCAGACCATTCGCCCATCTGACGCGCATAAGTGCCGCCCGCATTGACGACATGTTCACAAGTAATTGTGCCCTTCTCGGTCTCGACTACCCACTCACCATTCTTGGCCTGAATGATGTTTGTCGCGCGACAATGGCGGAAAATTTGCACGCCTTTCTGGCGCGCCCCGGCCGCCATGGCCATTGTGACGTTCGTGGGGTCTACGTGACCGTCATCCGGCGTGTGAAGCGCACCAAGAACGCCGTCGAGATTGTAATAGGGATGCAGCTCGGCGATCTGCTCTGGACCAACCAGCTCAATGTTGAAGCCAAGCGCATTGCCCACCGACAGAGTATGCCTTAGCCAGTCCATTTCATCTTGGGTATAGGCCAGCCGGAACGATCCACAGCCATGCCAAGTGACAGCTTGGCCGGTCTCGCGCTCAAGTTCGCCTGAATACAAACCAATGTTGTAATCGACCATCTTCCCAAGCCCGTAGGAACTGGTCGAATGCGTAATCTGTCCTGCTGCGTGCCATGTCGATCCGCTGGTCAACTCTGCTTTTTCCAGCAGAACGGTGTCTTCGCCCCATCCTTCGTGCCCAAGATGATAGGCAAGACCCACACCCATGACGCCTCCGCCCACAATGACCACGCGGGCGTGCGTAGGAAGATGTTTCTCGGCCATAATAAATTTTCCTGTTCGCGAGTCGCAATTTCTCTCGACAGGCTAGTGACACATATGTACCGTAGTCAACTATGAATGCCACAAATGTATCATATGCGGTGTTGGACCGCCTGACCGATGAATGGGAAGCTTTGACGCCCGAAGCGCAGAAGGCGGCGAAGTTTGTTTTGGAAAACCCTCAGGAAGTAGGCGTTTCAACCGTGCGTGAAATCGCCGAGGCCGCCAATGTTAAGCCAAACACCTTTGTCCGAATGGCACGACAGGTCGGCTTCCAAGGCTATGATGATTTCCGCGAACCATTCCGCGAGCAAATTCGCAAAGGCGGTGCCAGTTTCCCCGACCGTGCCCGTTGGCTTCAGTCGATAGAACAGGCCGGAAATCTCGGCGAACTCTATGCGGATATGGTCCGATCAATGTTCGACAATATCGAAGAAACCTTCTCGGGGATCACGGTCGAAAGCTTGAAAGAAGCCGCCGAAAATATCTGGAAATCGCGTCAGGTCTTCACGCTCGGGGTCGGGGTCAACAATTCGAACGCCCGCAATTTTTCCTATCTTGCGTCAACCGGAATGACCCAGTTTCACGCCATCCCACGACCCGGTTCAACGGCGGTCGATGACCTTGCGTGGGCTGACAAGCGGGACGTTCTTATCGCCATCACCTGCAAACCCTATCGCAGCGAAGTGGTTGAAGCGGTCAAGATCGCCCGTGAACAGGGCATGACCGTTGTCGCAATCTCGGATAGCCCGGCCAGCCCGATAATCCTAAACGCGCACCATGGGTTCGTCGTCGCGGCAGACACGCCGCAATTCTTTCCATCATCCGTGTCCACAATTGCCTTGCTCGAAACTCTCCTTAGCTTCGTCATCGCCGTGGCAACGCCTGAAGTCGTGCAACGCGTAGATAAATTTCACCACCGTCGCCACCAGCTCGGCATCTATCAGGAGGACCCAGAATGAACGCCCCGTCTGATATCGAACCTCTGCGCAGTTTGGCTGCGCACTACTACACCGACCCGGCCATTTTTGAGAAAGAGATGCATGGGCTGTTGGCGCACACGTGGCAGTTTGCGTGCCATTCAAATGAAATCCCGAACGTGGGTGACTACATCGCCTTTGAAATCGCAGGGCAAAACCTATTTGCGATCCGCGGGCGGGATGAGGTCGTTCGGACGTTTTACAACGTTTGCCAACACCGAGCGCACGAAATGGTTCAGGGCCGCGGGAATATCCGCGTCGTCGTATGCCCCTATCACGCATGGACCTATGAGTTGACAGGAGGATTGCGGGCTGGTCCAAATATCAAAGCAGTCGAAGGGTTTGATCGCTCGAAAATCTGCCTTACCTCGGTTCGTACAGAGGATTTCCACGGGTTCATCTTTGTAAACCTCGATAATGACGCAGCACCCATGGACGACTGGTATCCAAACGTGCGTGAAGAAATCGCGTCATACGTCCACAACATAGACCAACTTGCGCCATTGGAATGGGTGGAAGTACCTGAAAAGTGCAACTGGAAGGTCTCGGTCGAGAACTACTCGGAATGCTACCACTGCCCAATGAACCACGAAACCTTTGCCGAAGGTGTCATCAAGCCGGAAACTTATGATATCAGCCCTGATTCTGGCGGAGGCTACGTTCTGCGTCACACGACCGAGTGTCAGCCGATGGAAAAGATGACCTATCCCATTGATCTGTCAAAGCCCCATGCCGGTGACTATCAGTCGTGGTTTTTATGGCCGATGTTCTCGTTCCAATGCTATCCGGGCAACGTTTTGAACACCTATCACTGGCGCACAGACAAACACGACGGCTGCGTGGTCTATCGCGGTTGGTACACAGAAGGCGGATCGGAAAGCGACGTAATCCGCAAGCTGGCCATTCAAGATCGCGAAACGACAGTGGAAGAAGACATCGGACTGGTCGAGAGCGTACAAAAAGGGCTGATGTCCAAAGGATACGTCCCCGGCCCACTGGTTGTTGATCCCAATTTTGGCGTAAACTCCGAACACTCAATCGCCAAGCTCCAGCAATGGATGCGAGAGGCTGTTGATGACTGATGGGGTAGAGGTCTTCTATTCGCTCCAAAGCGATTATTGCTATTTTCTTCTGGATCGGCTGATCGCTTTGGAAGAAAACGGCGTCGCTGTCACCATTCGTCCCGTGCTCGGCGGCGTCCTCAGACTGCCCGAGCGCTACAAAGACCGCGACGACCTCGAACAACGCTATTTCGAAACCGATGCAAAGCGAACCGCAGATTTTCTCGGCCTCGCATACGCTTATCCCGACCCCTCACCAATCGAGTTTGAGCCCGATTCCTTGTGGGTCGCAAAACCAAAGCAATCCCGAAACGAATACCTCAACCGTCTCTTCGTCGCCGCCTCAAAAGGTGGTCGCGCACTCTCTTTCCTGAACCATGTCGGGCGAATGCTCTGGGACGGTTCCACACCGAATTGGGATCAGGGCGACCATCTGGCACAAGCTATATCCGAAGCGGGACTTGATCTGACAACGGCCCTGAATACCACCCCATGGTCCACCGCCAAATCCGTATTGGATGAAAACGCCAAGGCTCTCATTCAATCTGGTCACTGGGGCGTTCCGCTCATGGTTCTGAACGGCGAGCCATTTTACGGGCAGGACCGCTTCGACCAACTTAAATGGCGTCTCGCTCAAGGGGGCCAAAATGCAGTTTAAAGGTCATTGCTTTTGCGGCGCAGTAACTTGGTCATCACCCGGTCCAAAAACGCAAAATTTGGTGTGCCATTGCGTAGACTGCCAAAGAGCAAGCTCAGCGCCCTTCACCGGTTTTGTAGGCCTCAGGCCTGAATCCGTCACATTCTCGGGCGAGGTCAACCACTACAAAAGCCCAGAAGGCACCTATTGTGGCTTTTTTCCAGACTGCGGAACGCGTCTCTATTTTAAATCCGTCAACTGGCCCGGCGAAATCCACATGCATGCTGCCACTTTGGATGATCCCGATAGCTATGAACCGGATTGCCACGTCGTCATGCGCTCAAGCCCACCTTGGATCAAGCTTGCGGACGATCTGCCCAAACACAACGATTTCGAAGCCGACCCAAAGGAGAGCTAACCTATGCTG
>CAYZAY010000043.1:0-1170 GCA_964476515.1 uncultured Rhodobacterales bacterium
CGGCACCAGTGAACTCATGAGCAGAAATGCCATAGTGGCATTGAATATTCGCAGTCGCGTTTGGCTGGTTAGCAGTATTTGCATTTTTTGCCCCACAACCGTCCAGAGGCTAACGGCTGGCAGGTTGATGATGCCAAACACCAATGTCACAACCATAATCGCCCCAAAGGACCGGTCAGCGGCATATAGGGTCATTGCTGACAGGGTCATTGTCCAAGCCTTGGGGTTTACCCATTGAAACGCGGCGGCCTGAAGAAAGGTGAAGGGTTTGCCTGTTTTTTCCGTTCCGTCTGGCGGGGCGGCGGTGGCGATTTTCCATGCAAGCCAGCAAAGATAGGCCACGCTGACGACCTTCAGCGTTTCATAGCTGTTGGGCACGGAGTCAAAAACACCGATCAGACCAACGCCCACCAAGAGCAGCATCACCATAAAGCCCAGCCCGATGCCCAGCATATGCGGGATCGTTGGGCGAAAGCCGAAATTGGCGCCCGATGCCATCAGCATCAGGTTGTTGGGTCCGGGGGTGATGGAGGACACCAGCGCGAACAGCGAAAGTGCGGCCAGAATGTCAGCGGTCATGCGGGCCTAGGCAGCCTCGCGGCCTTTCAGAACGTATTTGCAATCGCAATAGGGGCATTCGACAAAGCCATCGCTTTCAGGCATCTGCAGCCACACCCGCGGATGTCCCAAAGCCCCTTCGCCGCCGTCACAGGCCACTTTCGAGGTTTCGACAATTTTGGTTTCAGGCGCAGGTGCAGTCATCGCTGAGGTCCTTTAAGCGTAGCTCTGGTTGCGTTGTTTATCGTCTATCCAATTGCGCGGAGCAAGAGCCCAAATGCGCTGACACGGGGGAGGGAAGCTATGCGCTCGATCACGGATGGGACGTCGGACGAGGACCTCTCCAAGAGCTACACGCCGTTTGGTCTGGAAAGCACCGTCCAGAAGGACGCCGCCACCCACATCGAAAGCGAAAGCTTCATCGGTGAGCGCTTCGACGCTGAAGCCGAGCTGATGTACCTCAACGCCCGCTACTACGACCCAACCCTCGGATTGTTCCTGCAGCCGGATTGGTTTGAGGTGACGAAGCAAGGGGTGGGGACGAACAGGTATGCCTATTCCGCAAACGATCCTGTCAATGCGATGGATCCGGGAGGGAATGAAACCGTATTC
>CAYZAY010000043.1:1180-19413 GCA_964476515.1 uncultured Rhodobacterales bacterium
GCTGGTGACAGCGGAGATTACAAAGACGACTTTGTCCGTGCGCTATCACGAACTGGCATTAGAAATGTAAGAGCTTCTGATCCTTCCATACGAAGCGTGAAGATCGGCTTCTTAGAGAGATTGGGCTTTGGATATTTAACCGACGCCGTTTTGGGAGTAAACCTTCTGAACAATGACCTAGGAAAGACCGAATTGAATATCCCGCAGCTGAGACCTCAATTCGGCGGTGGAGAGGAACAGTATAACTTGGTTGGTTACTCGTGGGGTGCCGCGATAACTGCTCAACATGCGATTTCGATGGCAAATGAAGGTACAACAGTCGATAATTTGGTGCTGATTGGAGCACCTATCAATGAAAGCCTTGTTGAAGAGCTAGCATCGACAAGCAACATAAAATCCGTCACATACATAAATCTGACAGAGCATGGTGACGCTGCCTATCCTGGAATGACTGATCTTGAGGTTTTATGGTATGGAGCAACGAACATGGCACCAGATATGTTGCGTGGAGGAGCGGGCACGGGTCATTTTTACTATAACGCAAGCGGACCGGAGCATTCGCAGCGCCGAGACAACCTTGCCCAAATTCTGGTGAAAAAGGGACTAAAGTGACATGATGAAGCGCTTTCGAAACGCCGGTTCTTTTGCTGCTCGCGTGATAAGTATCGTCTTAGTTAGCTACGGCACTCTCATGGGAGTGGCAAACGCTATCAATGGAGCGCCAGATTTTGCTGAAAACGTAGGCTACGCACTGTGGTTCATTGGAATGCTTTTGAGCGCTGTCTTTCACTTTGGAGCCAAGTACTTTGGGAACTCAATAAGTTGGTCTAGTTGGTTCATCTTAGTATCTGCAAGTGTAATACAAATTGGGCTTGCGTTGCTCTTGTTTCGCTGACGACCAAGGAAGTAGCGTCCACTGCTAAACTGATGGCCAGCGGCTGATCAAGGATGTGACCTCGTCGGGCACGACGCTTTACAGCGGTGAGATCGAAATGCGGTCGCCACCCCGCGGGAAGGCGCTGGCCCTTGCCACAAACGAAAACCGCCGGCCCAGTGGACCGGCGGCTTCTGAAATCCCGTTGTGGGAAAATCTTACGCAGGCAGAGCTGCTTTCGCTTGATCAACGATCGAGTTGAACGCTTCTGGCTCGTGAACAGCCAGATCGGCCAGAACCTTACGGTCAACTTCGATACCGGCCAGGCTTAGGCCGTTGATGAAGCGTGAATATGTCAGGGCTTCGTCATGTGCGCGAACAGCAGCGTTGATACGCTGGATCCACAGCGAGCGGAAATTCCGCTTGCGGTTATGACGGTCGCGGGTCGCGTACTGGTTCGCCTTATCGACGGCCTGACGTGCAACCTTAAAGGTGTTCTTGCGGCGGCCGTAATAGCCTTTCGCAGCTTTGATTACTTTTTTGTGACGTGCGTGGGTGACTACACCGCTTTTTACTCGGGACATCTCAAATTCTCCTTAGCGTGCGTATGGCATGTAGCTTTTGACTGTTTTCTCGTCTGCTGAGCAGAGAGTAGTCGTGCCACGTGCGTTACGTAGGAATTTGTTGGTCCGCTTGATCATGCCGTGACGCTTGCCCGCTTGGGCTGCCACAACACGACCCGAGGCCGTCACTTTAAAGCGCTTCTTAGCGCTCGACTTGGTCTTCATCTTAGGCATTTCCGTCTCCTGTCTTATGGGTCGGTTCACGCGCGACTCGGCATGCCATACTGGCCGGTCCCGCAACAGAAGCTGTCCTGTAGACGGGCTTTCACGGATTGGCAAGGGATATGCGTTAAAAATCAGGGAATAATGGGTGCTACGACCGATAAAGCGATATCAAACCAGTTTGGGGGGGCAAATCGCTCAGGAGATTGAATATACGGCCAGCCGATAAGGCCGAGCGCAATCACAAAAACCCCAAGTCGAATGTACATAGGACGGCTTTCGGACCACGCTGCAAGAATGGCAGGCACGCTGAATAGGACGAGGATCAACCCCACCACTAACATCGTCTCTAGGCTCATTCCTTCCCCCTTTGGGTTGGTGTTGCCGAGAAACTTTACTCTGGTTCGGTGCTATAGATCAAACGTTCGTCGCACGGTGCGACACGAAGAATATTTGTCGATCCCGGAACGTTAAACGGAACGCCTGCGGTGACAACAATTTGATCCGTCGCTTCGGCATACCCTTCGCGGCGGACAGCACGCGCTGCGCTGACAACGGCTTCTTTAAAGCGGCTCAGCTCTTCTGTGACAACGCAGGTGGTGCCCCAGCTCAGCGACATGCGCCGTGCGGTTTCATGGATTGGGGTTAGGGCAACGATCGGCACGTTCGGGCGCTCTCGCGCAGTCAATGACGCGGTTGTTCCTGACTGAGTGAAGCAACAAATAGCTTTGATATCAGTGGCTTCCGCAATTTCCCTTGCCGCAGAGACAATTCCGTCTGAAATTGTTGATCTATCAAAGTTGCGTGTTGCAGACATCAGTTCGCGATAGGTCGGATCGCTTTCAACTTCGATGGCAACATTGTCCATCGTTGTAACAGCTTCGATCGGGTACGAACCTGCTGCGGACTCGGCAGAAAGCATAACCGCGTCTGTTCCGTCATAAATTGCGTTCGCAACGTCCGAAACTTCGGCGCGGGTTGGCATAGGTGAATCGATCATCGATTCCAGCATTTGCGTGGCCACGATAACTGGCTTGGCCTGCGCTCGGGTTCGGCGGATCAAACGTTTTTGGATCGGTGGAACATTCTGAACAGGAAGTTCGACGCCAAGATCGCCACGCGCCACCATGATACCGTCAGAGGCTTCCAAAATCGCATCAAACGCTTCGACAGCCGCAGGTTTTTCGATTTTAGACAAAACGGCGGCACGGTCTTTTGCCAGACTTCTGGCGTCCCAGACGTCTTCGGGGCGCTGCACAAAGGACAAAGCCAGCCAATCAACGCCAAGTTCACAGACAAATTCCAGATCCGCTTTATCCTTGTCGGACAGCGCAGCAAGAGGAAGCACAACGTCGGGGACGTTGACGCCTTTGCGGTTCGAAATTGTACCACCAGTCTGAACGACACAATCAGCAAAGTCAGGACCGCAGTTCTTTACACGCAGAGAGATCTTGCCATCGTTAACCAGCAAGTGTGCGCCAGTCTTCAATGCTTCAAAAATTTCAGGGTGAGGTAGCTGGACGCGATTTACATCACCTTCAGCCTCATCCAAGTCCAACCGGAAATCGGCACCTTCAACAAGTTCCTCCGACCCGTTGGCAAAAACGCCAACACGTAGCTTTGGACCCTGAAGATCAGCCAGAATCGCAATCGGGCTTTTCAATTCCTGTTCAATACGCCGAATGATTTCGTGGCGGACCTTTATTTCATCATGGCTGCCGTGGCTCATGTTCAGGCGAAACACGTCCGCGCCTGCTTCGTGCAGCGCTCTTATCGTTTTGTAGTCATCCGAGGCTGGGCCTAGCGTGGCTACGATTTTTACATTTCTTTGGCGTTTCATGCCTGCTCTCCGGATCGTCTGCTAAAATGTTAACGCTAACATTTGTCGCCGACCTTATTGCTTATTTCCATTCAATTAACAACTAGCCTATTTGAGTAGATGTAAAAAGAAGCACAACACAAATGCCTGATCCATTTTTCATTCACGGTAAACAAAAGAAAAGCCGTTGGCTGGTCACTTGTGACCACGCCACGAATCGCGTGCCCGACGTCATTTGCGACAACGGTCTGGGTTTGACGCCCGAAGATATGCAGCGCCACATCGCATATGATATCGGAGCGGCTGGCGTTTCGCGCTATCTGGCGGACCTTTTGGACTCGTCAGCCATCCTGTCGAATTTCTCGCGTCTCGTTATTGATCCGAACCGTGGTGAAAGTGACCCGACTGTTCTGATGCGCCTTTACGACGGTTCGATAATTCCGGGGAATCGCCATGCCGACATCGAAGAAAAAGAACGCCGTCTAAGTACGTTCCATAGGCCATATCACGATGCACTAGCCGAAACCGCCGACCGACGCGACGATACGGTGATTGTGTCCATCCATAGTTTTACACCGCAGCTCAAGGGCAGGGCGCGCCGACCGTGGGAAATCGGGGTCCTACATAGTGATGATGACCGCTATAGTCGCCCACTGATGGACCGCCTGCGCCAAGAAGACGATCTGACGATTGGCGATAACGAACCCTATTCCGGCTATCTGCCCGGCGATGCGATTGATCGCCACGGACGCGGTCCCGACCGTCCCCACGTTCTGATCGAGCTGCGAAACGACCTGATTGCCAAGGACGAAGGCCAACGCCTCTGGGCGGAAAGATTGGCGCCAATCCTTGTAGAGACCCTGAACAAAACCCAACTATAGTCTAACGAACCGGAGACCGTCATGGACGATCAAACCCGCATCCAAGCTGAAGCCGCAGCATTTCGTCGTCTGCAAAAGCACCTGATGGAAGACCGCACGGACGTGCAAAACATCGACATGATGAACCTCACCGGCTTTTGTCGGAACTGCCTGTCGCGTTGGTATCAGGAAGCTTCGAATGAACTTGGTGTCGAAATGTCCAAGGATGAAGCGCGTGAAGCATACTACGGTATGACGATGGCCGAATGGAAAGCTAACCACCAAACAGATGCTTCGCCAGAAAAGCAGGTGGCTTTTAAGGTCGCGTTTGCGGAAAACGTAGGCGACGGGAATACCTGACCTTGTTCTGAATCAAGGTTGCAGCGCAGTATTTCCCTAACCTGTTGAAACGATAGGAGGATGATATGCGTAGCTCTGACCAACTCGCCCAGTTTGTTGAACGGGCTCTGGCGCAGGGAAAATCCCGTCAGGAAATTCAGGATGCAATGGACGGGGCCGGTTGGTCCCCATCCGAGGTCAATGAAGCCCTAAGTGCTTGGGCTGAAACAGATTTTGATCTTCCTATCCCACGTCCCCGCCCATATGTATCCGCAAAGGAATCGTTTCTCTATGCTCTGACATTCGTGTCTCTGGCGATGACGGCGTGGCACATAAACTGGCTTGGTTTTGAACTAATCGACCTGTTGCTGCCAGAGGCGCATGACGATTATTTCTACTACGATGAAATCCGCTGGTCGATCTCGACCCTGATCGTGTTCTTGCCTGTTTTCCTTTTCATGAACTTTCGCGTTCTTAGCGACGCCAACAAAGACCCAGCACGGCGCAGATCAACAGTACGAAAGTGGTTTGGCTACATCACGCTGTTCATCGCTGCCGTCGTCATGATCGGAGACCTGATCTTTACCATCTTCACGCTGCTAAGCGGGGACATAACCGTTCGAATTATCTTGAAAACCGGCCTTCTGGGCGCGGTGGCGGCCATGATATTCGTCTACTTTCGTGGTGAAATGCATGACGCTGAAGAATAGCATTATCGCCGCATTCATCGCTCTTGCGTTAGCTTTCATAGGGGCGGGGATATGGATTGCCGGTGGTCCGGCCACCGGTCGCGCTGAAAAGCGCGATGCCGAGCGGATGGAAGACTTGGGTGAGCTCAGCGAACTGACGTTTTGTCTAGCCGAAACCGCCGATGGCGTTCTGCCCGAAGTGATCGACGCAACCGACGCCTGTCAGCGCGATATTGCACTATCGGACCCCTATAACGGAAACGCGTACACCTATTTTCGCATAAGTGAGCGTGCATACAAATGGTGTGGAGATTTTGAAAAGCCCGAGCGAATTCGCACGTTCGGGGCCCAAAGTCTGGATCCGGAAACAGGCTGCGTACAGTTCACCTACCGCCCGTAAGAAAAAGGCCCCTGAAATCAGGGGCCTTTCAAATCAGATCGCCTTTTTTAGGCTTTCATCCAAATAGATTTCTCTCAGCCGTTTTGAAACCGGCCCGGGTGTGCCGTCACCAACTTTGTGACCGTCAATCTCAACCACCCCATTCACAAACATCGTCGCCGAGGTGATGAACGCCTCGTCAGCATTTTGGGCTTCTTCGATGGTAAACAGACGCTCGACAACTTCCA
The DNA here is from genome assembly GCA_964476515.1 of uncultured Rhodobacterales bacterium. Lineage (GTDB taxonomy): Bacteria > Pseudomonadota > Alphaproteobacteria > Rhodobacterales > Rhodobacteraceae > JASMHC01. Next base: position 7,174 of record CAYZAY010000043.1, read on the forward strand.
TCTGGGCCTCGGCCGCAAAACGAAGAACTGCAGCACGGGTGATCCCGTGAAGGATGTCATTTGAAAGCCCACGGGTGATGATCTTGTTGTCTTTCACGATATAGGCGTTGTTCGATGTGCCTTCGGTCACATGCCCGTTTTCGACCAACCATGCATCATCGCAACCTGACGCCTTTGCCATCATCTTGCCCATCGACGGGTAGAGAAGCTGAACGGTTTTGATATCACGACGGCCCCAACGCAAATCGTCGATGGAAATCACTTTGATACCGTTCTTCGCAGCAGGGCTTTCGGTCACCCCGGGTTTGGACTGGGTGAATAGCACAACCGTGCACGGGGTCTCGTCAGGGTTCGGGAACACGAAATCGCGGTCATTGGGGGCACCACGGGTGATTTGCAGGTAAACGCCGCCCTCAACAACGTCGTTCACACGCACCAATTCACGGTGGATGTTCAGCAAGTCATCGCGGGTCAACGGCATGATCATGTCCAATTCGGTCAGCGACCGCTGAAGACGCACGACATGCCCCTCAAAATCAACCAGCTTGCCGTCAAGAACGCTCGTCACCTCATAAACGCCATCCGCCATCAGAAAACCGCGATCAAAGATCGAAACCTTGGCTTCGGTTTCCGGCAGGTATTCGCCATTCAGATAAACGGTGCGTGTCATGGGTGTCTCCTTATCCCCAAAGTGCAGGGTCTGGCGGGTGAACGCCATCTGCATCAAATTTCAACGGTTGGTCGCGGTCTTCGGCCAATAACAGCGGTCCGTCAAGGTCTGTTACCATTGCACCCTGTACAACAAGCGTCGCGGGGGCCATCGCAAGCGAAGAGCCAACCATGCAACCGACCATCACTCCGTAGCCTTGGGCCAGCGCGGCCTCGCGCAGTTTCAGCGCTTCGGTCAAGCCGCCCGTTTTGTCGAGCTTGATGTTCACAACATCGTATTTCCCCTTAAGGGCGGGCAACGATGTGCGGTCATGACAGCTTTCGTCCGCACAAACGGGCAGGGGGCGATCCATTCCGATCAAGGCGTCATCTTCGGATGCAGGAAGCGGTTGTTCGACCAGTTCCACACCAAGCCCGATCAGATGAGGCGCCAGCTCTGCATAGACTTCAGCGCTCCAACCTTCGTTTGCATCAATAATGATCCGCGAATTTGGTGCGCCCGCCCGAACGGCCTCTAGCCGGGGCATGTCATCAGGGGTTCCCAGTTTAATCTTTAACAAAGGCCGAAACGCATTTTCGGCGGCCTGCATTTTCATCGCCTCGGGTTCATCAAGTGACAAAGTGTACGCGGTGATCTCTGGTCCTGGTTTGTCCAAACCCGCCAGTTCCCACACGGATATGCCGGCCTTTTTGGCCTCTAAATCCCACAACGCACAGTCAACCGCATTGCGCGCAGCCCCTGCGGGCAAAAGGTCTTGCAGTTGGATGCGATCAAACCCCTCTGGCAGCCCGCGAATTTCCGCTTCTACGCTGTCCAGCGTTTCACCGTAACGGGCGTATGGCACGCATTCGCCATACCCCGAAAACGCGCCGTCTGTCACACGAACCGTCAAAACCTTTGCTTCGGTTCGCGCGCCTCGCGAAATCCTGAATACCTGCGCCAATTTGAACGTGTCTCGGGTGACGTCGATCTGCACGCGTCTCTCCTTTATCTTGCCAAAAATACCTTCGCCGAAGGCAAAAACACCGCGACCAAGCGCGGTGTTTTTAACTTAGATCGCTTCCAGCGCGTTTACCAGCTTGCCTGCACCATAACGGAACGGATCCGTCGCTGGCAGCCCCATGTCTGCTTCAATTTCTGCCAGATACGCCTTGGCGTCGTCGTCAGACATATGCTGTGTGTTCACCGAAACGCCAACAACCTGACAGGCTGGATTTGCGACTTTCGCAAGCGTCAGCGCCGTGTCACGCAGTTCATGCAAGGTTGGCTGCTGATATTCAGGCAAACCACGCATATGCACGCGGGTTGGTTCATGCGCCAAGATCAGCGCATCAGGCTGACCGCCGTGGATCAACGCCATGGTGACACCCGAATAGGACACATGAAACAGCGACCCCTGACCTTCGATGTGGTCCCAATGATCGTCGTCATTATCAGGCGTAAGATACTCAACCGATCCCGCCATAAAGTCAGCGATCACCGCGTCCAAAGGCACGCCGTTGCCGGTGATCAGGATGCCAGTCTGACCGGTCGCACGGAAGGTCGACTTCATACCACGGTCTTTCATTTCCGCGTCCATGCAAAGTGCTGTGTACATCTTGCCCACCGAACAATCGGTGCCAACAGCCAGAACGCGCTTCCCCGAACGTTTCTTGCCGTTCGCAATCGGGTAATCGACCGACGGGATCCGCACGTCGTGCAAAGTGCGTCCGCAGGCTTCGGCCACTGCAACCAGATCAGGTTCGTCGCACAAAAGGTTGTGCAGGCCGGATGCCAGATCGAAACCTTCTTCCAGCGCCGTCACAAGGACCTTTTTCCATTCTTTTGAGATCACGCCACCTCGGTTCGCAACGCCAATGACCAGCGTTTGCGCACCAGCTGCTTTGGCATCTTCCAGCGTCATGTCCGCTAACCCAAGGTCGGCCCCGCAACCCTCCATGCGGAATTGCCCGACGGCGTTCTCAGGACGCCAGTCTTTGATGCCGATTGCTACTTTGGCAGCAAGTTGGTCCGGTGCGTCCCCGAGGAACAATAGGTAAGGTGTTTTGATCATCGCGTATCTCCTGCTTGGATGCACATTTATGTGGGAAACCGGCGAAAAATCTTGCGAAATCCTTTGTGAAAGAAAATAATGTCGAAGAATATTCGAAAAAATCTACGTTAAGCCGAATTTATTTTCTCAAAAACTGATCCAGTCGCCGAATCGTACGCAAACCCTCTGCTCTGCGGCAATTTTTGCCGCGATGCAGAAAGTTGCTTGAGCGGTATGGCGCAATAATATAATCAATGCGCCAAATCTTGCGAAATTTCCTTACCGAAAGGGTCCCCACTATGAGTTTCCGCGTCCAACCTGCTGCACCAGCCCGCCCGAACCGTTGCCAATTGTTTGGCCCAGGCTCGCGCACCGAGCTGTTTGAGAAGATGGCGAAATCTGCGGCTGATGTGATCAACCTTGATATCGAAGATTCTGTCGCTCCTAGTGACAAGGACGTGGCGCGCAAGAACATCATTCAAGCCACCCACGAAGTCGACTGGGGCAACAAATACCTGTCGGTCCGCATCAACGGTCTTGATACCGAGCATTGGTACAAAGACGTCGTGGAAGTGCTTGAAAAAGCGTCGGATCGTCTTGATCAAATCATGATCCCGATGGTTGGCTGTGCTGAAGACATCTACGCAGTCGAAGCTCTCGTGGCGTCGATTGAAAAGGCCAAAGGCCGCACCAAACCCGTCAGCTTTGAAGTGATCATCGAAACCGCTGCCGGTATCGCTCATGTCGAAGAAATCGCCGCGTCCAGCCCACGTATGCAGGCGATCAGCCTTGGTTATGCGGACTACGCAGCGTCGATGGGTATGCAAACCACCGGTATCGGTGGCACGCAGGAAAAATACTACATGCTGAACGACGGTAAAAAGCACTTCACCAACCCTTGGCACTGGGCGCAGGCTAAAATTGTTGCGGCATGCCGGACCCACGGGGTTCTTCCTGTGGATGGGCCGTTTGGTGATTTCTCGGACGATGCGGCCTTTGTTGCACAGGCTGAACGCTCGGCGACCCTTGGTATGGTTGGCAAATGGGCGATCCATCCAAAGCAGGTTAAGCTGGCAAACGAAGTCTTCTCGCCATCCGCTGAAGCCGTTGCCGAAGCCCGTGAAATCCTTGCGGAAATGGAAAAAGCAAACGCCGCTGGCATGGGTGCTGTCACCTACAAAGGCAAGCTGATCGACCAAGCGTCGATGAAGCAGGCAGAAGTGATCGTGCGTCAGGCCGAACTGGTCGCTAACATCTAAACTTTATCTTGCTAACAATACCTGCGCCGCAGGCAAAGGCCGCTCCCTTGGGGCGGCCTTAATCATTTGCACATTTGCAATTTTTGTACGCCGAAACACTACAAATGCCGCGCTGCCGCGCTAATCCCGTCTGGCCCCCCGAACACCGTCGTGTAAAACTGCGCGAGACAGGGAATAGGGACGCGCAAAAATGACCACTGGATTCGGCAAAGGTTGCCATCTTCACCTTATCGACGGATCGGCGTTTATCTTTCGCGCCTATCACGCGCTTCCCCCGCTGACCCGCAAATCAGATGGGCTTCCAATTGGGGCGGTCGCCGGATTTTGCAACATGTTGCACCGCTACGTCGAAGGGAACACCGGCCCTGACGCGCCAACTCATGTGGCGGTTATTTTCGATCATTCCGGTAAGTCGTTTCGCAACGACCTGTATGACCTCTACAAAGCCAACCGACCCCCTGCGCCCGAAGACCTCGTCCCGCAGTTCCCCCTGACGCGAACCGCGACCGTCGCCTTTAACATCGCTTGTAAAGAGGTCGAGGGCTTTGAGGCTGACGACATCATCGCCACGCTCGCTGTTCAGGCACGCGAAGCCGGTGGGCGGTGTACGATCATCAGCTCGGATAAAGACCTGATGCAGCTTGTTGGCGGCGGGGTCGAAATGCTCGACGCGATGAAGAACAAGCGGGTTGATCGCGACGGGGTGTTTGAAAAGTTCGGCGTTGGTCCTGAGCGGGTGATTGATGTTCAGGCTCTTGCCGGGGATAGCGTTGATAACGTGCCCGGTGCCCCGGGGATCGGGCTAAAGACGGCGGCGTTGCTGATCAACGAATACGGTGATCTGGAAACGCTGCTAGACCGCGCCGAGGAAATCAAACAGCCCAAGCGCCGCCAGACCCTGATCGAAAAGCGCGAACAGATCGAACTGTCCAAACGCTTGGTGACGCTGGACTGCGACATGGACCTTGAATTCACGCTGGACGATCTGGAAGTGCAGGACCCTGATCCTGAGGTTCTGATGGGGTTCCTTGCCGAAATGGAGTTCCGCACGTTGACCAAGCGGGTGGCAGACGCAGCGGGCGTTGAACCCCCCGCGATTGTTGAACCTGAAGCGTCGGCGGATGCACCGGCGGCCCCTGAAGACCTGCCGTTTGATGCGGACAAATACGAATGCGTTACAACGATGGAGCGGCTGCAAGCGTGGATCGACCGGATCAACCACGTTGGCCACGTCGCAGTGGATACCGAAACGACAGGCCTTGATGATATGGTCGTCGATCTGGTGGGCATCTGTCTGAGCGTTGACGCGGGCGAGGCGTGCTACGTCCCGTTGACCCACAAAAAGGGCAGTGCGGATGATCTGTTCGGGTCGGACGAACTGGCCGATGGTCAGTTGCCTTTGGATGATGTGATCGCAGCTTTGAAACCTGTATTCGAAGACCCGGCGGTGCTGAAAATCGGTCAGAACATGAAGTATGACGGCAAGATTTTGATCCGCTACGGGATCGAGGTCGCGCCGATTGATGACACGATGCTGATGTCCTATGCGCTACATGCGGGCATGCATGGGCACGGGATGGATGCGCTGTCAGAACGCTATCTGAACCACACGCCAATTCCGATTAAGTCCTTACTGGGTAGCGGAAAATCCATGATCACCTTTGATCGTGTGCCGGTTGACGAGGCGGTTAAATATGCGGCTGAGGATGCGGATATCACCTTGCGGCTTTGGCAGAGGTTCAAGCCCCAACTGCATTCGGCCAAGGTAACGAAAGTTTACGAGCGGCTTGAACGCCCCCTTGTGCCGGTGTTGGCCCAGATGGAGCGCCACGGGATCAAAGTGGATCGCGATACGCTTTCGCGGATGTCGAATGCCTTTGCGCAGAAGATGGCGGGGCTTGAGGCTGAAATTCACGAGATGGCTGGACGGTCGTTCAATGTGGGATCGCCCAAGCAGTTGGGTGAAATCCTGTTTGACGAGATGGATTTGCCCGGTGGCAAAAAGGGTAAAACGGGGGCTTATGCGACGGGGGCCGATATCCTTGAGGATTTGGCGACCGAACACGAAATGCCGCGACGGGTTTTGGACTGGCGGCAGCTGTCGAAGTTGAAATCGACGTACACGGACGCTTTGCAGGAACACATCAACACCGACACAGGGCGGGTTCATACGTCTTATGTACAGTCGGGGGCCTCGACGGGGCGTCTGGCGTCAACTGATCCGAACTTGCAGAACATTCCGGTGAGGACTGAAGAGGGGCGGCGCATTCGCGAAGCGTTTATTTCGGAAGCCGGTAAGACATTGGTCAGCCTCGACTATTCGCAGATCGAGTTGCGTATTCTGGCGCATGTCGCGGGGATTGATGCGCTGAAACAGGCTTTCCGAGACGGGCAGGATATCCACGCGATGACTGCGTCCGAGATGTTCGATGTGCCGCTGGACGAGATGACCTCTGACATCCGTCGTCAGGCTAAGGCAATCAATTTCGGGGTGATCTACGGGATTTCCGGCTTTGGCTTGGCGCGGAATTTGCGGATTCCTCGGTCCGAGGCACAGGGGTTCATTGATCGGTACTTTGAACGGTTCCCGGGGATCAGGACCTACATGGATGACACGGTTAATTTCGCCAAAGAACACGGCCATGTGGAAACTCTGTTCGGGCGCAAAATCCACACGCCCGAGATTGGGGCCAAAGGTCCTAAAGCGGGTTTTGCCAAGCGGGCGGCGATCAATGCGCCTATTCAGGGGACTGCGGCGGATATCATTCGCCGCGCGATGATCCGGATGCCAGATGCGATTGCGGGGCTGCCTGCCAAGATGCTGTTGCAGGTTCATGACGAATTGATCTTTGAGGTCGACGAGGGCTCGGAAGAGGCGTTGATAGCGGCGGCCCGTGAAACCATGGAAGGCGCGGCTGAGCCGGTAATTAAGCTCGATGTGCCTTTGACGGTTGATGCAGGGCAGGGGAATAACTGGGCCGAGGCGCATTGATTTGGGGGCGCTGCCCCCTTGCCCCTTTGGGGCAATTCCCCCGAGGGTATTTTCGGCAAGATGAAGTGAGGGCCGTTTTTGAATTGATCTGGCCGCTAGGCTTGCATAGGCAGGGCTGATGAAGATTTTATTTCTTGGCGATATTGTTGGCCGGTCGGGCCGGACGGCTGTGATTGAACGGATCAAGACTCTGCGCGAGGCGTGGAAGCTCGATTTTGTTGTGGTGAATGGCGAAAACGCCAGTAACGGCATGGGTCTGACCAAGGCGCATGCGGAAGAGCTTTTGGGCGCGGGTGTCGATTGTTTGACGCTGGGCGATCATGCGTTCGACCAAAAGGACATGCTGACGTTCATCGAGCAGGAGCCGCGGATCATCCGGCCAATGAACTTTGCCAAGACCGCGCCGGGGCGGGGGTATCGGATTTATGATGTGCCAGGCGGGCGCAAGATACTGGTCGCGCAGGTTCTTGGACAGGTGTTCATGAAACGCGCCTTTGACGATCCTTTCTCGGCTGTTGATCAGGTTCTGCGCAAGCATCCCCGTGGTGGGATGGTGAATGCTGCTTTGGTGGATGTGCATTGTGAAGCGACGTCCGAAAAGATGGGCATGGGGCATTTCATGGATGGGCGCGCGTCGGTCGTGGTGGGGACACATACCCACGTAGCGACAGGGGACGCGCAGATTTTGTCGAAAGGCACGGCTTATCTGACCGATGCTGGTATGTGTGGCGATTACAACTCGGTGATCGGAATGGACAAGGCTGAGCCTTTACGCCGTTTTGTGACGGGCATGTCAAAGACGCGGTTCCAACCGGCAGAGGGTGAGGCGACCCTTTCGGGGCTTTATGTGGAAACCGATGATCGCACGGGGCAGGCAAAACTGGCCAAAATGGTCCGCCAAGGTGGCCGGTTAGAGCAATCCGGCCCCTGATGCGGTTCTGGGGCTTCCTTATGCTTCTGGGTATCGGCTGGGGGGTAACGATGCCCTTCACCAAGCTTGCCGTAAGCGGTGGTTATCGCGATTTTGGTATGATCTTCTGGCAAAGCGTTGTCATGGTGGTGATCCTTGGTACGATTGCACTGATCCGGCGCAAAGGTCTGGTCTGTGGACGGCCTCAGATTGCAGTCTATTCGGTGATAGCGATGATCGGTACTGTGTTGCCGAATGCCGCGTCCTTTACAGCTTACGTTCATCTGGACGCCGGCATCATGGCAATCCTGATTTCACTGGTGCCGATTTTTGCTTTGCCAGTAGCGCTGGTGCTGGGATTGGAACGGTTGCAATTAAAACGCCTGCTTGGGCTTGTTCTGGGGCTGTTTGGCATTTTGTTGCTTATCTTGCCCGGGCAAAAGGCGATTGGCGCGGTCAGTTTGTGGTGGATACCCGTCGGGCTGATCCCGTCGCTACTATATGCATTCGAGGGCAATCTGGTGTCTCGTTTCGGGACAGCGGGATTGGATGCTTTGCAGGCTTTGTTGGGCGCATCGCTGATTTCACTGGTGGTTTGTGCCCCGTTGACCGTTTTGACCGGCAGCTGGATTAACCCGCTTCCGCCTTATGGTCTGCCGGATTTGGCGCTGGTGATATCCTCGGCGGTCCATGCGTTTGTCTATTCCGGTTATGTTTGGCTGGTTGGTGCTGCGGGGTCGGTCTTTGCGGTTCAGGTTGGCTATATCGTCACCCTGTCAGGGGTTCTCTGGTCTCGGTTTATTTTGGGGGAAAGCTATTCGCCTTGGGTCTGGGCGGCACTGGCTTTGGTCCTTTTGGGCGTGTTTATGGTTCAACCAAAACCCGCTTTGCGGGTTGCCCCCAAACCCAGCGAGGGGCAAGATTAGACCAACCACCAAGAGGACCTGCCGGTGTTTGATATGATCCAGCAATTACCGTCGTCAAATTTCGATGCCATATTCGGCCTTTTGATCGTGCTGGGCATGTTCGGGCTGTTCCTGCGCGAGACATTCCCGACCGAGGTCGTGGCATTGGGCGGGGCAGTTGTGATGCTGGTCACCGGTATCCTGCCTTATGAAACGGCTTTGACGGTGTTCTCCAACCCTGCACCGTGGACCATTGCGATGATGTTCATTGTGATGGGGGGATTGGTGCGGACGGGCGCATTGGACGCGTTTGTTGGATTTGCCGAACGGAAATCCAAAGGTCAGCCGTTTTTGGCGATCGCGGTTTTGCTGGCCTTTGTGGCGATTTCTTCGGCGTTTGTGTCAAACACACCTGTTGTGGTGGTGATGATCCCTGTGTTTGTACAATTGGCGCGGTCGATGAATATGGCCGCCAGCAAGTTACTGATTCCACTCAGTTATGCGGCGATCCTTGGGGGGACTTTGACGCTGATCGGGACATCGACGAACCTGTTGGTGGATGGCGTGGCACGCAGTCACGGGTTGGAAGGGTTCACGATTTTTGAGGTCACGCCATTGGCAATCATTCTTGTTGGGTGGGGGATGATTTACCTGCGGTTTGTTGGCCCCAAGCTATTGCCCGAACGATCCAGTATGGCATCGCTTCTGGGTGGGCGTTCCAAGATGAAGTTTTTCACCGAAGTGGCTGTTCCCGAAGAATCCTCTCTGGTCGGGCAGCAAGCCATCAGCGTTGATCTGTTCAGGCGTGATGGTGTGCGTTTGGTTGATGTGTTGCGGGGCGATGCATCGCTTCGGCGCAATCTCAAGGAAGTCGAGCTGGCAGCGGGTGACCGCGTTGTTTTGCGCACGGAAATGACCGAACTGTTGGGCCTGCAGCATTCCAAAGACGTCCGTATGGTCGAAAAGCTGCAATCGGTGGAAACCGCGACCGTCGAGGTGCTGATTTCCCCCGGTGCGCGGATGGTCGGGCGGTCGCTTGGTGGGCTACGCTTGCGGAGACGCTACGGTGTCTATGTGCTGGCTGTGCACCGGCGGAACCAAAACCTGAGCGGGCAGTTGGACGATCTGATCGTGCGTGTCGGGGATACTTTGCTTCTTGAAGGCGCCCCCGAGGATATCCGCCGCTTGGCCGATGATATGGGGTTGGTCGATGTGGCAACACCAACTGAGCGGGCCTATCGACGGGGACATGCGCCTATCGTGCTCGCGGCTTTGGCGGGGATTGTTGTCTTGGCCGCTTTCGGCGTTGCGCCGATATTGTTGCTGGCCTTGGCTGCGGTTGCCTTGATCCTGTTGTCCCGAGCGATTGACGCGGAAGAGGCGTTTGCATTTGTCGACGGGCGATTGCTGGCGCTGATCTTTTCGATGCTGGCAGTGGGTGCCGGATTGCAGGTGTCCGGCGCAGTTGACCTGATCGCGGGGGCTGTCGCCCCATTGCTGTCGGGCTTGCCGCCTGTGCTGATCGTTTGGAGTATCTTCCTATTAACCTCGGTCCTGACCGAACTGGTGTCAAACAACGCCGTAGCAGTGGTCGTCACCCCCGTAGCTATCGGGTTGGCAGATGCGCTGGGCGTAGACGCCCGCCCCTTGGTGATCGCGGTGATGGTGGCAGCCTCGGCCAGCTTTTCAACGCCGATTGGCTATCAGACCAACACGCTGGTTTACGGGCCGGGGGGATATGCGTTTAGCGATTTCATGAAGATCGGGATCCCGCTGAACCTGTCGATAGGGGTGATCTCAGCGGTGATGATACCGGTGTTCTGGCCGTTGTGACACCGTAAGGTATCATCCCGGACTTGATCCGGGATATCTCGAGACGTTTCGCAAAGTTGAGAGAGGTCCCCGCTTTCGCGGGGATGACAGGTAGGTGCGCAATGAATGCGCGGCCTAGAGCTTATTTAATCGTCATCACCAAACACGTCGTTGACCCCGTTGCATACAGCTTGCCATCCTCGACGCCCCTGATTTCACCATGCGCGACCCCAGTTTTACGACCGACGTGATCTATCACGCCTATTGCGTCAATTTCTGTGTCCAGAGGGATCGGGCGGGTTATATTGATCTTGAATTCCAGCGTCGTATAGATCGAACCTTTGGGCAGTTTGGTCATCACGGCGCAGGCCATACAACTATCCAGAAGCGTGCCGTACCAGCCGCCGTGAACGCTTCCCATGGGGTTGGTATGTTCAAATTTAGGAACCCCACGAAACACCACTTGGCCGTCCGAAACGTCGTGCACGTGATAGTTCAGCGTCTTGGCTATGGCGGGATGGGGCAGGGTGCCATCTTGGATACCTTTCATAAAGTCGTAGCCGGACATGCCAAGGATATCCTCTGGCGTCAAAAGATCGGTGAACGAATTTGCGTATTCCATAAAAAAAGACCTGCCCATGATTTCTCATAGGCAGGTTAGTTTCTGTGCCAACAGGTCGGCAATCAGAACGCTGCGTTATGCAACGTTCTGCAGGGAGACTTCCGGCTGGATGCCTAGTGCGTGACAGACATCGCGGGTCAGCTCGGGTTTGTTCAGGGTGTAGAAATGCAAGCTCTCGACGCCTTCGTCGATGAGTTCGCTGCAAAGTTCGGTGGCAACCGCAGTTGCAAGAAACTGGTCGGTTCCGTCGCGGACTGCGTGGCCAAAGGCATCGCGGATCACCAGCGGGATCGACGTACCGCAGCTTTTCGCAAAGCGCTGCACACCGGCCCAGTTTTCAATCGGTAGGATGCCGGGGGTGATTGGCGCTGTAATGCCCGCCTTGGCGCAACGATCGCGGAACCGCAGAAACGTCTCAGCCTTAAAAAAGAACTGGGTGATCGCCTCGTTAGCGCCCGCATCAATTTTGCGCTTGAGAAAGTCGATGTCGGCATCGCTGTCCACGGCCTCGGGGTGCTTTTCAGGGTAGGCACCGACGCGGATGCTGAAGCGGCCATCAGATTTCAGTGCTTCGATCAGTTCAACGGACGACGCGAACCCTTCTGGATGGGGTTCAAAGTTCGATGCACCCTTTGGCGGATCGCCACGCAGCGCAACGATTTCGCTGACGCCTGCCTTTGCGAACTGGTCAGCGATGGCAAGGGTTTCTTCGCGACCTGCGTTGACGCAGGTCAGATGCGCGGCAACGTTCAGGCCGGTGTGCTTGTGCAGCGTTGCCACGGCGTCGCGGGTAATCTCGCGTGTTGCACCGCCAGCACCGTAGGTGACGGATACGAAGCGTGGTTTGTAGGCACCCAGCGTCTGTACGGTCTCAAACAGGTTGAAAGACGCCTCGACGTTGCGGGGCGGGAAAAATTCGAATGAGATCGACGGGGTAGACATGGGAACTCCAAATAATGATTTCATCTCTTGTCGCACGCGACGCATTGTGAGACAAATTCATAAAGCTCAACTTTGTTATGAAGGAAATCGAAGTTG
>CAYZAY010000044.1:0-10189 GCA_964476515.1 uncultured Rhodobacterales bacterium
CCGTTTTTGTGGAACTTCATGGCTCCAAACGGGGAAACGCTTGACGACATGACCACGCGGGTGGCGGCGTTTCTGGGTGAGTTAACGGGGCCTGCCATCATATCCACCCACGGCATCACCTCGCGCGTCATGCGCGGGCTTTGGCTTGGGCTGGATGCCGATGGTATGCGCGAACTCGAAGGTGGGCAGGGGTGTCTGTATGTGTTGAAAAGCGGTACTCAAACCCGGATAGGTTAATTACTGGGCCGCCATGTGTTCGTCGAACTCGTCCAGATCGCCGAAGTCTTCGCCGATATAGTCGTCGACACTCAGTGATTTTTCAATCTTGCCACCGAAGTTGAACGACTGCACGCCGTTACGAATAACAATCGCGACGCGCTCAAGATTTTGGGCAGTGTCGACCAAGCGTTCGCTTCGACGCGAGTTTCCTGCTGCAGAGTTTGCCATGTAGGATGCGCTGGTATTGATCTGTCCGATCCCGTTGCGCTGCTGGGACGAAGCCACAGCGACATCGCCAACAAGGTGGGCGGTGTGTGCGGTTCCGGCCGCAATTAAACCAAACTGTTCGGACGAGGCACGACTGGCTTCAACGCCTTCCTCGATGCGTTCTTGGGTTTCTTTGATCAACCCCTCGGATTCACGTGCCGCTTCGGAGGCGCGGCGGGCCAGATTACCGACCTCTTCCGCAACGGCTGCAAAGCCTTTGCCTTCGTTGCCTGCATGCGCCGCTTCGACCGAGGCGTTCAGCGACAGAATGTTGGTTTGGAATGCGATACCGTTGATGACGTTGATAATCCGCTCAATATCGTTCGAGGACTTCTCGATCCGGTTCATACTATCTTCCATACCGACCGCGCGATCTTTTCCAACTTCGGCAGCCCGGGCTGTGGCGTCGATCAGTTTGTTAGCCTGTTCTACGTTTTCAGAGGTGATTTCGACCTGAGCGCTGGTTTGCTCGATTGAGCTGGATAGCTCTTCGACCGATGCAGACTGAGCATCTGCGTTTGTGGAAAGCGAGCGGGCTTCTTCGCGGGTCATCGCAGCAACCATCACAAGGTTTTCCACAACGTCCTGAATATCGCGCAGGAAGTTTTCAAAAACCGAAAGAGTTTCGTCGACTGCCATTGCACTGCGGCCAATCTCGTCCGTGCGGCCTTTGTGTATGCGAATGCTGAAATCGCGGGTTTCTGCAATCTCTTTTAGCCCTTCTTGCATCTCTATTAGCGGGCGGGTGAATACGCGGACTGCCCTTGAAAATATGAAGATGAATATCAATGCAATGATCAAAACTCCAATGATCGGGGGCACCAAAACCGACAAGGCAGTTTCTCTGACGATGTCGTACTCTAAGTCGTACCCAAGCACAAAACGTGCTTCAAGGAAATCAACAGGCGCAAATGCTTCGATGAATGTCTCACCGTCCTCGCTTAAAACATCAGAGATCACTTCACCGTTAAAGGCTCGTGTGATTGCGGGGAGGGCACTTTCTTCTAGCTCTCCGTTTGTCAAACCTTCTTCGGTCAGGTTGTGAGAAAGCACGATTTCACGGTTGCGGTCTATCAGAATAACCTGGACCGGAGTGTTCAGCGCGATATCTGCTTGAAGTATCTTCATCAATTCGTGTGAATCGAGCTGTGCAATAATAACTCCAATTTCACCCGTGTGCAGATCGGTAAAGGGCGACGCGACCAGTTTGCTTGCGGCGTGGTGCCCGCTGCTTTCAGCTGCGTATTCATCATCAATGAACATGTCCGAAATGTGTAAATCACGCTCGGTTCCATGGGCTAGGGTTTCTTCAACCAGTTTTGAAAAAACCGGATGCGCGTTTCGATCCTCAAGGACGTTGATGCCCATCAAATCCTGATGAGAGCCTGCGTAAAACACGGTGCCGTCATCTCTCACAAAGAAGTAGTTGTGGAAGGATACACTCGTCGCGACCGAGCTGAACCAATCATCGTACAAATCATGTACGTGATCGTATTGGTCCATCGTGTCGCTTTCGAAGTCGCCATGCGCATCGTCATGAGTAGCTGCATCAGCTTCGGCGTGAGTGGCAGTATCATTTTCATTGTTATCGTGATCGTGATCGCTTTCTGCAGGTGTTGCTGCGTCTCCGTGTCCACCCGAATGATCTAGGTCACCGTACGTCTCCTGCAAAAAGACATTTGCATCAAATCCTTCGTCGTTGATTTGATCGTAGGCAGTGGCCAAAGTGTTAAATGCTTCGCCGGTTTCGGGGTGAGAGGCCACGAACCAGAAGTCTTTTTCAAATGCCTCGCTCAGCAAGCTGATCTGATTGGCCTTGGCTGCGGCGGCCGAGTTAAGCTGGCCGAGGATCTGCTTTTCCGTTTGCGCACTGACCGTCCAATAGATCAGCCCAGCAATGATTGCGCTGGCAATAACTGCAAACATAGATATCAGAACAGAAATCGTCGTGGAAAACTTGGAAAACTGAAGAAACCGCATAATTAAAGGGTAGTCCTTTGGAACAAGAAAGAATTCTGACTGCTTGGTTCAACGGCCAATTGGCAATGAATTTTAGGGAATTTTGAGAGTTTTCATTTGGGCGCTAGAGTCTGGTATCCTTTTCATTTGACGCTAAAAACGTAGCGCGTAGGAATACTTCGGCTTTGCGACAAAAGTTTCGGAGAAAAAGTGGCAGAGTCCGCTTGACGGGTCTGCATGCGCGGAATAAGACACGCCTCACGCTTGGGTCACCAGGCGGCAGTGAGCGGTTGTAGCTCAGTTGGTTAGAGTACCGGCCTGTCACGCCGGGGGTCGCGGGTTCGAGCCCCGTCAACCGCGCCATTTTTCCCCTTCACATTGCAATAATGGAATATGTGGTGTTTAGTCCTCCACATGAAGATTTTTGATTCCTTTTCGTGGCTGATGGTTGTGGTGATTTGCGCTACGCTTGGCCTTGCCCCCTTCACACCCGAACCGCATGTTTGGGAGAAGTTAAAGATGCTTTTCTCGGGGGAGTTGAATCAGGGGATTGATATTTTCGACCTAATGATGCACGGTTTACCTTGGGTAATTCTGATTGGAAAACTAGCTCGCCAAGTGACACAAATTCAGTCAAAGTGACGCTAAGATAATGAATTTCCCCCCTCGCCAGAGGTGCGGCCAAGGTTGTAGGTTATCTTTACGCGAACAAAAAACTCTATTGGGTGAGCAATGAACACGACCGTCCTAGGTGAAGTCCGTCGCAAAATTGCGAGTAAAGCAGCGGCAAATCCCCCGAGTCCCACCGTGACCGTCGTAACAGAGGTGGAGCCGAATTTGACCGAGCCAGAAATGAAGAAGCCCGAGCTTATCAATCTGATTGTTGAGCGCACCGGTATGAAGAAAAAAGACGTCAAACCGGTTGTCGAAGCAATGCTGGGTGTTTTGGGTGAAACATTGTCAAAAGGGCAAGAGATGAACTTGCAGCCATTTGGCCGTGTCAAAGTGAACAACACCAAAGACTTGGCCAAGGCACAGGTTCATTCGGTTCGCATCCGGCAATCAAAGGCCGCTTTGGGCGACGCTGATGAAGGCCTGGCGGACGCTGCCGAGTAGTCGGAAAGCGCAAGATTTGGAAAGCGGGTCGCACTAGCGGGCCGTTTTTTTATGCGCGAACAGCAAAGCCGGGCGCGGAGTCTTCGTTAACAGGCTTTGGTTTGTAAAAATCAGGCAACATGCCATTTACCGTCGCGCATCCAACGCCGGGCAAGACAGCAACGTCGTAAAGTTCGGTCACTGGGCCTTCGATGCGGAACCAACCTACTGTTTCACCGGTTGTAGTGTCGATGATCTGAACGCCGGTCCAAGGGGTTAATTCGTCTCTCGCTATCCGTTCAAGCAACGGCAACCCGTCAAAGCGTTTGTGGCGTGGACGGGACAACCCGACAAACGCGTATTTACCGTGGAAAGCCAATCCACGGACAAAGCCGGGGAAGAACGCGAAGGGGTGAAAGCTGCCATCCTGTGGATCAACGATACCCAGCTCTCCGGCGCCTGAATTGCACACCCAAAGCTCTCCTTCGTGAACACGGGGGGAATGGGGCATCGAAAGACCTTTGGCGATAATACGGCTCTTCTTCACATCCATGACAAAACCGCCGTCAACGCAATACCGTCTCCAGCCGTCCTTGACGCATGTGCGGGCGATGCCCGTGACATAGGCAGAGGTCCCGCCGTCGATGGCCAGACCGTTCAGGTGGCAGCGGTCGCCGTGTTGAACACCGTTTAAAAACGGAGGGCTCCAGATTGGCACCTCTTCACCGTCTTCGTCCAAGGTCGATAGACAGTTTGAATGGGTGTTGACGAATATCATGCGACCGTCACTGGCCATTGCCAGATCATGACCGTTTATTTCACCAGTGGGGTGAACTGCGACAGGGGCGTAGGATTTATCAAATATACCCTGGCTACGTCGTCCGGCCGCAACAGTGTTGGTTAGATGGACGAGGTGACGATCGGCAAGCAGATAAAGATCGTCATCGTAAACGTGCAGCCCCATGGCCCTTGAAAAATATTCCTCACTTAGCACCAGCCCACGCGATTGGTTCTGGCCGACAAGATACAGACGGCCAGACTGATAGGAAGACGCTGCAATGGTCAGATTCTGCGAGGCAAGGAAGTCTTGAAAACCATCCGAGACTGAAAATGTCACTGATCGCGGTTCGGGCACATTACTGTGCGCGTCTATAAAACTATCCATTTTGGAACCCCAGCGACTCGGTAAGCAGTTCAGGTCGACTGTAGAAGCTTATGCAGAGTCAGGGCTGATTTCAATGAAATCGCGCCAAGCCAAGGCAGGGCGCGTCATTTTCATCTGTCGATTGTCAAGGAGTTACTGCGCGGGTAATGTCAATCCGGCTTCTTCATTGTGTCTGATCTGGACGGTTTTCACGACCCAAAGTATGACAGCAGGCACCGTGGCGCATACAACAAGATAAGTGAGCGCGGCTTCGTAGAAGGCTGCGTTGAATACAACATATCTAACCACAGCCGAAACAAATCCGAGAATGGATGCTGGTAAAATCAATGCCGGTATCATGCTTCGCCTCTTTTCCTGTTACCGATACCAGATCAAGGAAATGGGGCGAAACTATGAAATTACCGTTAAATGCAACTGAAAATTATTCGGCTATTGTCCATTCTTCACTGTCGCAGATAACCGCACAGCCTTTTATTTTAAGGCCGCCTTCGACGAAATAGACCGTTCCTTTGAACTTCATCCACTTCGGCATATCCGGATGGCGCATGTTTTTGCCGCCCCACGTGCCGTCTTCGTTTTCGGTCATCCCGTTGCACAGTTCGAACCCATCCGACACGCGTGTGCACCACAAAGCGCCGTCAGTGATCGTCACATCAATCAGCTGATCGCCCTTTTTGTGTGGCCGGACATAGGTGTCGGCGGCGACGGCGGTTGCGCTAAGTGCAATCGTTGCTGCAGTGAAAATACGTGTGATATTTGTAATCATTTTAGTCCTCCCAGACCTTCGCGCATTTTTGAAATTCGCGCGGAGAATATCTACATATTAAGAGAATTGCATGTGATATGGCAAATATTAAGTTTTTTGCATCTTTAAGGAGATTTTTTAAATCGCCTTAACAGCGTCCGCTAGCATCTGTTTTACCTGACCAGCGACCGCAGACAATTCCGCGTTATTGATGCCAGACATAGATGCGATCGGATCGACGGCTGATACTTCAACGCCACCATCCACAGACCGCAAAATCACGTTGCATGGCAGCATTGCCCCGACCTTGGCCTCCATCCCGATTGCCTGCCAAGCCATGTTCGGATTGCAGGCACCAAGAATTCGGTAATCGTCCATATCCTTGTCGATCTTCTTTTTCATTGTGGCTTTGACGTCGATCTCGGTCAGCACGCCGAAGCCTCCGTCCATCAAGGCTTTGCGCGCACGCGCATCAACGGTTTCAAAATCCGCGTCGGTGATCAGGCGGTCGATAGTATAGGACATTGGTGTCTCCCGAAATGTTATATTCGGAAGATAAGATGTGTTATGGGATTTGAAAAGGGGGTTAGCCTTCTTTCGTCATAATTCGCACAAGTGCAAATCCCAGAATGAAGACCGCCAACATTCCAAACGTTGCGATGTTACTGGAATAAAGGTTGCCTACATAGCCCCCCAATCCGACTAGGACGCCTGCAGCCCCGACAAATGCAAATAGCTTACCACGCTTACTTTCCATGAGTTTTCCTCCTGCTCTTCCAAGAGTTGCATAGCACAGAAAATACTTTCGGGAGAGGGGATAATTTCCGGCGCCTTTTGTGGGCGCCGGAAAGCTACTGATTATCGCAGATCGACAAAGATTGAAGAGCTCACCCCGGCCTGGAATAGCGCTTGCTTGATTTCGTCAATTGCCGACACGTCGGACGAGCTGACGATAACCACGCTATTGACCACCAGCGAATAGAGAGGTCCGGTTGCTTCGCTTTCGTCCACAACTGGTTCAAGGCTGGCGAGGTATTGTTCTGCTGCCGCGCGGGACTTGCGACCCCAGACACCGTCATAGCCAACGCCAATGGTGTACTGAACATCCATAGTTAGCTCATGGTTGACTGAGCGGCCTGCGTTCAGGTCACGCAAAACATCTTCGAGAAATTGGACGTCGGTGATGCGATCAGGGATGAACACACTCGAACACGTCTCGACTTCGCGGTAACTTGTGATGGTGCCACCGCCTTCGTTAGCCAGTGCACCACCTATGATGGCCCCAACAACTGCGCCTGCGTTATCGTCAGTTGCCGCGCCGCCAAGTAGACCACCGATGATCGCGCCACCAAGAACCTCTTCCGGCGTGCCGCCCAAGCTTTCCTGATACGGGACGGTTTCTGTCTGGCAGCGGACCTCCCACGATCCGGCGAATGCTTGTGTCGCGACCAGAGTTGCCGCGGCTGCTGTGATAAATAGTTTCATATTCTTGCTCCTTCATTCCTCATGACTGGAGGGTATTCCCCACGTTAACCAATATTTTCCACGCTGTCCTTGCTTGGGGTCAAACCGACGTGAGGTCAGCGGGTTCTTGAAGATTTTCTAAGGTTGAGGGCGCGGGTTATTCAATATCAGGGGGTATGTATGGGGTTTATTTACCTTTGATTGCTCATGTTTGGGGATGTCGAATTATAAAAGGCCAACCAAGGGCGGCGCCACGGTGTTTTTCACCGTCAATCTCGCGCAACGTGGACGGACGTTGTTGGTGGACCATGTGGACTTGCTGCGTGAAGCCGTGGCGGTGACCAAGGCGCGTCGACCGTTTGAGATTGATTCTTGGGTCGTTTTGCCAGACCATATGCATGCGGTTTGGACGTTGCCGGATGGGGACGGCGATTATGCAATCCGCATGGCGTCCATGAAGGCGTTGTTTGTCATGAACCTCCGTAGGGCGGGCTTCAGCCCGCCAATGGATTTACCTGTTGTCAGGAGTGGTAAATATGCCGGGCTGAAGCCCGGCCTACGGTTGGATAAACGTGAGGTCGGCATCTGGCAACGCCGGTTTTGGGAACACCAAATCCGCGACCAACGCGATTACGATGCGCATATTCGATATTGTTGGATAAACCCCGTGAAACACGGGTTGTGTGAGACCCCGACGGATTGGCTGTTTTCGTCGATCCATCGGGATGTTCGGTTGGGGAAGGTTGATCCGGAGTTTATCGGCGAAATACGAGAGGGCACGTTTGGAAAATAACCAAATGTAGGTCGGGCTTAAGCCCGACTCACGAACGATAATATCGCGTTCACACACGCCCCAAGTTGGCGGGCTGAAGCCCGCCCTACAGAGAAATTGCGTAGGGTGGGTTTGCAACCCCGCGATTGCATGGGGTTGGGGAATGGTAAGTTGGAAACCCACACTACGGTTGGTCTCGTTAGTTCAGTTGATCCCTTCACGGGAAATCAATCTTAAGTTTACTTTAAGTTGACGTTCCAGTTGCTCAAGCGCGCTAATGTTTTGAGACTTCTTGGTCGCATTGATCAACTTGTTGGCAGTGAATATGAGCAGTTTTCGTAGATCATCCACACTAGTGTAAGCGACCCAATCAACGCCCCCTCCTTCGCCATTCCAAATATAGACTCCCACTATTTGATTATTAAAGTTTTCAAATTCTACATTGTAATGCGCGAACCCGTTGCGCAAATAGCGAACCAGTTCGCGAAGGTTATCCTTGGGAAGTCGTCCGTGGAGAATCTTCGGAAGCGGGATTTCCATTGGGAGATTATCCAACGCAATTTCGGGAATTGAGTCGTAGTCGACTTCTTTCGGGAAAATAAGCAATCCGATTGCGGAGTTGATGAGTTGAGTAACCTCAAAATAATCATTCGGATCTTTGCGTGCCATCTCTTCAATGGCTTCGAGATTTTTCAATGTCCTACGCGCAAAATCGTGAACGGTATTTCGAGAGGTAACCATCCCTCTTCACCGCGAAAACTTCTTATGCTTCAACCGCTTCGGCTCAAGCGCATCAGCCCCAAGTCTCCGCTTCTTGTCCTCTTCGTAGTCCTCAAAGTTACCCTCGAACCACTCAACGTGCGCATCGCCTTCAAACGCCAGCATGTGCGTGCAAATCCGGTCGAGGAAGAAGCGGTCGTGTGAGATGACCACGGCGCAGCCGGCGAAATCGACCAGCGCGTCTTCCAAAGCCCGCAGGGTTTCCACATCCAAGTCGTTGGTCGGTTCGTCGAGCAAGAGTACGTTGCCGCCCTCTTTCAACAGGCGCGCCATATGCACTCGGTTGCGTTCACCGCCTGACAAGAGGCCCACAGGTTTCTGCTGATCGCCACCCTTGAAGTTGAACGACGAACAATAGGCGCGACTGTTCACCTGCGCGTCGCCCAATTCGATAATCTCGGCCCCGCCAGAGATCGCCTCCCACACGGTTTCCTTGGCCGCAAGATCGTCGCGCGATTGATCAACATAGGACAGCTTAACGGTGTCGCCATAAGACACCTCGCCCTCGTCGGGCTGCTCCTGACCGGTCAGCATTTTGAACAGCGTCGATTTACCCGCACCGTTCGGCCCGATGACGCCAACAATGCCACCGGGTGGCAAGCTGAACTCAAGATCCTCGATCAACAGCTTGTCGCCCATCGCCTTTTTCAGGCCGTCAACTTCGATCACTTTAGACCCGAGACGCGGACCGTTCGGAATGACAATCTGTGCGCGGCCGATCTTTTCGCGTTCGGACTGGTTGGCGAGGTCGTTATAGGCCGAAATCCGTGCTTTGGATTTCGCCTGACGGGCCTTTGCGCCCTGCTGCATCCATTCAAGTTCGCGTTCAAGCGTCTTTTGCTTAGACTTATCTTCACGGGCTTCATGCGCCAAACGCTTGGCCTTTTGTTCCAGCCACGCAGAATAGTTGCCCTCGTAGGGGATGCCGCGGCCACGGTCGAGTTCGAGGATCCAACCGGTGATATCGTCAAGGAAATAACGGTCGTGGGTAACGCAGAGGATGGTGCCTTTGTAGTCGATCAGGTGCTGTTGCAGCCACGCGATGGTTTCGGCGTCAAGGTGGTTGGTCGGTTCGTCCAAGAGCAGCATATCAGGCGCTTCGAGCAAGAGTTTGCAGAGTGCGACACGGCGTTTCTCACCACCCGACAGACTGGCTACTTCGGCGCTGTCATCGGGGCAGCGCAGGGCCTCCATCGCGACGTCAACCTGGCTGTCGAGATCCCAGAGGTTCTCGCTATCGATCTCGTCCTGAAGCTGCGCCATCTCGTCGGCGGTTTCGTCCGAGTAGTTCACGGCCAGTTCGTTGAAACGGTCCAGCTTGGCTTTCTTGGCGGCCACACCCAGCATCACGTTGCCACGCACATCAAGGCTTTCATCCAGCTGAGGCTCCTGCGGCAGGTAGCCAATGTTGGCACCCTTGGCGGCCCAAGCTTCACCCGAGAAATCTTTGTCGAGGCCAGCCATGATTTTCAGCAGCGTTGATTTACCCGCGCCGTTAACACCGACCACACCGATTTTCACACCCGGCAGGAAGCTTAGGCGGATGTTTTCAAAACACTTTTTGCCACCGGGATAGGTCTTTGAAACACCGTCCATGTGATAGACATACTGATACGAGGCCATGTTGCTCTCCTGCGGGTGAATTTTACGTTAGCAGGGGTGATAGCGCGGGGCGGGGACGGGGGCAATGGGATGTGGAAGGGTTTGATGCAGTGGCGGGGGG
>CAYZAY010000044.1:10201-16808 GCA_964476515.1 uncultured Rhodobacterales bacterium
CTGAAGCCCGCCCTACAGTTTGGGGCGCGCCGTAGGGCGGGCTTCAGCCCGCCGGTGATCGTGCAAAGGCTCCGATGCAGATCGCGTTTTCGTACATTAGCTTTTCCGCTTTCTCCGGGTCGTCAAAGGGAAAATCCAGCATCAGGGAAACAATGCGCATTTTTTGAGCCATGCGATCCGATATGATGGCTTCGTTCAGGTCGAATATTATTTTGCCATTGTACCCGTAATGCGCCGTGGAACCCGTTTTGCTCAAAAGCAAGCTCCTGGACACCAACTCGGCAAAGTCCTCTCTATGGTTTTTCAGGCTGTAGAATGAGATGTGGCGCATTGTTTTAAGGTCGGCCAAGGAATCGGAAATTTCCTCATCCGTAAAATCCAGAGAACACTCGTCGTCTGACCAACACAATTTCATGGCAGTAAGGGTCGGGGACGTCGGTTCGAACTCGGAACAATTGAATGCGGGAAACTCGAGGCTGCTGCCTAGTTCGAGATAATGGGCCAGTTCGTGGTAAAGTACGTATTGAAGTCCCGAATAAGGCGTGCTCAGACCATTCGCCCATATGTTCGAGTGCGCGTTCCAGCGCTTCACTCTGCCTTGAAGGCTTTCTTCGGACGACCATGCGGCATCGAAATTGAGCGGGTCCAGACGCATAATAACGAACCCAGAGCTTTTTATATTTCCTGCGGAGTATTCCAGATCCTCGACAATGTACCGGTCTACATCACAGGCTAATCTTCGCAGCGTGGGATGTGCATCTTTCAAGGCTAGCAAAATCCTGTCAGCGTATTCTTGGGCTTTGTCAGGTTCACATGTGCCAAGGTCAGTTTTTACGCAGACTCTTTCGGCAAAACCTTCGCTGCACGCTAAGCTATCGGCGGTGGATGGTTGGGCGGTAAGGACAACACAAACAGTTAAAAGAGTTCTAGATAAATTTTGAAATGCAATCATAAGTAGAATGCGGATGCGAGAGAGCGTATATTCAAGTGAGGAAAAATTTAACCTCTAGTTCTGGGGAGAACTGATGCCATCACCACGCAAGCGGGACCCTGCAATGTTGGGCGTGAGATTAAGCCAGGCCCCTGCTTTCGCTGGGGTGACAGGCTTTTTGCCCCACACGAGGCATGCCTCGGCAGGGTAGTTCGCTAAATCCTGATCGTATAAGGGTGGCGGGCCCGCCAGTTGGTCGCGGTTCTTCTGCCAAGAGAGGCTAAAAACCTCTCTACCTGTCGATATCTGCGGTGGTCTGGCCGGGGTCTCGGAATCCTTGCTTTCGCTATCCTATGCCCCGAAGGTTCCACGATCTGTGCACGTGATGGAAATTGCTGGATGAAGGTAAACAAGGGTTTTCTTCGGCGCACGGTCGATAAACACCCCCCACCCAAACGTGACTCCCCAAAACACCTTCGTCGCGCTACACTCACCCCATGACATTTTCTTTGCCGTTTACGGTTCTGGCTTTCCTCATGGCGCTGGGTTCAGCGGCATATAGTCAGGACATCAGGCGTTATGGATGTCTCCCACCGGCCGAGGTCACATCTGGCATCACTGCCCGAGAGCTGGCCTCGGCCACCCGCGCTTGCATGGATCAGGATGATCCAAGGCGGGCGGTTCAGCTTTACCTTGCCTACTCCAGCTTCATCCTTTTCGACCAACAGCGGGTAAAAGACGAAAGCGCCCATGTGATCGTGGGTGAACTGAACAGCTGGATTTTCACCGGTTATGATTTCGCCCAAATGCAGGAATTGAAGACCTGGGTAGATGAACTGAGGAGCCCGGAAAGCGTGTTCCTCAGCGAAACCTGCGATGAAATCAAAGCCGTCGGTTCTCCAACCTATCGTCCAGACTATATGATCAGTCGCGGCATGATCCCCCGTAAATCGGACGACGACTGGATGGTCGAACCGTTCAATGCGCAAACCGCGTGGAGCAAAGCTCTGTACGACATAAATCCCTGTCCGCAATCCTAGACCAAAGCTAACTTCAGCTTGCCAAAAATACCGCGGGGGTGAATTGGCCAAAGGCCATGAGGGGCAGAGCCCCCTAAACCGGTTCGGTGCAACGCACCGAAAACAAAGTCAGAAATGCTCTCCCCAACGCCAGACACCTGCGCTACAAAAGCCAAATGCGCCATCGCTTCCCATACGCCAGAAAGGGTCAGGTCATCGGCCTGCTCGGAGGGTCTTTTGATCCCCCCCACGAAGGGCATGCGCATATCACACGCGAAGCGATCAAGCGGTTTGATCTTGATAAAGTCTGGTGGGTTGTATCCCCGGGCAACCCTCTTAAAGAGCACGGCCCAGCCCCGATCGAACAGCGAATGGCGGCTGCCAAAATTCTGATCAATCACCCAAAGGTCGAAGTCACGGATATAGAGGCCGATCTTAACAGCCGTTATACCGCCGACACGATCAAGCACCTTCATCGGTTTTATCCGGGGGTTCGGTTTGTCTGGTTGATGGGGGCGGATAACCTCGCGCAGCTAAGTCGCTGGCAAAACTGGCAGGACATCATGGAAAGCGTGCCCATAGCCGTTATCGCGCGTTCGGGTCAGCGGCTGGGTGCACGCAGGTCCAAGGCCGCCAAAGTCTATCGGCATTTCCGCCTAAAGGGGGCAAAAGCGCGGCTTTTAGGGGCGTATCAGGCACCTGCATGGGCCTATCAAAATGTTCCTTTGGTTGACCTTTCATCCAGCGCGATCCGTGCAAAGGGAAACTGGAAGATCGACGACCTCGAGGATTAATTCAACCTATTCAAAGGTTAACTCTTGTTTCTGTCAGAAGTGCTGGCATAAACGGCCCCCATGAGGTTGGGGATTACGAGACGACGGCTGCTGGCCATGTCAGCGGCAGCGCTATCTGCGGGGATGGCGCGCGCAGCGGGTCCGGTCAATGTGCCTGTTCCTCCGCTGCGTCCCGACTATGTTCCGCCAAAACCCAAACAGCCCTACGAAAAGATGATCGAAGAAGCGCGTCTTGATGGAAAGACCAGCTTCTTGGTGATGGATGCTAACTCGGGCGAAGTTATTCAGGAGCACAACGCCCATGTCGGTTTGCCGCCAGCTAGTGTGGTCAAAGCATTGACCGCGCTCTACGCGATGGATGTTCTTGGCGGGGATCATGTTTTTGAAACCAAAGTGCTAGGAACCGGCTATCTGGACGAAGGCGGGGTTCTGAAAGGCGATCTCATCCTATGCGGCGGGGGCGACCCCGAACTGACGACGGATGGCTTGGGCGATCTGACCAAGCAGTTGGTCGAGATGGGTATCACCTCGATCTCAGGCAAGCTTTTTGTCTGGAGCGGCGCGTTGCCCTTTGCCGAGCGGATTGACCGCAATCAGCCGGAGCACGTGGCCTATAACCCTGCGGTGTCGGGAATTATGCTGAACCGCAATCGCATCCGGTTCGAGTGGATACGCAAATCCGGCAAATACGATCTGAACCTAGATGCACGATCCGGCCGGTATACGGCGGATGTCACGGTTGCAACAATCTCGGCACAAGAGCGTATGGGCAAGGTTTATACCTATGACAATCTGGATGGAATTGACGGCTGGACCGTTGCCAAAGCAGCGTTAGGAAAAGGCGGGGCGCGGTGGCTTCCAGCCCGTCAGCCGGTTGCTTATGCGGGCGAAGTGTTTCGCGCAGTGGCTGCCCAGAACGGATTGACACTGCCTGTGGCTGAAGAGATTGCAGCCATTCCGGATGACAGTTTCATCATGGCCAAGCGCGAAAGCCCTGTGATGTCGAAGATCCTTAAGGACATGTTGAAGTACAGCTACAATCTGACGGCAGAAGCGGTTGGAATGGCCGCGTCGGCCAAACGGTTGGGGCGTGCTGTTTCGTTTTCAGATTCAGCGCGCGAGATGAATCGCTGGGCGCGGGAACGGTTTGGTGTGATCGGGATTGATCAGGTGGATCATTCTGGTCTGGGGGACCGGTCCCGTATTGCCCCCAAGGCTTTGGCGACGCTGTTGACTGATCCTTGGTGCAAAGAAACGCTTGTTCCATTGATCAAGATGAAGGCGGTTGGTGGGTCGAAAGGCACCATCAAGAAGTGGCACAAGACTGGCACGTTGCATTATGCCAGCGGTCTGGCTGGATATCTTGAAATGCCGAGCGGGCAGGAACTGACATTCGCGATCTTTTCAGTCGATTTTGACCGTCGCAAACGTGCGGACCTGAAAGGGTCCGAACGGCCGCCGGGATCAAAAAGCTGGGGTCAGCGGGCGCGCTATTTGCAGAACCGCTTGATCAATAGCTGGGCGTAAGGGGGCGCTGCCCCCTCTTGGCCTTTGGCCAATTCACCCCTGCGGTATTTTTGGCAAGATGAAGCTGGTTTGTCAGAGCGTCATGTGGCGCGCGCGTGCACCGCGTTCGATTGCCGCTGCGTGCAGGCGGTCTATGTTTAGTTCGTAGCGCATTTCTTCCAGCAAACGGAGTTCGGATTCAAGAAGCCGACCGTCGGCGGCGGCGACATCGCATGCCATCGCATAGGCTGTTTCATTCAAGCTTTCCGGAAGGTTATCGCGGATCAGACCAAATAGGGCGTCCAAGCCATCCTCTTGTTCAAACAGATCAAGGACGACCTGACTGACGGTTTGAATGCGATCCGCGTCGTAGTTGCCAAAAATCGGAAGGTTGTTCACCGTCGTCTGAATCTTCAGCAATTCCGAGGTGCGCATGTTTTCGTCCGAAGCGGACACAGCGACCATCATCGCCACTAGGCAATCTTCTGGTGTTAGGGGATGGGGTTCTGGTCGGCTCACGTTATTTATCCTTTCGGGCTTTGTTGCAGTGCAGAATATTGACCTATTGCTCTCTCGGCAATAGGGAGAGGTCTTGTTCTGGCATATAGGGTGCCGGAGGCTGATGGAGAAGAACATGTCCGATTTTCGCGACGCAGCGATGAGCACAAAAGCCTGGCCCTTTGAAGAAGCGCGCCGGTTGCTCAAACGCTATGAAAAAGCGCCGCCCGAAAAGGGATATGTCTTGTTCGAGACTGGGTACGGGCCGTCGGGGCTGCCACACATCGGCACCTTTGGCGAGGTTCTGCGCACAACGATGATCCGTCGCGCGTTTGAAGCGATCTCGGACATTCCGACCAAGCTGATCTGTTTTTCAGATGATCTGGACGGCATGCGCAAAGTGCCGGGTAACGTACCCAATCAGGAAATGTTGCACGAGAACCTGCAAAGACCGCTGACATCGGTGCCTGATCCGTTTGGCACCCACGACAGTTTTGGTGA
Source organism: uncultured Rhodobacterales bacterium (assembly GCA_964476515.1). Taxonomy (GTDB): domain Bacteria; phylum Pseudomonadota; class Alphaproteobacteria; order Rhodobacterales; family Rhodobacteraceae; genus JASMHC01. The sequence goes on from CAYZAY010000044.1 coordinate 15,451, forward strand.
TCACAACAACGCCATGTTGCGCCGGTTCCTTGATACTTTCGGGTTCGAGTATGATTTTTATTCGGCAACCGAGTTTTACAAGTCGGGCAAGTTCGACGACGTGCTACTGCGCGCTGTTGAACGTTATGACGATGTGATGAAAATCATGTTGAAGTCTTTGCGTGAAGAGCGTCGTCAAACCTATTCGATCTTCTTGCCGATCCATCCTGAAACAGGTCGCGTGCTTTATGTGCCGATGAAGAACGTGGATGCCGAGAAGGGTGAGATCACCTTTGATGACGAAGACGGTAAGGAATGGACGCTTCCAGTCACCGGCGGCAACCTGAAATTGCAATGGAAGCCCGACTTCGGCGCCCGTTGGGCTGCGCTGGGCGTTGATTTTGAAATGTACGGCAAGGATCACAGCACCAACACGCCGATTTATGACGGTATCTGCCGAGCGCTAGGTCAGCGCGCGCCTGAGCACTTCACTTATGAGCTGTTCTTGGATGACAAAGGTCAGAAGATTTCCAAGTCGTCAGGCAACGGGATTTCGATTGACGAGTGGCTGAGCTATGCCTCGACCGAGAGCTTGTCCTATTTCATGTACCAAAAGCCGAAGACTGCGAAGCGCATGTATTTCGACGTGATTCCGCGGGCGATGGATGAATACCATCAGCAGCTGCGGGCGTTTGAAACGCAAGACATGAAGCAGCGGGTCAACAATCCGGTTTGGCATATCCACCGTGGTCAGCCGCCGGTCAGCGATATGGTCGTGCCGTTCTCGATGCTTCTTAATCTGGCGTCGGCGTCTTCAGCGGAAGACAAGTCGCAGATGTGGGGCTTTATCGGAAAATATGCGCCTGATGCATCGCCTGAAACCCATCCGGGTCTGGATGCGGCAGCGGGTTACGCTGTTCGCTACTTCAACGACTTTGTGAAGCCGACCAAGGTGTTCCGTGCACCAAGCGATCAGGAACGTGCTGCACTGGAAGATTTGGCGGCTGCATTGCGGTCATCGGATTTTGCGCTTGAACAGATCGCCAAGAAAAACGCAGCGGCAGGGAACGAGGATCCTTTGCCTGAAGCTGACTATGCGAGCGAAGATTTCCTACAGTCTATCGTGTTTGCAGTTGGTAAGAGCCACGGCTTTGAGCCGCTTCGGGATTGGTTCAAGGCCATCTACGAAGTACTGTTAGGCGCATCACAAGGTCCGCGTTTTGGTGGCTTCATCGCGCTTTACGGTGTTGAAGAGAGCATCGCGCTGATCGAAAAAGGTCTGGCTGGCGATCTGGGTTAAGTGGTTTCGTGGCCTTAGGGCCCCGATCCATTGGGGGCGTTGCCCCCAAACCCCCAGGAATATTTTGAGACAAAAGATG
>CAYZAY010000044.1:16818-18385 GCA_964476515.1 uncultured Rhodobacterales bacterium
CTTTTAGCCATACCCCGCCTTGTGGGCGAAGCGTGAGTAGCATGACCGGCTTAGGGGTTTTGCCGACCACAGGGCTGAAGTCGAACCGCGCCAGCAGCGTGGCGAGGATGATAACCGCCTCCTGCAGGGCGAAGCTTTGTCCGATACAGATACGGGGCCCATCGCCAAAGGGTAGATAGGTAAAGCGGGTTATTTGCGCGCCCAGAAACCGATCAGGATCAAAGCTGTCAGGATCGTCCCAGTGCACATGGCTTCTGTGGAGCGCGTAGATCGGAATGATCAGCGTGTCTTTTGGCCGAACCTCTCGACCGCAGAGGCGATCCTCGGCCACAGCTGTTCGCGCAAGCATTGCCGCAGGTGGGTAGAGGCGAAGCGTTTCTTCGATGATGGCGCGGGTATATGGCAGATCGGCTAAGTCGTCCTGAGTTGCAGGACGTTTGCCCAATACGGTTTGTGCTTCATTTCGCGCACGCTCTTGAACGGATTTATCAAAACCGCAGAGATATAGCGCCCAAGAAAGGGTTAAGGCGGTGGTTTCATGGCCTGCGACGATGAAGGTCAAAAGATTGTCACGAAGCTCGGCGGTGGACATGCTCTGACCGGTTTCGGGGTCTTGTGCGTCGAGAAGCAGATCAAGCAAATCCGGCGTGCCTATGTTGGGTTCTGATTTGCGGGCCTCAATCGTTGCGTCGGCGATGCGTTGCATCTGTCCAAGTGCGCGTCGGGATTTAAACCATCCACCGCGCGGGACCCAAGCAGGAAGGTTGAACATATCGGCAAGCGTGACACGGCCAGCCGCTAGGATGTAGTCGTCGATGGCGCGGTGGACAGTGTCGCGGTCGAATTCTGAATCACCTGATAGCGTAACATCAGCGATGACCTGAAACGTCGCGCTTACCATTTCATCGAACATATCAATCGGATGCCCGTTTGACTGGGCGACACGCACTGATGTTGCCTCGGCTGCGCGGGTCATGACAGGCCCAAGAGCCGAAACATTCCGGTGCGAAAACACCGGAGCCGCCGCGCGGCGTTGCCATTGCCAATGATGGCCTTCAGCGATGAATAACGAGTTCCCGATTGCCGGTCTGAGTAGCGATTTTGTTACACCGGATTTTGGATAGTCAGCCAGCTTGTCGCGCAATATCCGCCGCAGTGCGTCGGGGTCCATGACCATATGCCAGCGAATTCCGGTTTTGCCAGAAACGATTGGCTGCCTGGTGGCGATGTCGGGCAATATGGACAGCAAATTTCGACGCGCCGACCCCAGCGACTGAAGGATCGACATCGGTTTGGTGACTAGTTGTACTTTGACGGGTTCTGACATGGGCGCGCTTAAATGACAGGCAGAGTGTAGCCGCCCCTTGCCTTGACGCAATGGTGAAGATTGCAGAGCCGGTCTTCAAGCGCTAGGAGAGGGCAATGTTTTAAAGGGTGCCAATGAAAAATCTGCTTATATCTGCCGCTGCGATCCTTGCGCTTTGTGCGTGTTCTGTTCTGCCAGAACAAAAGCCAATGCTGGATTTGGGGAACTTTGCGCTTGGTCACAACATCGTTGTTGCACCCA
>CAYZAY010000044.1:18395-18976 GCA_964476515.1 uncultured Rhodobacterales bacterium
ATATGGGGCCGGGGTCGCGTGAAGCGACCGCAGACGAGTTGATCGAGGCCGTTCAATCCGCCATTGGTGACCGGCTGGACCCCTACGAAGGTGACAAGCTATATAATCTTGGCGTCAGCGTTGACGGGTACGTTTTGGCGGATGTCGGTTTGCCAGTGGTTTTATCGCCGAAGTCAGCTTTGATTATTCACGCCACCGTTTGGGATGACGCCGCAGGTGAAAAGCTGAATGAAGAAGCGCATCAGATCGCCGTGCTTGAAGATTTCACCGCCAAAACAGTGATTGGATCCGGGCTATTCAGCACCCGCGATCAACAGATTGACCAGTTGTCGCGAAAAGTGGCTCTTAAGCTGGAAGAGTGGCTTCAGGAAAATGGCGAGTGGTTCGCGGTCGGCGAAGGAGAGGTTGAAGAGACCACAATTTCTCAAGAGCCGGACGAGAAGCGCAACTGGGCGCTTGATTTTAGCTTCCTGACCAAATAAACGCGCCCGCAGGACATAATCGGGTCTGTAAGACCCCCCAATAAAAGAGGTGCCTTTAGGCATGGCAAAGGAAAAGTTTGACCGCAGCAAACCGCACTG
>CAYZAY010000045.1:0-944 GCA_964476515.1 uncultured Rhodobacterales bacterium
AGATAACCGGGGCGAGCATTTAAGCAGATTGTTAGAACGAGCAAATCAATGACAAATCCGACAATGAACATTGCAGGGCGTCTCATCGGACAAGATTACCCACCGTACATAATTTGCGAACTTTCTGCGAATCATAACGGTTCGCTTGATCAGGCTCTAAAACTGGTCGATGCCGCCGCAAAAACTGGTGCCGACGCGATCAAAATTCAGACTTACAAACCTGAAACTATCACTCTGGATGCTTCAACTGAAGATTTTATGATCAGAGGCGGGCTTTGGGACGGTCGACGTCTTTTTGATCTTTACGACGAGGCGAAAACCCCCTGGGAATGGCATTTGCCATTGTTTGAACGTGCTCGTAATCATTCTGTAACGATGTTTTCATCTCCGTTTGACGCAACAGCCGTCGATCTTCTCGAAGATCTAGGCGCACCCGCCTATAAAGTCGCTAGCTTTGAATGTGTCGATCTTCCGTTGATCAAGTACATTGCCAGTACTGGAAAACCGATGATCATTTCGACGGGCATGGCAGATGCCGATGAGATTTCAGAAGCAGTAGAGGCAGCGCGGGATGGCGGCTGCAATCGGCTCGCCCTGCTTCTTTGTGTAAGTGGCTATCCAGCTCCAGCGTCAGATTACAATCTAGCGACAATCCCTGATATGATGAAGCGCTTCGGCGTTCCGGTCGGACTGTCCGATCACACATTAGATTCGACAACGGCAATTGCCAGCGTTGCGCTTGGCGGCGCAATTGTTGAAAAACACTTTACGCTTGATCGGACTGCGGGCGGTCCGGATGATAGCTTTTCACTGGAGCCGCCAGAGTTTACTTCACTTTGCGCATCCGCCCGAACTTCGTGGGAGTCGATCGGCAGTGTCGATTATGGCCGGAAATCGTCCGAACGTTCCAACGCAAAATTCCGCCGATCTCTGTATTTTGTCCG
>CAYZAY010000045.1:956-18877 GCA_964476515.1 uncultured Rhodobacterales bacterium
AAGGCTGGCCATATTGTGACGATGGAAGATGTGCGGTCAGTTCGTCCTGGATTTGGAATTGCACCGAAATTTTTGGACGACATTATTGGGAAACAGCTTGCTGAAGACGTTGACGCGGCAACACCGGTAAAGTTCGACAAGTTCAAGAAATTCTAAAGAGAAGCGCACAAAGGCATATTGAAGCGTCTTTTGCCAATGTGGCAGGCTATATAGCCCTAAACCGGTACGGACTTTTCGCGTTTCCCGAAACCCCTGCCCGAAAACCGTTCGAGACTATCACATTTGAACCTCGATAGTCATTTGCTTGACCGCAGCTGGTCCACGTTGCTGAGAAACCAATCGTAAGTCTCACTCAGCCCCGAAGTTTTGGGAAACCTGCGCAATCCGGTCGTCATCGGTGGCGACGTAGACTGCATCAATCCCAGACACCAATTGCGCCGCTTCCCACGTCATCTGGACCAGCGATTTTTGCGATCCATCCGGTAGCGTCAACATCGCCAACGGCTTGCCCGGATAGCGGGACGAGGCATAACGGGCCGGGATGATGATGACAGTGTGCATTGTTCTATTTATCGGTATCCCGATCAGAATGACCAGAGTTTTGAACTGCCCCTTGCAGACTCACATGAACCTGCGTATATGGCCCTCAACAGCGGCGCGCTGGACCGGAAACGGATCAACGCTCCACCGGGAAATACCAACGGGCCGCGGGCCCGTTTTTTTGTGCCTGCACCCAAGAATGAACGAACGATATGACAAACGACCTGATAGCAAAGGCAGCTATTGACCGCCGACTAGCTGAGATCATCACTCCTGTGATTGAGGATCTCGGATTTGAACTGGTGCGCATCCGCTTGATGAGCGGCAAGGCGACTACGCTGCAGATTATGGCTGAAAAACCCGAAGGTGGCATCGAAGTGGATGACTGCGCGGCGATTTCGACTGCTGTAAGTGCGGTTCTCGATGTTGAGGATCCGATTCTTGATGCCTACGCGCTTGAGGTGTCATCGCCCGGGATTGACCGGCCTTTGACCCGTCTCAAGGATTTCGACATGTGGGTCGGATACGAGACGAAGATTGAAACGACCGAGCTGATTGACGGCCGTCGCCGCTTTAAGGGGCAGATCGCCGGAACCGAGGATGACGAAGTTTTGGTCACCATCGAAGAGCTTGGTGAAGACGTGACTATCGGGCTTAAGTTCGAATGGCTTGAAGATGCCAAGTTGGTTCTAACCGATGAATTGATCCGTGATGTGCTGCGCGCCCGTAAGGATGCCGGCGACGTGGATGAAAAACAGTTTGATGAGATTGAGACCGTCCTGGACGGTGAAGATGAAGGATCGGCCTAAGGGCCTTTTAGCGAGGAAATAGAGATGGCAATTACCTCTGCAAACCAGCTTGAGCTGCTACAGACAGCCGAAGCCGTTGCACGCGAGAAAATGATCGACCCGAACTTGGTCGTGGAAGCGATGGAAGAATCGCTCGCCCGCGCTGCCAAGTCGCGTTACGGATCGGAAATGGACATCCGCGTGTCGATCGACCGTAAAACCGGTAAAGCGACATTCACCCGCGTTCGCACAGTGGTCGAAGATGAAGAGCTTGAGAATTATCAGGCTGAGTTCACCGTTGAGCAAGCCAAACAGTACATGGAAAACCCATCTGTTGGCGACGCCTTCACCGAGGAAGTTCCTCCGGTAGAGCTGGGCCGGATCGCGGCGCAATCGGCCAAGCAGGTTATCTTGCAGAAGGTTCGTGAAGCTGAGCGTGATCGTCAGTACGAAGAATTCATTGATCGCGAAGGCACCATCATCAACGGCGTTGTTAAGCGCGAAGAATACGGCAACGTGATTGTCGATGTGGGTCGTGGTGAAGCCATCCTGCGCCGCAACGAAAAGATTGGCCGCGAAAGCCACCGTCCGAATGATCGCGTTCGTGCCTTCATCAAGGAAGTGCGCCGCGAAACCCGTGGACCACAGATCTTCCTAAGCCGGACAGCGCCAGAATTCATGGCCGAGCTGTTCAAAATGGAAGTGCCTGAGATTTACGACGGTATCATCGAGATCAAAGCCGTTGCCCGTGACCCGGGTTCGCGAGCGAAGATCGCCGTAATTTCCTATGACGGCGGTATTGATCCAGTTGGTGCCTGTGTCGGTATGCGCGGTAGCCGTGTTCAGGCTGTTGTGAACGAGCTTCAGGGCGAAAAAATCGACATCATTCCTTGGAATGAAGATCAGCCGACATTCCTAGTGAATGCGCTTCAGCCTGCTGAAGTTTCCAAGGTTGTTCTAGACGAAGAAGCCGGCAAAATCGAAGTTGTTGTTCCTGATGAACAGCTGTCGTTGGCAATTGGCCGTCGTGGTCAGAACGTGCGTCTGGCGTCTCAGCTGACGAACCTAGATATCGACATCATCACCGAACAGGAAGATTCAATCCGTCGCCAGAAAGAGTTTGAAGAGCGCACAGCGTTGTTCATGGCCGCTCTGGATCTTGACGAGTTCTTCGCTCAGTTGCTGGTTGCCGAAGGGTTTACCAACCTTGAAGAAGTCGCTTACGTCGAAGCTGAAGAGCTTCTGTCGATTGACGGTGTTGACGAAGGTACAGCGTCCGAACTTCAGGCGCGTGCGCGTGACGTTCTGGAAGAACGTGCACGTCGGGCTATCGAAGCTGCTCAGGCAATGGGCGTCGAGGCGAGCCTGTTTGATTTCGAAGGTTTGACACCTGAGATGATCGTTGCGCTAGCTGAAGACGACGTGAAGTCGTTGGAAGATTTCGCAACCTGTGCTGACTGGGAACTGGCGGGTGGCTGGACCACTGTCGAAGGACAGCGTGTAAAAGATGACGGTATTCTTGAACCGTTTGGTATGTCGCTTGAAGAAGCGCAAATCCTTGTCATGAACGCCCGCATTCAGCTGGGCTGGGTAGATCCTGAAGAGCTTGCCGCACAAGAGGAAGAAGGCGAAGAGCTTGAAGGCGACGAAACCGAGGAGGGCGCCGAGGTCTAATCGGCCTTGGCGGGGTCCAACATGGCGCGCGGTAACAAAACCGGCGGAAGTTCGGGTGATCCGGAACGCAAATGCATCGTCACTGGCGATGTACAGCCTCAGCTTGGGCTAATCCGTTTCGTTGTCGGCCCGGACAACCAGATCGTAGCAGACATCCTTGGCAAATTGCCGGGTCGTGGGATTTGGGTAAGTGCCAATCGCGCAGCACTTGGCGAAGCAATTCAGAACGGCCTGTTCTCAAAAGCAGCCCGACAGAAGGTAACGGTGCCTGAAGGAATGATTCAGGATATCGAGACACAACTCGCGCGGCGGACCGTCGATCTTATTTCAATGGCCCGCAAAGGCGGAACTTCTGTCGCGGGCTACGAAAAGGTCAAGGACTGGCTGATCAAGGACTATGCGGATGTGCTGATCCAATCTTCGGACGGTTCTGAACGCGGAAAATCGAAATTGAGCACCCCTTATGGCGGTGTTTTTATTGGCTGGCTGACCTCAGATGAGCTGGGATTGGCTTTTGGCCGACAAACTGTGATACATGCGGCGCTTGCCTCTGGCGGACTCACGTCTCGTATTGTAGAGGAAGCGCAACGTCTTAAAGGCGTTCGCGGATATGACGGCGCCAAGGGGCGTCGGAAAGGGTAAGTAAGCTTTATGAGCGATAACGACGGCAAAAAACCACTAGGTCTTCGTGGCGGTCCACGTTCCGGCAATGTGAAGCAGAGCTTCAGCCATGGGCGCACGAAAAGTGTTGTTGTGGAAACCAAGCGCAAGCGCGTTGTAGTGCCAAAACCTGGTGCGGCTGGTGCAGCTGGCCCAAAACCTTCGGGTGCGAAGCCTTCCAGAGGTGCCGAATCGAAACGTCCGGCAGGGATTTCCGATGCGGAAATGGAACGCCGGATGAAGGCGCTTCAGGCTGCGAAAATTCGCGAAGTTGAAGAAGCCAAAAACCGAGAAGCCCAAGAAAAATCCCGCGCTGAAGAGCGTGAGCGTCGCCGTGCCGAGCAAGAAGCTAAAGAGCGCGAGCAACGCGAAGTTGAAGAAGCGTCTAAGCGCAAAGCTGATGAAGAAGAGCGCGCCAAGCGTGAAGCTGAAGAAGCAGCGACCCGCAAGGCTGCAGAAGCCGCAGCTGCAAAGGCCGCGCCTGCACCTAAGGCAGAAGTTCAGCGCGAAGCACCGCGCGGTGGTGGTAAGCCAGCGCCTGCAGCGACTCCGCGTAAGAAAGAACGTGACGATGCCAATCGTAACAACCGCAACAAGGGTCGTGATGATGGCCGCCGTTCTGGCAAGCTGACACTGAACCAAGCGTTGTCTGGTGGTGGCGGACGTCAGAAATCCATGGCCGCAATGAAGCGTAAGCAAGAGCGCGCGCGTCAAAAAGCAATGGGTGGCACGCAAGAGCGTGAAAAGATCATTCGTGACGTTCAGTTGCCCGAGGCAATCATGGTCGGCGAGCTTGCTAACCGTATGGCCGAGCGTGTTGCTGATGTGGTCAAATCGCTGATGCAGATGGGCATGATGGTGACGCAGAACCAAACCATCGACGCAGATACTGCGGAACTTATCATTGAAGAGTTCGGCCACAAGATCGTGCGTGTTTCTGATGCAGACGTTGAAGATGTTATTCAGCAGGAAGAAGATCAAGACGACGATCTCAAACCACGTCCTCCAGTCATTACGATCATGGGCCACGTTGACCACGGTAAGACATCACTGCTGGACGCTATTCGTGACGCAAAAGTCGTGGCTGGCGAAGCTGGCGGAATTACGCAGCACATCGGTGCCTATCAGGTAACCAATGATGACGGCGTAACGCTGAGCTTCCTCGACACGCCGGGCCACGCTGCCTTTACTTCGATGCGCTCACGAGGTGCTCAGGTGACGGACATCGTTGTTCTGGTTGTTGCAGCCGACGATTCGGTCATGCCGCAAACCGTTGAAGCGATTAACCATGCGAAAGCTGCAGGCGTTCCAATGATCGTTGCGATCAACAAGATCGACCGTCCTGGTGCTGATCCGAACAAGGTTCGCGCAGAGCTGTTGCAGCACGAAGTGATCGTTGAACAGATGTCTGGTGAAGTTCAGGATGTCGAAGTTTCGGCCATCACGGGTCAGGGTCTTGATGAACTGCTTGAAGCCATCGCGCTGCAGGCGGAAATTCTTGAACTGAAAGCTAACCCGGATCGCTCTGCGACGGGTGCGGTGATCGAAGCCCAGCTTGACGTTGGTCGTGGTCCTGTTGCGACTGTTCTTGTTCAGAACGGTACGCTTCGTCAGGGCGACATCTTTGTTGTGGGTGAACAGCACGGTAAGGTCCGTGCGCTGATCAACGACAAAGGCGAGCGCGTAAAAGAGGCTGGTCCGTCGGTTCCGGTTGAAGTTTTGGGTCTGAACGGAACGCCGGAAGCCGGTGACGTTTTGAACGTGACCGAAACAGATGCTCAGGCGCGTGAAATTGCTGAATACCGTGCAAACGTGTCGAAAGAGAAACGTGCTGCGGCTGGTGCTGCGACCACTCTTGAGCAGCTGATGCAAAAAGCCAAGGAAGACGAAAACGTCACCGAAATGCCAATTCTGGTCAAGGCAGACGTTCAGGGTTCCGCAGAAGCTATCGTTCAGGCGATGGAAAAGATCGGCAACGACGAAGTCCGTGTACGGGTTCTTCACTCGGGTGTTGGCGCGATTACCGAAACAGATATCGGTCTTGCGGAAGCGTCAGGTGCCCCTGTGTTTGGCTTTAACGTCCGTGCAAACGCATCGGCCCGTAATTCAGCCAACCAGAAAAGCGTCGAAGTTCGCTATTACAGCGTGATCTACGACCTTGTGGATGATGTAAAAGCAGCGGCTTCGGGTCTGCTGTCTGCTGAAATCCGCGAGAAGTTCATCGGTTACGCCGAGATCAAAGAGGTCTTCAAGGTTTCGGGTGTTGGCAAAGTTGCTGGCTGTCTGGTCACCGAAGGCGTTGCCCGTCGTTCGGCTGGCGTTCGCTTGCTACGTGACAACGTTGTGATCCACGAAGGTACGCTTAAAACACTGAAGCGCTTCAAGGACGAAGTCGCAGAAGTTCAGTCTGGTCAGGAATGCGGTATGGCGTTTGAAAACTACGATGACATTCGCGCAGCCGACGTGATCGAAATCTTCGAGCGCGAAGAGATCGAGCGTAACCTAGACTAAGGTCCAACACACACTCAGAATAAAAAAGGGCGCCCAAACCAAGGCACCCTTTTTTGTGAGTGATGTCTAAGCCGTCCCCAAACGGCAAATTCTTTACGAGACCGGCGCGCCCACATAGATGCGATCGCCGATACGTACGGCGATGTGGCCGTTGTCAAAAGTGCGAACAAGAATGCCCTGCACCATTGCCCGGCTACCGGTGATGATTGTCTTGAGCATGAAAGCCTCAACCTTTTACGTCCACCTTGAATACAAAGCGAACTTACCCCCCAAAATAAGAAGCAGCCGTAAGAGTGGTATGGCTGCCCTTAAAGCAAAACTAACTTGCGTTGCGATGTCGGTCGACAAAATTGTGCAGGAATCAAAGCCAATCACGTAGAATCGGTACAATTGGTTCGTCAGCGGGGGGCATTGGGTAGTCTTTAAGTTGATTTGGGCGGACCCATTTCAGGCTCTGACCTTCTTTGCCGTATGGAATCCCTTCCCACTTGCGACAGGCAAACAGCGGCATAACCAGATGAAAATCGTCGTAACCGTGACTCGCAAAGGTCAACGGGGCCAGACAGCTGGCCCATGTGTTGATCCCCAGCTCTTCTTCCAGCTCACGGATCAACGCCTGTTCTGGCGTCTCGCCAGCTTCGATTTTTCCGCCTGGAAACTCCCATAGGCCAGCCATGGATTTGCCCTCGGGGCGCTGGGTCAAAAGGATACGCCCGTCGACATCAATCAGCGCGGCGGCAGAGACATGGACAATCTTCATGAGCGGTAATCAGCGTTGATAGCAATGTACTGGTGGGTCAGATCGCAGGTCCAAACCTTTGAAGCGCCCTCACCAAGACCAAGATCAACACGGATCTTCAGCTCTTGCTGTTTCATGTAAGATGAACCCGCTTCTTCGGTGTAGCTTTCAGCAACCCAGCCCTTTTCCGCGACTAGGATGTCTCCGAAGCGGATCGAAAGCAGATCGCGATCTGCGGCTGCTCCAGATTTTCCGATGGCCATGACGACACGACCCCAGTTGGGATCTTCGCCTGCAACTGCGGTTTTAACGAGCGGTGAATTGGCAATCGCAAGCGCATGAATGCGGGCGTCTGTGTCGCTTTCCGCTCCGGTGACTTCGACCTCGACGAATTTGGTCGCACCTTCGCCGTCGCGAACGACTTGATGGGACAGGTCCAGCATCACGTCATGAAGGGCGGTTTTGAAATCCGCGTTACCACCAACTTCCGCGCCTGACGCACCCGTGGCGGCCAGCAACAGTGTGTCGGAAGTTGATGTATCGCTATCGACCGTAATGCTGTTGAACGTGACCTCGGTTAGCTCGGAAAGCATTGCCTGAAGGTCTACTTGAGCGATCTTGGCATCGGTGAATATGTAGACAAGCATCGTTGCCATATCCGGCGCGATCATGCCGGACCCTTTGGCGATGCCCGCGATCCGAACGGGCTTTCCGTCAACGTTGATTTCTGCCGTTGCGCCCTTTGGGAAGGTGTCGGTCGTCATGATGGCAGACGCCGCGCCCTTCATGCCGTTTTGGCTAAGCGAGTTGTTAAGCTCGGCAACTTTGGCGGTGATGCGGTCGTGGGGCAGGCGTTCACCAATAACGCCGGTTGAGCTGGTGAACACGCGATTGGCTGGCAGGCCAGTGACAGACGAAACCATATCGCAGATTGCGCTGACAGATTCTTCACCAGCGCGTCCGGTGAACGCATTTGAATTGCCCGAATTGACGATGAAAGCTGCGCCCTGATCGCCCGTAATGCCGATTTTTGCCTGACAGTCCAAAACGTTCGCCGAGCGGGTCGCCGATTTCGTCAAGACGCCAGCCAAAGATGTGCCCGCGTCCATAACGGCAAGCATGACATCGGTTCGGCCTTGATACTTCACCCCCGCGGACGCAGATGCAAAGCGCACGCCCCCTATGATTGGCAACTCGGGGAAACTGGCAGGGGCGAGTGGCGAAATGGGCAGCGAAGCCATGATTAATTCTCCAGAAGTGAGAGGTCTTTCAGAACAGACGGATCAAAATCCTCGGGGACTATGCGCTCGATTGATGCACCGGATTTCAGACCTTCTATCGCTACATCAAGTGCTGCAGATGCCAATTGATCAGCAAGTTCTTCACGCACGATATCCAGTTCAAGCGGTTCAATCGCGCGGGTGTCGTTCAGTTTGATCAAGTGCCAACCGAATTGCGTCTGAACAGGACCGGCAATTTCACCCACCTTCATATCGGCGACCGCTGCGTCGAACGGGGGAACCATGTCACCGCGCTGGAACCAGTTTAGCGATCCGCCATTTGGGCCGCTTGGGCCAGTGGAATGTTCTTTAGCGGCTTGTGCGAAATCCAGACCAGCCTCTAGCTCCAAAAGCAAAGCCGAGGCTTCTTCTTGTGAATCAAGCAGGATGTGGGATGCGTTGAATTCCGTGCCCAGATCAGCGTCGATCCATTCGGCTTGGTAGGCTTCTAGAATCGCGTCTTCGGTCACTGCGTCGCTATAGATGCCTTCGATCGCAACACTGCTTAGCAAATCGCGATGGGCATTTTCGGTTCCGTACACAACGCGGGCAGGGGCTTCGCCGGACAGAGAGTTCGCCAGCAAGGATTGCTCAACCAACTGCAGATAGATTGCATCAAACAAAATCTCGCTTGGATACGACTTGAACTGATCGGGCAAGCCGTCAAGCGACAGGATCATGTGGCCAACTGTGATGTCTTGACCATTGACCGTCGCAACCACTGTTGAGGCATCTGCGCCACCTTCAGCAGCAAGCGGACCAGCCAAAGTCATGACTGCCAAGCCGAAAGCGGCGGTTTTGATACGGTTTACCATCGAATTTCCCTTTGCGCGTTAGCGATATCGTGCGTGACGTTGACACTGTCTATTGGGCCGCTTACATCGCTTTGAAGCCTATAAAAGCTGTTGTCTGGACCCTTGTATGTGGGAAGTCAGAAACGGGCAACAGGCAGACTTGAACAGAATACTTTTGATCACGCGGAGATAGCATGCTCGGTTTCGGAACACTCGCCAAAAAGATCTTTGGAACACCCAATGATCGCACCATCAAGGCGACGCAAACTCTGGTCGATCAGATTAATGTACTTGAGCCGGAATTCGAAAAGCTGAGCGATGAGCAGCTGATTGAAAGGACCGCTGAATTCAAACAGCGTGTGGCTGGTGGCGAAGCGCTAAACGCGATTTTGCCAGAGGCATTTGCCAACTGTCGCGAAGGTGCGCGGCGTGCGTTGGGGCTTCGCGCGTTTGACGTTCAGCTAATGGGCGGCATCTTTTTGCATCAGGGTAATATCTCGGAAATGAAAACCGGTGAGGGTAAAACCCTTGTCGCGACTTTCCCGGCTTATCTGAATGCATTGACCGGACGTGGCGTGCACATCGTGACTGTGAACGACTATCTGGCGAAGCGTGACAGCGAATGGATGGGCAAGGTTTACACCCAGCTTGGCATGACCTGTGGCGTGATTTACCCACAGCAGCCAGAGAATGAAAAAGCCGCTGCTTATGCTTCGGACGTGACTTACGCGACGAACAACGAGCTGGGTTTTGACTACCTGCGCGACAACATGAAGTCCGAGCTGAACCAAATACACCAGCACGACCATTACTTTGCGATTGTCGACGAAGTTGACTCGATCCTGATCGACGAAGCACGGACGCCGCTGATTATCTCAGGCCCTTCTCAGGACCGGTCCGAACTATACGTGACAGTTGATAAACTGATCCCCGAACTGAACGATGATCACTATACCATCGACGAAAAAACCCGTGGCGTATCCTTTACCGATGAAGGCAACGACGCGCTTGAGGAAATCCTGCGCCGCGCTGAGCTTCTGGCTGAAGAGCAATCGCTGTATGATCCGGAAAGCACCACGCTGGTCCATCACGTGAACAATGCGCTTAAAGCCCACAAGCTGTTCACTAGGGACAAAGATTACATCGTTCGCAACAACGAAGTCGTTCTGATCGATGAATTCACCGGTCGTATGATGTCGGGCCGTCGTCTGTCTGACGGTCTACATCAAGCCATCGAGGCAAGAGAAGGCTGCGAGATCAAGCCAGAGAACGTGACCTTGGCTAGCGTGACCTTCCAGAACTACTTCCGTCTCTATGACAAACTGGGTGGCATGACCGGCACGGCTGCGACCGAGGCTGAAGAATTCGCGGAAATCTACGGTCTGGGCGTCGTTGAAGTTCCAACCAACAAACCGGTTGAGCGTTTGGATGAAGACGATCAAGTTTACCGGACGGGTAAGGAAAAATACGAAGCTGTTGTTAAGGCTATTCAGGAAGCGAATGAAAAATCGCAGCCGGTTTTGCTGGGAACGACCTCGATCGAGAAATCTGAATTCATCAGCCAGATGCTAACCGCTGCAGGCGTTAAGCATAACGTTCTGAACGCGCGTCAGCACGAACAGGAAGCGCAAATCGTTGCAGACGCTGGTAAACTGGGTGCTGTGACCATTGCGACCAACATGGCGGGTCGCGGTACTGACATTAAGCTGGGCGGTAACGTTGAGTTCAAGATCATGGAAGCCATCGCGGCTGACCCCGAAGGCGATCACGCGGCCATTCGCACCAAGATTGAAGCGGACCATGAAGCCGACGAGCAAGCCGTAATTAACGCCGGTGGTCTATTCGTTCTGGCATCCGAGCGTCACGAAAGCCGCCGTATCGACAACCAACTTCGTGGTCGTTCAGGCCGTCAGGGTGACCCGGGTCGGACAGTGTTCTTCCTGTCGCTGGAAGACGATCTGATGCGCATCTTCGGGTCCGAGCGTTTGGATAAAGTTCTATCGTCGTTGGGCATGGAAGAAGGCGAAGCAATTGTGCACCCGTGGGTGAACAAGTCGTTAGAGCGCGCACAGGCCAAAGTCGAAGGTCGCAATTTTGATATTCGTAAACAGCTTCTGAAATTTGATGACGTTATGAACGATCAGCGCAAGGTGATCTTCAGCCAGCGTCGCGAAATCATGGAAGCAAAAGACCTGTCCGAGATAATTCAGGACATGCGTCATCAGGTGATCGAAGATCTTCTTGATCAGTATATGCCTCCGAAAACCTATGCGGATCAGTGGGATACCGAAGGGTTGTACGCGGCTTGCATCGAAAAGCTGGGCGTTGATGAACCGGTAATGGCGTGGGCCGAAGAAGAAGGCGTGGATGATGAGATTATCCAACAGCGACTTGAAGATGCAGCTGACGATATGATGGCCAAAAAGGTCGCAGCGTTCGGTGCTGATGCTATGCGCTCGATTGAAAAGCAGCTTTTGTTGCAGACCATCGACCAAAAGTGGCGCGACCATCTTCTTACGCTCGAACATCTTCGCAGCGTCGTTGGCTTCCGCGGTTACGCTCAGCGTGACCCGTTGAATGAATATAAGACCGAAGCGTTCCAACTGTTTGAGAACCTGCTGAACACCTTGCGTGAACAGGTTACCGTACAGTTGGCACAGGTTCGCCCGATGACTGACGAAGAACGTCAGGCGCTACAGGATCAAGTCCTGCGTCAACAACAGGCAGCTTTGGCGGAAGCTAAGGTGGTTCAAGCGGCGCAGGCTGGCGCAACTCCGGCGGGGGAAGCTGCGGAAGGGTTTGACGAAAACGATCCGTCTACGTGGGGCAATCCTGGCCGAAATGACCAATGTCCTTGCGGATCGGGTAAGAAATTCAAGCACTGTCACGGGAAAGCCTGACGAAAATCACGCAGTATTCGGGATTTCGCTCAGCTAATAGTAGATAAATCTGCCCTAATCTGGTCAAACTCGTTCGATAGGACGGGTTCTGGAAACAGATGAGAGGGCAGAGGTGTGGTGTGTAAATCTCTCCGATTAATTGCGGGTGCGTTGTTAACTGCTGGGGCGGTTGCGATTTCGTCACCTGTGATGGCGCAGGATGGATGCGAACCAGTGATGGTTGCCGAAACGTCGGCAGGCGCTATGGTTCGGCTAACTGTGTCGTCTACGTGCCATGCCGGTCAGGAAGTTACCATTCATCACAACGGCATGATGATATCGGACACGATGGATGGCACCGGAATGCTGTTGCTGGCATTTCCTGCACTTACCGAAACAGCGCTGTTTATGGCAGAATTCAGCAATGACGGGATGGTCGCCGTCGCGATGACCGAAGTTCCGTCACTGTCATTTTATGATCGCGTTGCGCTGCAGTGGCAGGGCGATCTGGGCCTTGAGCTTCACGCAAGAGAATTTGAAGGCGCGTATATGTCATATGATCACATCTGGCGTGAATCTCCGCGGTCTATGGATCGCGCCGCGCTGGGTGAGGGTGGTTTTATGGTGCTGTTGGGGAATTCCGGCAACGAAGACGCGTACCGTGCCGAAGTCTATACGTTCCCGTCAGCTACGGTCAGCCGCAACGGCAATGTTTTGATGAGCGTCGAAGCCGTTGTTGGCGAGACGAACTGTAATCAGGATGTCGCTGCACAGACCATTCAAGTGAAAAGCGGCGGTGACGTGGTTGTACGAGAACTGAGCATCGTAATGCCTAGCTGTGATAGTTCGGGCGACTTGTTGCTGCTCGGTGCGTTGGTGGACGACATTATAGCCGGGTCTTACTGATCAGGATCGCGGGTGGGGCATTCGAAATGAAGTTCATTGCAGCGGCATTTGGTGCCGCTCTTTGCTTGCTAGGCCACGCGCTTCCTGTTGCCGCGCAGGACGTGACGCTGACGTCCCGCGACAAAAGCATTGAGATTTCGGGCAATCTTCTGGGTTTTGATGGCACCTATTATCGGGTTGAAACGGTATACGGCGAACTGACCGTCGATGGTACGGGTGTGCTTTGTGAAGGTCCGGCCTGTCCGAACCTTCAAGCCTATGTAGGCGAACTGACGTTCAGCGGCACACCCGCAATCGGGCGCGTACTGTTGCCAGCTTTGATCGAGGGGTTTGCCCGTGGAAACGGCTATGCCATCGACCGAAGCGAAATCGGTGAAAGCCTGACGATTTATGCACTGACCTCGGAAAATGACGATGAACCCGTTGGTGTTTTCACGATCAAGCAAACCAGCAATGATGAAGGGTTTGCAGACATCCTGTCGAACGAAGCGGACATCGCAATGTCTTTGCGCCCCGCTTCACCTGAAGAGATCGCGTTCGCGACCGAAGCCGGATACGGCAATCTAACGGGCGCTGCGCAACATGATGTTGTTGCCATGGATGCCTTGGTTCCGACAGTTGATATCGGGTCGGGGGTGACGTTTCTGTCAATGAATCAGATTTCCAGACTGCTAAGCGGTGATATTTCCAATTGGAGAGAGCTGGGCGCGGATTCTGACGCGCCTATTCAGGTTGTGATGTCGGGTTCTGCCAATGATGTCCTGCAACCGATCAGCATTGTGATGCACGAATATGGGCTGAAGGAACCCAAGCTTCCCAATCTGCAAGTCCTTGAAAAATCGCCGCTATCAGTCAGTTTTTCGTTCAGTTCTGCTATCGGGGATGACAGGCGGGCGGTGTCGGTTACGGATAGCTGCGGGATCGCTTCGGCGATTGGGCCTCGGGCGATAAAGACGATGGAATATCCATTGTCGGTGCCGATGTATTTGTACCGCCCGATGTTGCGGTTGCCGAAGATTGGTCAGGATTTCTTTGATTTTCTTGATGGGCAATCGGCAAAACGCGTTGTTGAGCGGGCCGGATATCAGGCTATCGACGCAAGCGAATCTGTGGTCGAGGTTCAGGGGCGAAGGCTGGCAAATGCCATCGCGCTTGTTTCGCCGGACCAACTGTCGATGCTTCAAGATGCGGTTGCCGAGCTAAACGGTCGCCGACTTCTTGGCATGGTATTTCGCTTTGATCCAAACACTCAGGATTACGACGCAACTTCGTCGACCGGCATGAAGAGACTGGTTCGTTTGGCTGAATCTGGCGCCTTGGACGGCAAGTCACTGATGTTCGCAGGGTTTGGTACAGTCGAAGGCGTTGCGTCGCGGGTCGCACAGGATTTCCAATCCGAATTTCCAGCGGACACCGATGTGGTTGGGATCGCCGCAAAATATTTTGGCGACGTAATGCCGGTTGCCTGCCCTGACGCTATGCGTGGCCAGTACATGAACACGCGGGTCGAGATTTGGGTTCGCTAAGCCTAAAGCAGCCCCTCTGTCCTGAAGCTGGTTTCCCCACTTTTGCCGACGATAATGTGGTCGTGCAGGGTTATCGCCAATGCATCACATGCATCGCGAATGCGGCTGCTCATGGCGATGTCTTCTGCAGAAGGTGACGGATCACCCGACGGGTGGTTGTGCACTAAAACGATCGCCGAAGAAGCGATGTCCAAGGCGCGTTTGACAATTTCACGCGGATAGACTGGCACATGGTCGACGGTGCCCTGTCCGAGTATTTCATCCGCGATGAGACAGTTTTTCTTATCCAGAAAAAGCACCCGAAACTGTTCGTCACTTCGATTAGCCATAGAGGCGCGGCAATAGGCAACAACAGCGTCCCAGCTACTAATAACCTCACGATTAAGGGCTTTTGCGCGCGTGATGCGTTGTGAAATTGCTTCTAAAACTTTGATTTCTCGGGCGGCGGCGGGACCGATGCCGTTGATCATCGAAAGCTGAGGGATGGTCGCAGATGCCACCCCAGCAAGATCATGAAATTGCTTGAACAGCGAATGGGCGATCGGCTTTGTGTCGATGAGTGGCAGGACATGAAACAGGAACAGTTCAAGCAGCTCGTAATCCGGCATCGCTTCGGAGCCACCCGTGTCAAATCGCTCTCTCAGGCG
Organism: uncultured Rhodobacterales bacterium; assembly: GCA_964476515.1. GTDB lineage: Bacteria > Pseudomonadota > Alphaproteobacteria > Rhodobacterales > Rhodobacteraceae > JASMHC01. The sequence continues at coordinate 15,901 of CAYZAY010000045.1, forward strand.
TTGACGGTGATCCGAGATTTACGAGGGCAGTTTTGATTTTGCCTTTATTGGGCGTACCAATGCGGCCTCTTGTAGTAAGGGCAGTTGGGCTTGGTCGGAAAAATGGTGTGGTGGGGCATCAGGCATGGCCTAGTGTGCCCCTTACGTGGTTACTGAGCCCTTAACGAAAAAGCGCACCCCGAAGGATGCGCTTATGATTTCGTTTTATCTAGCAACGGATCAGCTTTTCATGCTGTCCCAGAACCCTTTGACGGTCGAAAAGAAGCTGGACGATTCAGGATTGTTGTCCACGGATTCGTCTTCAAAACTGCGCAGCAGCTCTTTTTGCTTCGAGGTCAGATTAACCGGCGTTTCAACGGCTAGTTCAATAAACATATCCCCAACGCCACTGCCGCGAAGGGCTGGCATGCCTTTGCTGCGAAGACGCATTTGGCGGCCGGATTGGCTTCCAGAAGGTACTTTCACACGGCTGCGGCCACCGTCGATGGTTGGCACTTCGATGTCACCACCAAGCGCCGCCGTTGTCATAGCAACCGGAACACGGCAATAAAGCTGAACGCCATCACGTTGGAAAATCTTGTGATCGGCGACATCAATAAAGATGTAGAGATCGCCCGACGGACCACCACGAAGACCTGCTTCGCCTTCACCGGCAAGCCGAATTCGGGTGCCGGTTTCTACACCAGCAGGAATATTCACGCTAAGTGAGCGTTCAGATTCGGTACGCCCAGCGCCACCACACTTATGGCAAGGGTTTTTGATGTTCTGGCCAGTGCCCTGACACGTCGGGCACGAACGTTCGACAGTAAAGAAACCTTGTTGTGCGCGAACTTTACCCATGCCCGAACAGGTCGAACAAGTTGTGGGTTCTGCTCCGCCTTCGGCACCGGTTCCTTCGCAGCCATCACAGGTTACCGATGTCGGCACGTTGATGGTTTTCTGCATTCCCGTGTAAGCGTCTTCAAGATTTATACGCAGGTTATAGCGAAGGTCAGATCCGCGGGTCGCGCGGGTACGGCCACCGCCACCACGGCCACCCATGAAGTCACCGAACAGGTCGTCAAAGACGTCCGAAAACGCCGACGAGAAATCGCCCTGCCCACCGCCAAAGCCTTGGCCCGGGTGTCCGCCGCCCATGCCGTTTTCAAAAGCAGCGTGACCAAAGCGATCATAGGCGGCTTTCTTTTCGCCGTCTTTCAGAACCTCGTAGGCTTCGTTCGCTTCTTTGAACTGGGCTTCAGCGTCTGGCTTGTCGGCGTTGCGGTCAGGGTGAAGTTCTTTCGCTTTCTTGCGATAGCCCTTTTTGATCTCGTCCGCCGAGGCACCTTTTGAGACGCCAAGCACCTCGTAATAGTCACGTTTAGACATGATCTGTGTCCTCTCTCGGAACAAACAAGGCCGGTCCGGTGGTTCGGGCCGGCCTTATCATGGATCCGTTAGACGCGCTTATCGCTTGTCACCGTCAAGGTCTTCAAAGTCCGCGTCGACGATATCATCGTCTGCGCCGCCTTCGTCAGCTGCTGCAGGTTCGTCACCGGCTTCTTCAGCTTGCGCCTTGTAGATGGCTTCGCCCAGCTTCATAGCGGCCTCGGTGACGTTCTGGACACCGGACTTCAGTTTGTCAGCGGTGACTTTTTCGTCTTCGAGATCGTCTTTCAGCGCGGCAATCGCCAATTCGATGGCTTCGATAGTGGTTGGGTCAACCTTGTCGGCGTGCTCTTCCATCGACTTTTCAGTCGAGTGGATGAGGCTTTCAGCCTGGTTGCGTGCTTCCACCATTTCCTTGCGTTCTTTATCCGCTTCGGCGTTTTCTTCGGCGTCTTTGACCATCTTGTCGATGTCTTCGTCCGACAGACCGCCCGAGGCTTGGATAGTGATCGACTGCTCTTTACCAGTGCCTTTGTCTTTTGCTGCAACGGACACGATGCCGTTTGCGTCGATGTCAAAAGTCACTTCGATCTGAGGAAGACCACGTGGTGCTGGTGGGATGTCTTCAAGATTGAACTGGCCCAACATTTTGTTGTCAGCGGCCATTTCGCGCTCACCTTGGAACACACGCAATGTCACAGCATTCTGGTTGTCTTCTGCGGTCGAGAATACCTGAGACTTCTTGGTCGGGATCGTCGTGTTACGGTCGATCAAGCGCGTGAATACGCCACCAAGAGTTTCGATACCAAGCGACAGAGGAGTTACGTCTAGAAGAACAACGTCTTTAACGTCGCCCTGCAGAACACCGGCCTGAATGGCAGCACCAGACGCAACAACTTCGTCAGGGTTCACGCCTTTGTGCGGTTCTTTATCGAAGAACTTGGTTACTTCTTCGATAACGCGCGGCATGCGGGTCATACCACCGACCAGAACAACTTCGTCGATGTCAGAAGTCGAAAGACCAGCGTCTTTCAGGGCAGCCTGACAAGGTTTGATTGATGCTTTGATCAGATCGCTTACCAGAGACTCTAGCTTTGCGCGGGTCAGTTTCATGACCATGTGCAGCGGAGTACCTGATTTGGGGTCCATCGAGATGAACGGCTGGTTGATCTCGGTCTGCGACGACGACGACAGTTCGATCTTAGCTTTTTCCGCAGCTTCTTTCAGACGCTGAAGCGCCATCTTGTCGCCCGTCAGATCAACACCGTTTTCCTTTTTGAACTGATCAGCAAGGTAGTTGACGATGCGCATGTCAAAGTCTTCACCACCAAGGAATGTGTCGCCGTTGGTCGATTTCACTTCGAACAGACCGTCGTCGATTTCAAGGATGGTTACGTCGAATGTACCGCCACCAAGGTCGTAGACCGCGATGGTTTTGGTTTCTTCTTTGTCCAGACCATAAGCCAGTGCCGCTGCGGTTGGTTCGTTGATGATACGCAGAACTTCAAGACCAGCGATCTTACCGGCGTCTTTGGTTGCCTGACGCTGAGCGTCGTTGAAGTATGCCGGAACGGTGATAACCGCTTGGGTGACTTCTTCGCCGAGATAG
>CAYZAY010000046.1:0-18716 GCA_964476515.1 uncultured Rhodobacterales bacterium
GCACACTTGCAATATGCCAGACGGAATTAGGCTTTTCCCACGAAGGGGTCAACCGAAAACTCGCGGTTATTTTCTTTTGGTAAGATAGAGCAGCGCAACGCCCAAACCGATCGCCCCAAGCACCGTCGGAGTGATGACACTAACCAAAACGGAAATGTTAGCGATGACACCGGTTACGAAGTCGCCGGATTGCTCTCCCAACAGCAAATAGACCAGAACAATGAAGCCAACGAACACAAATCCGGTTTCGGTAACGTGCCGAAAAACTGATTTGATTTTGTCCATTAACTCAAGGAATTTGTCCATTACGGGCCTACTCGTTGTCTGCTGGGAGAGCGATTAGCTTATTTCTGGAATAACCAGAGTACTACACCCAGCGAGATCAGACCGGCTAGGCCTGCACTACCAAGTTGGCTAACCAGAGCGGTGATGTTTCCTACTACATCGCCCAAGAACGCCATATTGCCTGAACCGACTAGCAGCGACGCAACGATGGCCAGAGCCAACAGCGCGATGCCGATTTCGGTAAGCGAACCAATCGCCTTTTTCATGTTATCAAGCATACTCTTCCCTCTTCTTTGTGATTTGAAGTGCCCATTTTGGGCATTGTTGGCGGGATAGAACTTGAACCCGCGCCGTAATGGCATCAGCGGAAATCCGCCCAGTCAAGAGATTTCATCGCTTTGGCGTCAATATTTAGGTCTTTTTTTCCGTTTATGTCTAAACATTGATTGCTTCGGCAATATTATTTCGCGTCTCACACGCTAATTTCCATCGAATCGAGAACTTTAGGTTGAATCCACCGGCATGACTCCAACTTGTCATCGCCCCGATTAAGCGCTACCCCCGTTCCATCAGACGGAGGCTACTCAATGAGCATCAATACCGAACGCGATATCGAGGCAAACCTGCAAATCGGGCCGACCGATCAGGGTATGGTGCGTCTGTTCATTGATGCGAATGGCCTGGAAATCCCGATGGATTTTCTTCCGGAAGAGGCCGAAGAGATCGCTGAAGAAATTCGCGCAGCAGCGATTGGCGCACGCGCAGTTGGCGGCAAAAAACGCTAAGAGTGCCTTTCGCCCGGGCCGATTAGTTCAAATTCAGTAATTTCGAATTCGTAATACCCGTTTCGGTCACCCCGTTCAGCGCGCGCAATCAATTTGCCATCCTTGTGGAATATCGCGTGGACGGTTTGAATTGCACGAAAGCACCAATCCCCGTCGGGATAGTAGAATTTTACCATCATTATTTTGGCTCCTTACAGCTTTGGGTCGCGAAAATCATGCAGCCGACGGGCGGCGTGAAAAGCAAACTTGCGGATCATGACTTTTCGACGGGCTGCAGCCATTTTGTCCAATGGTGCAGGACGGATGATTTCAGCGTCGTATGGGTCTGCAATAATCAAACCGGTTTCAGGTGGCAGAAGATCAGATGGAAAATCCGCGTCGACCGCCCAAAAATATCGATCACACCATTCCAGATAACCCTGCCACTTATTGTCGGTTTGAAAGTCAGTACGGCTGGATTTGCATTCTATCACCCAGACTTCATCCTTGGGCGATAAAGCCATCACATCCACCCGCAGCCCGCTTGTCGGAACCAATTCTTCGACGGTCACCATGCCGTGGGTCGCCAAGTGGCGACAAACCCCACGCGCCAGTAACTGTCCGGGCTGAAGATCAACGGGATTATTCATCCATCCATCTTGAACAAATAGAGAACAAACAGCAAGCCCCCGATGTCGCAAACGGATAAGCAGCGCAAAACATTGGCAATACGGTTGGATCAACTTCTTGAAAGGAAACTTGATGGCCAGACGTGCCCGACGCCAGCCAAAGCCGTTGATCCAAACGAGACCGGAATGGCGTCGGCTGCGCCACCCTTTCCAACCGCACAATCTGTTTTCGGATGACGAGATTAACGCGATCCACGATTTGTCGCTCAAGCTTCTACAAGACCTCGGCATTTCGATCCTTTTGGAAGAGGCTCGTGAAATCTACGCCCAAGGCGGCGCACGCGTTAAGGACACCATGGTTTTCATCGGCAAGGATATGGTCGAGGCTGCGATAGCATCCGCGCCGTCGTCCATCCCGCTGCGTTGTGCCAATTCAGAGCGCGATCTGATCTTAGAGAACGGCGCCCTAATATTCGGCCCCGGTTCGGGTTGTCCGAATGCAACAGACAAGATCAATGGCCGCCGACCCGGATCACTAGCGGATTTCGAAAACGCAGTGCGGTTGACGCAGAGCTTTGATGTTCTCCATACGCTTGGCCCCTGCTGCGAACCGCAGGACATTCCGGTTCATTTACGCCACTACAGCCTGACCAAAACGCAGCTCACGTTGTCCGACAAGTTCCCGTTTATTTATGGGCGCGGGCGGGCACAGGTTTACGATTGCTTTGAGATAATCCGCCTTGCGCTTGATCTTGATGAAGACGCGTTCCTGAACAACGTCTGGGTTGAAACGGTCGTGAACACCAACTCTCCCCGTTTGATTGACCGACCGATGGCGCAGGCACTGATCGACTTTGCGCGGGCCGGTCAATTGACAGTTATCACGCCGTTTTGCCTGTCGGGGGCGATGGCGCCAATTACCGTGGCCGGTGCTCTAGTTCTACAGCATGCCGAGGCTTTGGGCGCCTTGGTCTTGAACCAACTCACCAAACCGGGTGCGCCCGCCGCTATCGGCGGGTTCGGATCGAACGTTGATATGAAGTCCGGCGCGCCTGCCTTTGGCACGCCAGAGCACATACAAATGTCCATTGGAACAGGACAGCTTGCCCGACACGTCGGTCTACCTTGGCGCGGCGCAGCTGGGTCGGCCAGCAACACCACCGACATGCAAGCGGCGGGCGAAACCCATATGTCGCTCTGGGGGAATCTGATGGCCAATGCAGGTATGGTGAAGCACGCAGCCGGATGGCTGGAAGGTGGACTGACCTTTGGGTTTGAAAAATTCATCAACGATGTCGAAGCCCTTCAAACAATCGCAACGCTCTGCACCAAGCCAGACACCAGCGTGGATGCCTTAGGATGGGACGCGCTGAACCAAGTCGCCCCCGGTGGGCATTTTTTTGAAACCGACCAAACGATGGAGCGGTTTGAAACCGCTTTTTATCAGCCGCTGATCGCAGACCTTTCCAATTTCGGTCTTTGGGAAAAGAACGGTTCAAAACCATCCGACGACCGCGCCACTGAAACGTGGCAACAAGTGCTGAACGACTACACGCCGCCCATTGGGGCCGACGACCGATCCGCCAGAATCGAACGGTTCATCGCAAAACGCATCCAAGAAGGCGGTGCACCAATTCTCGACTAATCCCTTGCCCCTGCCCTGATGAACGCCTAACTGAAGCACTGGCGGGTTCTGCTCTTCTCGTGACACGGTTGCATTCCGGTGGCCTTAAGCAATTCCGAGGGAATTGGCTCTGTTCGGATCCTGGTCCGATTACCCGATGCCCACCTGTACATACAGGTCCTCGGGAATGAGATAACCACACGGTCGCTGCGGGCCCGCCACCCAGCAAAAGGGATGTTCCATGTCGAAGTCTCAGATATTTATCCGCACGGTAATACTTGGTTTGATTGGTGTCGTTGTGTTGACCCTTGTGGTTACCCCACCAATGGGGCTGCCGCGCATTTTGATTGCAGTGAACCCGACAGTTCTTTTGCTTTTGTTCGCAGCACTTGGAATGTGGACCGCGCGAAAAGCCGGTTTGAAATCCGCCTTGATACTGGGTGATCCGCTTGATCGTTCGGCGATCATAAAAACCGCTGGCTTCGCGATTGTTGTCGGGGCGCTGATCGCTCTGTTTGATCACCTGACCGCGCCAATTTGGCGACCAGAGGCATCGGGGCAGTTATTATCGCTGGTCGAGGCTGCATCGTGGCAAGGTCTTTTCGTGGGCGTGACCTATGGCGGCATTACCGAAGAAATCATGATGCGATGGGGGGTAATGTCGGGCTTGATGGCGCTTGTGCTACGCTTTGCGAACCGCCAAACGGCTGCAATCATAGCGCTGTCAATTGCTGGCCTGATCTTCGCCGCAGGACATCTACCCGCCGTCATCGCAAGTGGGATCGCATTGGAACCTGCTCTGCTTGCCAGAATTATCGTCCTGAACGCCGGTTTGGGGGCATGGTTCGGTTGGCTTTATTACAAGCGGGATCTTGAAACAGCTATTTCAGCCCACGCCGGATTTCACGTCGGGGCGTTCATACTGGGAATGCTGTGGGTCTAGGGCGCTAGGTTAAAGCCTAAAACGCCTCGGGCTTGGCTTCGCGTGCCATGTGGTCAAGCACGGCGTTGACAAAGTTCGCTTCTTTCGGGTCCGAGAAAAAGGCTTTGGCCACATCCATATACTCAACAATTGCCACTTTTGGCGGCGTGTTGCTTTCGGTCATCTCGGCCCCTGCTGCGCGGAACACCGCGCGCAAAGTCGGATCAATCCGCGAGATCGGCCATTTGGCAACCAAAGCACGGTCGGTCATCTGGTCGATCTTGGCCTGATAGTTCACAGCATTTTCGACGGTCTCGCGGAAATGAGAGGCATCGCCTTCGATCATCTCGTCGCCGTCATAAACCGCACCAAAACGATGATCGAAAAATTCGCGCATAACCGCTTCGACGGTCTGGCCCGAAGCCTCCATCTGAAAAAGCGCCTGCACGGCGTAAAACCGGCTTGCAGATTTTCTCATACGTTTGTCGATGCGTGCCGCAGCCATAAAGAAACCCTTAGATATCGCCTGCCAGCTTCAGTTCGTCGGCTCGTTTGAACCCGACGCCTTTTCGCTGGCCGCCCCACTTACGGCTGAGCGCAATCAGATGCAAGGCCGCAGCGGCTGCCCCGCCACCTTTATTTTGATCCGCCGTATCGGCGCGCACTTCGGCCTGAGGGCGGTTTTCAACGGTCAGGATACCATTGCCGACGCAAAGCCCCTGAAGACCCAGCAGTTGGATCGCGCGACTACTGTCATTGCAGACAGTTTCGTAATGCGTGGTTTCGCCACGGATCACACAGCCCAGCGCAACATAACCATCAAAGCTCGACATACGTTCAGCGATGCCGATAGCGGTCGGCACTTCCAATGCGCCCGGCACTTCAACAATTTCCCATTCCCCGCCGGCGGCTTCAATTTCAGCCTTTGCACCAGCGATCAGATTGTCTGCGATATCCTTGTAGTAAGGCGCGACAACGATCAGCAGTTTGACCGGTTCGTCAAATGTCGGACGAGGCAGGATGTAATGCTGTTCTGCAGTAGCCATATCAGCTCTCCGTGATGCTGCGGGTGCCAGCGATATTCAGCCCGAAAGCATCAATCCCGACATAGGTGGTTTCTGGGCTGTCGGTCAAAAGGATCATGTCGTGAACGCCAAGCGTCGACAGGATCTGAGATCCCAGTCCAACCTGTTTGATCGTCTTTGGACCGTCTTCATCTTCGGCAAACACCCGTTTACGGGGCTCGCGGAACAAGCAAACAATGCCCCTGCCTTCGTCAGCGATGATCTTCATCGCACTGGTCAGTTCGTTAGCTGGCTTTGGACCCAGCCCCAGAACATCCTGAGCAACACGCAGCGAATGCGTACGCACCAGAACCGGATCAACGGTAGTGATGTCGCCTTTGATCAGAACCACATGTTCGATTTCGTGGATAACATCGGTGAAAATGCGCATATCCCATTCGCCGCCGAATTCGGACGTGATGGTTTCGCGATGTGTTTCCCGCACAAGGTTATCGTGACGGCGACGATACGCGATCAAATCAGAGATAGTCCCGATCTTCATGTCGTGCTCGACCGCAAAGTCGATCAGTTCAGGAAGACGCGCCATTGTGCCGTCTTCGTTCATGATCTCGCAGATCGCAGCCGAAGGGTTTAGCCCTGCAAGACGGGAAATATCAACCGAAGCTTCGGTATGGCCAGCGCGGACAAGGACACCACCCTGTTTTGCACGCAGCGGGAAAACATGACCCGGCGTTGCGATCTCGGCCATGGTGTTTTGTTCGTTGATCGCAGTCGCGATGGTCAACGCGCGATCACCTGCGGAAATTCCAGTGCTGACCCCTTCACGCGCTTCGATCGAAACAGTGAACGCGGTTTCGTGGCGCGACGAGTTATTCACAGCCATCATCGGCAGCCCAAGGCGGTCGATCCGTTCCGAGGTCATCGGCAAACAGATCAATCCACGGCCATGCTTGGCCATAAAGTTCACCGCGACAGAGTCGGCAAATTCACCTGCGATAATTAGATCGCCTTCGTTCTCGCGATCTTCGTGATCGACAAGGATATACATCTTCCCGTCACGCGCATCGGCGATGATCTCTTCGATGGGTGAAATCTTGTCACTCAGACCGGCTTCTACCGGACCAGGGGTTTTGTATTCTGACATTACGGAATCCCTAAGCCTAACTGTGCGCGAGATATCTGTTTCCCGACTGAAACGCTAGCGCCGAGCATACATTTTGACAGGATTACGTTTGAAATATTTGCGTGAGCCGTTTTTGAACCAGCGCTTCCATGCAATCAGCGCGATGTATTCTTCCATTTAGACAAATATCAGGCGATTGCACCGGTTTTTCAAAGCGATGATTTGATGACATTCTCAATGTTAGTCGCTGCCTTGACACAATCAAAACTTATCGATTGGGCGGGAAACGCCCAAGCAAGCCAAAATACCGAAGATAAAACGCATATATTAGGCTTCGAACTGCCAAAGTGCAGGAATGAATCGATAGGCATTACCTGCACGTTGAACATGTCCAACCCCCGGAAACGGGAAGTGATAGCCCAATACTGCTATTCGGTCACTTGCCGCCATGTCGAGCAATTGTTTGCGCGTTTGTACAGCCATTTCTCCGTCGTGGTCTCGGCCGATGTACCACTCTGGGTGGATAAAGTTTGCGTGCGCGTTGGTCATAGAGTCCCCCAGCGCTATCAAAGACTTATCCCCACTTTCAACGAGCACTGCCATGTGGCCAGGCGAGTGACCGGGCGTTGAGACTAGCCGAACTCCCGGCGTAACTTCGTGACCATCCGAAGCCATTGTCCATTCGGCACCATCTGCATTGAATGAATTTACAGCGCCAATAACAAATTGCTGTTCGCTCTCAGGGACCTGATTTACCAAGTCGTCCTGCATCCAGTACTCATATTCTATTTGCCCAACGATATACTCAGCATCCGGAATTATGGGTTCATCGAAATCATCGCGCAAACCCCAAAGATGATCCGGATGGGCATGAGTTATGACGACATGAGTGACATCATAGGGATCAACACCTGCGGCTTCCATGCTGTCAAACAACCGCCCAGTTGTATTAAATAGCCGGTCCCCCGAACCAACGTCAACCAGAACAGTTGCGTCTTTTGTTTCGATAAGCAGGTGATTTGTATGGGAAATCCTCTGGTCAGTGGAAAGGAAATGCGAATGAAGAAACTCTTGCACCTCAACCGGATCAGCATTTTTTGCTATTGTATTCGCTGGCATCGTAAAGAAGCCGTCCGAAAGAATCGTCAGCCGCACGTCCCCGATTGTGAACCTAAAGTAACTCGGATTTTCGCCATGTGGAGCACCTAGCTGAGCTTTGGCCGATACGGGCATGGTGAAAGCAGGGGCCGCAGCCATTAATTTAAGAAGGTCTCGGCGTGTGGGTTTGAGCAATATGATCTTTCCTCCCAGTTTGGGAACATTGTACATTGCAGCCCGATTCCCATCAAGATTTATGAATGTGTATTTTCGTTGCACCTGATATTTGCAAAAAGTAGCGTTAGAAAACGCAAAATTGCAAAGAGCAGTCGATGGCCACTCAAAAACTCTACGCCGGTGTAAAACTTCGCGAACTGCGACAACGGCTTTCACTGACCCAAAAAGATTTCGCCGCCAAACTTGGGGTGTCCCTGCCCTATCTAAACCAGATGGAGAACAATAACCGGCCGATATCGTCGACGGTGCTGTTGGGACTTGTCCAAGAGTTCGGCTTTGACGTGACCGAACTGTCGTCCGGCGACGGAGAAAGAATTGTCAGCGATATGCGCGAAGCGCTTGCCGACCCGATTTTCTCGGAAACGCAGCCGCCGCTTGCTGACCTTAGGCTTGCGGCCTCAAACGCTCCGACACTTGCACGCGCTTTCCTTGAACTTCACAGCGCCTATCGCCAGACCCATGAACGCTTGGCATCACTGGACGAAGCGCTTGGCCGCGAAGATGCGCGGGTTCAGTCCAGCCCATGGGAAGAGGTCCGAGACTTTTTCCACTATTGCGACAACTACATCGACGCGGTCGATAAAGCGGCTGAAAACTTCGCCGCTGGACGGGCCCAAGGCCAATCGCTACGCGCGGCGGCCATTGCCGCGCTGAACGCCCGTCGCGTCGAAGTCAGGCTGGAAAACACCACTAGCATGCGCCGTTTTGATGGCGAGAACGGGGTGCTTTCGATATCATCCCTAGCCGCCGCCGAAACCCAATCCTTTCAGATATTGTTGCAACTGGCACTGATCACCCAAGACAGCCTGATCGAAGCCACCCTCGATCTGGCCCGCTTTCAAACGGAAGAGGCACGATCAATCGCCAAAATCGGCCTCGCCAATTACTTTGCCGGTGCGGCGCTCATGCCCTACGGGGCCTTTCTGAATGCGGCCCAGGAACAGCGCCACGATCTGGAAATCCTGTCGCATCAGTTCGGGGCGTCAATCGAACAAGTCGCCCATCGGCTTTCGACCATGCAACGCCCGGGCCAAAAGGGCATTCCGTTTTTCTTCGTCCGTGTTGACCAAGCCGGAACCATTACCAAGCGCCATTCAGCCACCCGCCTGCAGTTCGCCCGTTTCGGAGGCGCCTGCCCGCTTTGGAATGTTCACCGCGCATTCGAAACCCCTGGCCGGTTCCTGCGCCAGCTTGCCGAAACCCCTGACGGAGTGAAATATTTCTGCCTTGCCCGCGACGTATCGAAACCCGGCGGCAGCTTTGGGTCGCCTGTCCGTCGCTTCGCCATCGGCTTGGGCTGCGAGGTCGCCCACGCCGACGCGCTTGTCTATGCCGACGGCATGGACATCTCGCCAAAAGGGACATTTGAACCCATCGGCATCTCTTGTCGCATCTGTGAGCGCGCAAATTGTCACCAAAGGTCGGTTCCGCCACTTGAGCGACGCCTCAGGATCGACGAAAACTCTAGGGGAACGCTTCCTTATGAGGTTTTAAGATAAATGGGCGAATTTGAAGGACGCATCGTCGTCGTCACTGGTGGCGCTGGCGGGATCGGAGAATCCTGTGCAGCGGATTTCGCGGCTGAAGGCGCGAAAGTCTTTATTCTTGATCGCACGCAAGAGGTTTTGGACCGCGCGCTTGAAGGGCTATCAGGCGACGTGACCGCCATAGAGGTGGACGTCACAGACCGCGCGGAGCTTGAGGCTGCATTTGCCGACATCGCCAAGGCCGGCGGCACCGACATTCTTGTGACAACAGCCGCAATCGTAAAGCCGTCACCCATACTCGATTTTGATGTGGACGATTGGAACAACATTCTGAACGTCAACCTGACCGGCACATTCCATTGCTGCCAACTTGCAGGGCGTCAGATGATGGAAAAAGGCAAAGGCCGCATCATCACCGTCAGTTCGGTCAATGGACAGATCGCCAACACCGGACGTGGGGCCTATTCCTGCACTAAGGGCGGGGTGGACGTTTTGACAAAACTGCTGGCAGCGGAACTCGGCGACAAAGGCATAACCGCCAACGCAGTCGCCCCGACGCCGGTCGATACCCCGATGATCAAACAAGTTCACGGCCCCAAAGACCGCGCTATCTGGAACCAGCAAATCCCGGCAATGCGCTATGCCCAACCCGAGGAAGTCTCGGCGGCGATCAAGTTCTTAGCGTCAGATTCTGCGGCCTATATCAACGGCCATATCCTGAACATCGACGGCGGGTTCATGGCGTCAGGAATACTGTTGCGATAATAATAGGGCGCTCAAAAAAGAGCGCCCTTGTAAGCAATTGCGAGCGGAGGGTATCGCTATGCAGCTGCTGTCAGAATTTGATAAAGCTCGTCTTTCAAAGCCCCACGCTTTTTGCGCATCTCAACCTCGACCAGATCATCCAGCGGTTCGACGTTGGTTTCTGCACGGTGCACCGATCGGTTGATCTCGTGGTATTCATCAAACAAACGGGAGGAATGGCCATCGCTTTGCTTCAACTCGCTGATGCGTTCAGCGTGTTCAGGAAAATCTTTGGCCAGTTCATGCGACGTATGGGACATTGGGCGATCTCCTTTTGTTGTCTCAAAAGAAAACCTATTCCATAACCGCACAATCCGCTTTGACAGGGATCAATACAGCCAACTATCGTTGACTATTTTGCCAATCAGGATGGTTCCAAGGCTCTGCGTTTGACGGCGGCAGCGGGCTTTTGCCCAGTATGTGATCCGACATCTTTTCGCCCACCAGAATGGACGGACCGTTCAGGTTACCATTGGTGATACGCGGGAAGATCGAGCTGTCGGCGACACGAAGCCCATTCACCCCGATCACACGACCTTCTGGATCAACGACAGCGTTTGGATCGTCTACCGCACCCATCTTGCATGTTCCGCAAGGATGGAACGCGCTTTCAACGTGTTCTTTGATAAATCCGTTCAGTTCATCATCCGACTGCAACGCTTCGCCCGGTTGGATTTCGTGCTTTGCGTAAGGCTTGAACGCATCTTGTGCAAAAATTTCGCGGGTTAGGCGAATGGCCGTGCGGAAGTCCGCCCAGTCCTTTTCTTGCGACATATAGTTGAACTGGATTTTTGGCGCAGCCGCGGGATTACCGCTGCTCAAACGCACAGACCCTCTCGACGGCGACCGCATCGGGCCGACATGCGCTTGGAAACCGTGCCCTTCGGCGGCGGCCTGTCCATCATAGCGCACTGCGATCGGAAGGAAGTGATACTGGATATCCGGATAATCCACGCCAGCAGCCGAGCGAATGAACGCAGCGCTTTCAAACTGGTTCGACGCCCCCGGTCCGGTTTTGGTGAACAACCACTTTGCACCAACATAGGCTTTGCCCAGAAGGCTCCAATATTTATACAGGCTGACCGGTTTAGACGCTGCCATTTGCAGGTATAGCTCAAGGTGGTCCTGCAGGTTGCTACCAACCCCCGGGCGATCTGCGATCACGTCGATACCATGCTCGGCCAGATGGGCCGCTGGACCAATGCCCGACAACATCAGAAGCTTTGGCGAATTGATCGACGAAGCGGCGACGATGACTTCTTCGTTGGCCGAAACGACCTCGACACGCTCTCCGTTGCGGATTTCAACGCCGGTGGCTTTGCCATTTTCAATGACAATCTTTGACGCCAAGCCACGCACCAACTGACAGTTTTCACCCTTCAGCGCTGGTTTCAGATAGGCGTTCGCAGCTGACCAACGTTGGCCTTTGTAGGTGGTTTGCTCCATCGGGCCGAAGCCCTCTTGCTTTTCACCGTTGTAGTCGTCGGTCACCTGATATCCAGCCTCGCGGCCTGCTTCGACAAATGCAGTGACAAGCGGGTTTTCCCGTGTTCCGCGTGTGACGTGCAAAGGACCGTCCGTACCGCGCCAATCAGCGTCACCACCGTGGCCGCGTGAATCCCAGTTTTCCATGCGTTTGAAATACGGAAGAACGTCTGCGTAAGACCAACCCTTGGCTCCGCTTTCGGCCCAGTGATCATAGTCCTTCGCATGACCGCGCACATAGACCATGCCGTTAATGCTCGACGATCCGCCGATAACCTTGCCGCGCGGGCAAACAAGCTGACGCCCATCCAGATGAGGCTCTGGTTCCGACAGATAACCCCAGTCATAGGTCTTCATGTTCATCGGGTAGCTCAGCGCGCCCGGCATTTGAATAAGAGGACCAAAGTCGCTTCCGCCGAATTCTATCACGATAACAGATTTCCCGGCCTCAGACAGTCGATAGGCCATTGCACAACCCGCGCTGCCCGCACCCACAATCACATAATCTGCTCTCATATCGCTCATGTCTTCCGCCCCCTGATCCGTGTTTTCTTTTGTCAGGCTATTTGGTTTCGTTGACCGAAGGTGTCACCCTACGACGCTTCAATACCGCTTCGCGCCAAGAAATAAAGCTTACCGCAGCGACAATCACCGTGCCGCCGAAGACGACATAGGGGTCAATCCCTTCTCCAAACGCAAGCCATCCCAACAAAACAGCCCAGACAAGCTGAAGAAAAGTAACCGGCTGCGTCACGCTAACTGGGGCCACGCGGAATGCCCGTGACATTGAATAATGCGCCAAGGTAGCGAGGACTGCAACGCCTGCAAGAACCACGACTTCGTAGATAGTTGGTTTGATCCACACTATCAGGGCCAGTGGTGCAAGACCGATAGAAACGGTGATCGTCAACATCGCAACGATCACAGCTGGGCTAAGTTCTTGGCTGACCCGCTTTGCCAACAGATAGGACGCCCCCAACCCCATTGGGCCGAAAATCATTGCGACGTGACCGGGGTCCAATTCACGAAACCCGGGGCGCAGAATGATGACAGCACCGATCAATCCGACAATCACGGCCATGATCCGCCTTGCAGCCAATCTTTCCCCAAGAAACAATGCTGCACCAATGGTGACATAAACCGGCGAGACGTAATTCATCGCCGTCACATCAGCAATCGGGATACGCGCCATTGCGAAGAACCACATGATGACGCCGCCGGCATGAACCACACCCCTTAGGCTTAGAATACCCAACTGCTTGCGGGTTATGTTCGCCGCTAAAATCGGTCGGATAACTGGCAGCAACAGGACAATTCCAAATGCGTAACGAATAAACGCAGTCTGCGCGGCGGGAAGTCGGGTTCCCAAAATCTTTACAAGCACCGTGACGCCAACGAACAAAAGTCCGGTGAAAATCATCCACAGTATTCCGGAAATTGCATTTTGGGGGGGTGATTGGGGCATGGATGCATAAAGCCCAAGTCACAATTGGATAACAAGTGAATTAATGCAGCAAAAGGCTGGCCGCGATCCCCCACATCACAGCACAAATAAGAATGTCCAAAACTCTCCAGGCAAATGGCTTGGCAAACAGCGGTGCAAGCAGCCTTGCGCCATATCCCAGCGAAAAGAAGAACACGAAACTTGCCAATGACGCCCCCATGGCAAAGGCCGTTTTGGAAGCGTATTGGACCGATATGGATCCGATCAGCAGCATCGTATCAAGATAGACATGCGGATTAAGCCAAGTCAGCGCCAGACAGGTCAGAAGCGCCGAGGTTAGCGACCCCGCCTGACCGTCCGCTTCAAGCTTGTCCCCGCCCTTGATCACAGATTTCAGCGAAAGCGCGCCGTAGCCGAATAGAAATAATGCACCGGCCCATTTCACAATGCCCACAATCCCCGGCATGGCTGTGGAAAGCCATTCGAACCCCGCAACTCCTGCGACGATTAGAATGGCATCGCTTAGAGCGCAGGTCAGGCAGATGGCAAAAACGAACTTACGCTTCAGCCCTTGGCGCAGCACAAAAGCGTTCTGCGCGCCAATCGCCAATATCAGCGAAAAGCCAAGTGCAAACCCTGCCGTAAACGCGCCGCCCAAATCCAACCCTACCCTGTCAATCCAGACAGAAGCTAAGTCGGTTCCAGACTAGAACTCAAGCGTGTTTTAGGCGACTTGGATTTCGCTGTCAAAAAGCACGTACGCTCCGGCTTTGGTATTCGGAGCGTGCCCCACAAAGCCCTTTTTGATGAGCGATTTGAGGCTACGATGAAACGTTGGCTGCGTCATCGACTGAAGTAGCATATGGTTTCTGATATCGTCCGATTTTGCTGCGCCCGTTCCGGTATTGAACGCCACCTGCACAGCATAAAGAACATCTTTTTCATTTTGCGAAAGTTCGCCGATGCCCAGTTCTTGTTCCATACCGAGCAGCAGTTCACGTAGCTGAGCAACACTTAAATAGGCTTGGCCCGACAATTCCTAATCTCCTTCCCCGTACGATGGTCAATGGAAAATCAATCCGATTGAACACAGCCTTGGGGCTTGCAAATAACGCGGTGACGGAAAAGTCACCAATAATCAAATACTTCACTGCACGGTCTGACGATCTAATTGACCCAGAGGAACCACGCTTTCGCCAAGCATATCCTATAGATTGAAATCGGCGCAACCCTACCTAGAAAAAATTGTCGTTAACAAAGAAAAAAGGCGCCGGGACTATCCGACGCCTCTTCAAATTGATTGCGAATGGACAGCTTAAAGCTGCTCCATCACCTCGTCCGAGGCTTCGAAATTCGTGGTGACGCGCTGAATGTCGTCATCGTCTTCAAGGGCATCAACCAAACGCATTAGTTTCTGCATGCCCTCCAGATCCATTTCGGTGGTCGTGGTTGGACGCCACACAAGCTTGGTCGACTCAGATTCACCAAGCTCGGCTTCCAGCCCGTTTGATACTTCGTTCAGATCCGTATCAGCACACCAGACGATATGCCCGTCTTCCGAGCTTTCAACGTCTTCGGCGCCAGCTTCGATAGCTGCCATCATCACGGTGTCAGCATCGCCAGCTTCAGCCGAATAGGAGACCTCGCCCTTGCGTTCGAACATGAACCCGACCGATCCGGTCTCGCCAAGGTTTCCGCCGTTCTTTGAAAACGTCGAGCGCACTGTCGAAGCGGTACGGTTACGGTTGTCGGTCATCGCTTCCACGATCACGGCAACACCGCTTGGGCCATAGCCTTCGTAGCGAATTTCTTCGTATTCGTCGCCTTCGCCTGCAACCGACTTTTTAATTGCGCGGTCGATAACGTCCTTGGGGACAGATTGCGACTTGGCCTCTTTGATTGCCAAACGCAAACGCGGGTTATTGTCCGGATCTGGGTCGCCCATCTTTGCGGCAACCGTGATCTCTTTTGAAAGTTTTGAAAACAGCTTTGAACGGACTGCATCTTGGCGTCCCTTGCGGTGCTGGATGTTTGCCCATTTTGAATGGCCGGCCATGAATCCCTCGGAAATCTATTAATTCGTCGGATGCATCAATATTCAAGCCAGCCTAAAGGTGCAAGTTCGCCTTTTCGTTGGTTTAGGGAAAGGTCACATACGAACGCTACGACATTGCATAAGGCATCTAGTCATTCGAAAGACTATACCCCATCTCAATCGCCGTCGGATGCAGCCTTTCAGACGGATCCCGCCCGACTTTCCGTTTTCCGCGGATCAGGAACATTTTGCCCCAGCCACTCCACGTCCCAACAGACGGAGCCGAAGCTTTGGTCGGATACCGCATTCGCCAGTTTTCCGGCAGAGCGATGCCGCAGCCTTCGATTTGTTCCAGCATCCAGATCAGCGGGATGTTCGACAGATACCGCGCTGGCATAATGCCCCCAAGCATGCCGCCTATATCGCCGTGGGTTCCACGAAACCACATTTGAACGACACGAGTGTCCGCCAGCCCGTTGCTTTCCCACATCACAGGTTCGAACACCTTTCGGGTTTCATCCAGCGCAATAGCATGAAACCCGTGCTTCACCGAGCTGCCCAAACGATGGGTATGAAATTCATGGTTGGGCGCTGAATACTTCCAAAGTATCGGCAACCTGACCCCAAGGGCCTTTACCGTATCCCACACGCCGATCATTTCGATATCGACCCCGTCATGGCAATTCGCATCGCGAAACGATTTGGTCGTTTCTTCGGGCACGTTGGATTTGTAAAGACGGTACGCCTGTCGAACATTTCTGACTGTTGCCGCTTCGGATTTTAAAAGCCCGACGGTGGCCATCACCCCCGATAGCGAACGAACCGCATAGCCACCCCGCGAATAGCCGATCAGATAAACCTTGTCGCCGGGACGATAACGAGACGCCAAATACCCATAGGCCCGTTTGATCTGGCGATTTATCCCCCGCCCCATCAAAACATCAGGCGCCCGTCGCCAGGACTGAAACTGCACGCCGGCCTCGTAGTAAAGCGAAACAGGAAACCCCACCTCTTGCAGCAACCGGAAAGTCATGCCCGCGTTAGTTTCCCATCCGGGCACCATGCTCGACATCGTGCCATCAAGGATTATGACATGTGAAACCGGCCCTTTACCGCGTGCCGGGGGTGAATGTTCTATACGCGGCGTAAGACGCAGCCACCTTAAAACACGCGATCTTAGTCCGTCCGGCTCCATCAAGCGGCCCCCTTAAACACTTCAGGAAACAGCAAATAAGATGATTGGTTACAAAACTCTTGCCAAACCGGCGCGTTGCGGACGCTTCGGTGCGAAAAAATGATCGTTTCGGCAATCAGACAAAGCATTACCGTCAGCCTAACAGCTGGACCCGCGCTGTCCAGAGCCTGACAGCTTATCCCAGCGTCACCCGCAAAAGATCGCCGTAACCGTTAAAGGCGGTCGTCGTGGCCGACGAATAAGCGCCCATGCCGGCAAAGAGGATATAGTCCTCTTCTTCGATCTGTTCGGGAAGGCTTATTCTGTTGGGAACCCGATCAAGACTATCGCATGTCGGCCCGTAGACGACAAATTCTCTCTTGGGGCCGGAAATGGTTTTTCCGTCGCCTGAAATCACGGTCAGCCGGTCCAGTTCTCCCAAATCGCGGAACTCGGTCATTCCGCCATAGATTCCGTCGTTGAGATACAGCAACCCGCCGTCCTTGATCGCCTTAACCCGTACGGAAAGCTGATAGCTTTCAGCAACCAAGGCCCGCCCGGGTTCGCAGATCAGCGCAGGGGCGTTATCGCCGAAAACGGCACAGATGGTTTTCTCGATAGCTGTAAAAATGGCCTCGACGTCTGGCGCATCACCTGTCCGGTGCGCAGCATAACCGCCGCCGACGTTGAGGCGTTCAAGCTGAATGCCCGCACGAACCGCGATGTTGCCGCATTCTTCGATGTAGCGTTCCCATGCGGTTGGGTCACTGCACTGGGTGCCCGGATGAAAGGTCATTGCCGGACGAAAGCCTGCCCGTGCGACTTCGCGCAACAATTCGACCGCATGATCGGGATCAGCGCCAAACTTCTCGCCAAAATCATAGGCAGCGCCTTTGACCGGTAGCCGCAAGCGAACCGAAACCTCTCCTGTCGCGCCGCCTTCGATCAGCTTGTTCAGCTCTGACACACAATCAACCGACCACGATGCGACGCCATATTCGACCCCGCGCCGGATTTCAGACCGGCTACGGATCGGGTTATTATAATGGAGAACCGCGTCTGGGGATGCTGAGCGAACACGTTCCATCTCGGCGGGAGACGCGACATCAAACGCGTTCATCCCCGCAACGACGAGGTTCTCCAAAACTTCAAAACTGTCATTGGCTTTCACTGCAAAGGTCACCAACCCCGGAAAGCCTTTGGCAAATCGCTCGTAGCTTGCGCACAGTGCTATGGGGTCAAAAAATAACACAGGTCGGTCAGGATGCTGGCCAACAAGGTATTTTTGGGCTGAAATTGCAGGGTTGGTCGATGTTTTCATGGCTACCTCAAACCGTAGTCTTTTCATCATGATCTTGCGCTTGACGCATCAAATCGACCGGCACTATTGTCTATTTGTCTGGAATGTTCGGCATTTCGTCTATATCACTTGTCATATGGACGATATTGACCGCAAATTGCTAGCCCTTCTAGAAGAAAACGCCCGCCTGCCGGTGGCCATTCTGGCGCGCAAGTTGGGGCTTGCCCGCACCACTGTGCAAAGCCGGATCGAGCGGTTGGAAACAAGCGGAATGATCAGCGGCTACACCGTCCGGCTAGGCCAAAGCAGCCGCCCGTCGCTTCGGGCTACCGTATTGATATCATTCGAACCTCAGGCCGGACCGTCGGTGCTGTCGCGCCTCCGATCTATCCCCCAAGTGCGCGAGGCTTATACGACCTCGGGCCGCTTCGACATGCTGGTTGAAATCGACGCCGACACCACGGAAGAGCTTGATGATATCCTTGATCGGGTTGGCTCGGCCAAAGGCGTCAAGGGTTCCGAAAGCCTGATCCACCTGACAACAAAGATTGAACGGGGCGGAAAACGGTAGCTAGCTATCGCCAACCCGCGGGGTGGCGAACTCAACCATACGACCGGCGCTTTATCCCAGCCAAACACCTCCCTGCCCTTCTGCATGCACGCCCATATCCAAATCGCAGCCCCATAGGGGCGGGTCGGCGATAGCGCGGCGGCCTGCGGCCTTGTTCCGCGCTTAGGATTCCCGCCTTCCCCTTCCCGCCCCAAAGCGCTAAAGCGTCTCAGACTGATTTATGACGCGGGAAAACGATCCGATGGCGATGGAAAAGACCTTTAACGCGGCTTCGGCCGAAGGGCGTATTTACAAGGCTTGGGAAGATAGCGGAGCCTTCAAGGCTGGCGCAAATGCAAGCCGTGATGAAACCTTCACCATCATGATCCCGCCCCCCAACGTGACGGGCGCACTGCACGTTGGCCACGCGTTTAACAACACGCTTCAGGATATCCTTGTCCGCTGGCACCGCATGCGCGGCTTCGACACGCTTTGGCAGCCGGGGCAAGACCACGCAGGCATCGCCACCCAGCTTCAGGTCGAGAAGAAGCTGAAGGAAGAAAGCAACCTTCGCCGCACGGATATGAGCCGCGATGATTTCCTGTCAAAAGTCTGGGACTGGAAAGACGAATACGGCGACACGATCATCAACCAGCTTAAGCGCCTTGGCTCTAGCTGCGACTGGTCGCGCAACGCTTTCACCATGTCCGGTGCGCCAAACGCGCCAGAG
>CAYZAY010000047.1:0-17979 GCA_964476515.1 uncultured Rhodobacterales bacterium
AGTCCGTCCGGGGTAAGGCGAAGTGCGCTCAAACCCCGATTTGTGCAACAAAGCCTGCCAAATACCAAAAACTTATCTTGCATCGTCATTCCAATTTTTCCAGCAGTTACATCACCACAGATCCCATGAACTCGTAAAGCATTTCCGCAAAGACATATCGTAAATTCATGTCTCTGGGACTTCGGTTAATAAAATACCGTAAAGCCATTTTCCTCAAGAGTTTTAACCGTTTGAGGATAATACAAGCAAAACCCCCAGAATAGGCATTCTGAGGGTTTATCATTTTTCTATAATTGTTGGACGTCTAGTTCAGTCTCTCGCCCGAGCTAGGAGCAAAGTACGACACCTTGTTCAAGTCGAACGCAAACGTAAGCTTGGCACCAGGGGCGGCACTTGTTTCCGCATGCATCCGCGCTGTAACTTGCTTGCCGCCCAATTCAGAGACAACGTATGTATCAGCGCCTGCCGGTTCGACCATTTCGACCATACAGCTTGCTTCCTGCACACCTTCACCTGCGCGAAAACCTGCTTCGGCGATGTCTTCGGGTCTAAGTCCTAGAATAACGTCGTCGGGCAGGCTTTCTGCCTTTTGATCATCAAGAATAATCGGCGCATCTCCATTGCGCGTTATCTCAATCTGCGCGCTGCCTTCGTTTTTACGGACTTTAGCAGGGATCAGGTTCATTGCAGGCGAGCCCATAAAGTCTGCGACAAACAAGTTTGCAGGTTTATTGTAAATTTCGGCTGGAGTTCCGATTTGCTGAATCACACCGCCCT
Organism: uncultured Rhodobacterales bacterium; assembly: GCA_964476515.1. Lineage (GTDB taxonomy): Bacteria > Pseudomonadota > Alphaproteobacteria > Rhodobacterales > Rhodobacteraceae > JASMHC01. The sequence continues at coordinate 778 of CAYZAY010000047.1, forward strand.
TCATGACCACGATCTTAGTCGCAAGCGTCATAGCTTCGATCTGGTCGTGGGTCACATAAACCATCGACGCCCCAAGCGTTTGGTGCAGCTTTTTGATCTCTGACCGCATCTCTACACGCAACTTGGCATCAAGATTGGACAGGGGTTCGTCAAACAAGAACAGCTTGGGGTCACGCACAAGCGCACGGCCCATAGCAACCCTCTGACGTTGACCGCCGGACAATTGCCCGGGACGGCGATTAAGCAGTGGCTCGATTTGCAGCTGGCTAGCCACTTCATCAAGCTTTCGCGCCTGAGTGGCTGCATCCACGCCACGTACTTTCATGCCAAAGGTGATGTTCTTGGCAACCGACATAGTCGGATAAAGCGCGTACGACTGGAACACCATTGCGATGTCGCGGTCCTTGGGGCTGACATGGGTCATGTCCTTGCCGCCAATATGCAGACTGCCGTCGGTGATAGGCTCAAGACCAGCAATGCAGTTCAGCAAAGTGGACTTGCCGCAACCCGAAGGCCCGACCAGAACCAGAAAATCACCCGGTTCAATTGCGATGTTAATGTCTTTCAGGATCTCTGTGGAACCGTAGTTCTTATAGAGTTTCTGGATTTCAAGAATGGGTGCCATGACGCTTATCCCTTAACTGATCCAGCGGTCAGACCGCGGATGAAATATTTGCCGGCGACGACATAGACAAGAAGTGTCGGAAGAGCTGCGATAATAGCGGCGGCCATATCGACATTGTATTCCTTCACGCCGGTTGTTGAATTAACGATGTTGTTCAGCGCCACGGTGACGGGTTGCGTTCCGGCCTGACTGAAGGACACACCAAACAGGAAGTCGTTCCATATTTGCGTGAACTGCCAGATGACCGTCACCACGATGATGGGCAGTGATAACGGCATGAAAATCGACCAGAAGATACGGAAGAAATTCGCCCCGTCCACTTTAGCCGCTTTGGTCAGCTCGGATGGGATTGTCACATAGTAGTTGCGAAAGAACAGAGTGGTGAAGCCGATCCCGTAGATCACATGGACAAAAATCAGCCCAGGAATCGTACCGGCCAGCCCCATCATCCCCAGCAGACGTGCCATTGGCAGCAAGACCACCTGAAACGGTATAAAACAGCCAAATAGCATCAGTGAAAAGATCAAGTTCGCGCCTTTGAAACGCCACTGAGCGACGACATATCCGTTCAATGCCCCGACCAAGGTCGAGATCATGACAGCAGGAACCGCCAGAAGGACCGAGTTCCAGAAGTATGGGCGCAAGCCTTCGCACTGGATACCGGTGCAGGCGCCCGACCACGCAGTTTTCCACGCGTCAAAGGTGACCTCACGAGGCAGAGCGACAAGGCTTCCGGTTCTGATTTCTTCAAGACTTTTGAGCGATGTAGTGACCATCACGAATAGAGGCAGAAGGTAATAGATCGCGAACAGCCCAAGCAGGACATAAAGCAACCAGCGCAGAGCGATTTTACCAAGGTTGGATTGCGAGCGGGTTTGTTGAAGTGACAGATCAGCCATCTTTCTTCGTCCTCAACTCAGAGTAAAGATAAGGCACCACAATCGTAAACACGACGAGCATCATGATCATTGCTGACGATGCCGCCTGGCCAATATCGCCACGCGAAAACGCCATTGTGTACATGTAGGTTGCCGGAAGGTCCGTCGCGTAGCCGGGGCCTCCGCCGGTCAGGGCAATGACAAGGTCAAAGCTCTTGATGGCAAGGTGGGCAAGCACGATGAACGCAGATAGGAAAATCGGAGCCATCGAAGGGATGATGATCGCCGAATATATGCGCCACGTCGGAATGCCGTCGACCTGAGCGGCCTTAATGATCTCTCCATCGACAGATCGCAGGCCCGCCAAGAACAGCGCCATCACGAAGCCAGAACTTTGCCAGACAGCGGCTAAGACAATCGTGTAGATCGCGAAATCAGGGTTCACGACCCAGTCGAAACTGAAGTTCTCGTATCCCCAACCGCGGACGGTGGCTTCGATGCCCAGACCCGGGTTCAAGATCCACTTCCACGCTGTACCGGTCACGATCATCGATAGCGCCATTGGGTACAGATAGATTGTGCGGATAACGCCTTCGGTGCGGATCTTTTGATCCAGCATGATCGCAAGAAGCAGACCAAGGACCATCGCGATAACGATAAAGAGCGCCCCAAAGATGAACAAGTTGTTCATCGCCGTGTCCCAGCGCGGTGAATCAAAAAGTTTTTCGTATTGGATAAAGCCTTTGATTTCGTACTTGGGCAGCAGCTTAGAGCGTGTAAGGGAAACCCAAGCGGTCCAACCTATAAACCCGTAGACAAACACCAGAACGGCGATGAACGACGGGGCTAGGACCATTTTGGGAAGGTGGTTTTCAAGCCATTCAGACATTGGAAACTCCAAAAAAGGTTGCTCCGCCCAACGGGAGAGGTGCTGGGCGGAGCGGGATCGGATTAGTAGCTGTTGGCGACTGCCTGAGCCAGCTGAGCAACAGCGTCAGCCGAAGACATATCCGAGTTGAAGTGAGCGGTCACAACGTCGGTGATCGCGCCAGACTGAGCACCGCGAAGCGCCATGCCGTGGGCATAGGATGGCAGAAGCGATCCATTGTCCGAGCTGGTTTGCATGTCAGATGCTGACAGGTGCGCACAGGTGTCGAACGCGTCCAGTGTAACGTCAGTACGTGCTGGGATCGAACCCTTGTTCAGGTTGAACACTTCCTGGAAGTTCTTGCCAACAATCAGCTGCGCCAGAAGATCCTGACCGGCTTTCTTGTCATCGCCATCAACGTCAAACATTGCAAAGCTGTCTACGTTGTAAAGGAAGCCATCACCCGGCACCGACGCGCAGAGGAAGTCTTCGCCAGGCACTTTGCCTGCCGCCATGAATTCGCCCTTCGCCCAGTCACCCATGATCTGGAAAGCGGCTTCGCCGTTCATGACCATTGCGGTTGCAAGGTTCCAGTCGCGACCCGAGAAGTTTGAGTCAACATAACCGCGCATTGTGCGCATCTGGTCAAACACTGCGAGCATGCCATCAGATGCCAGGGTTGCTTCGTCCAATTCTACGAATGCTTTGTGGAACCCGTCTGCGCCAAGAATGCCCAGAGCAACAGCTTCAAAGACAGTCGCGTCCTGCCATGCCTGACCACCGTGGGCCAATGGGATAACGCCAGCCGCTGACAGCTTTTCAGCCGCTGCGTTGAATTCGTCCCAAGTGTTTGGCATCGCGATACCGTTTGCTTCCAAAACGTCGGCGTTTGCCCAGATCCAATCCACGCGGTGAACGTTAACAGGTGCAGCACACCAGCTTCCGTCACATTGCATGTGACCTGCGATTGATGCTGGCAGAACATCTGCCCAACCTTCGGCTTCTGCAACTGACGAAATGTCAGCCAGAACGCCTTCTTCGTACCATTCCTGAATGGCTGGGCCTTTCAGCTGAACAGCTGTCGGCGCGTTGCCCGAAAGTACACGCGCACGAAGCGCAGTCATGGCAGCATCACCACCACCACCGGCGACTGGCATGTCTGTCCAAGTACCGCCGTTGGCTGCAAATTCTTGTTGCAGTACGGCCACTGATTTCGCTTCACCGCCAGACGTCCACCAATGTAGAACTTCGGCCTCTGGACCAGCGATCGCGCTGGTTGCTGAGATCATGGCAATCGTTGAGACTGCCGCAATTGCGGTCATTTTCATAAGGTATCTCCTCCCAAAAAGAACACCACCCTCCTTGGCGGCGTTGCAGACATCATGGCAATGCACCTTGTCCAAACAACCGTGAAAGCCCGTGTTTGAACGGTCCAGCGCCTGATTTTCCCGCAATCTGTTACAGCATGTTACCTTGTTCTTGATTTTGTTGCATGCTGTTACAAACAACAGAGCGTGACTGCGATAAATTAACGCTGTCGAGGGAAACAAAGCATGGCGATTCCACGTCTTTTGGTGGTCGATGACGATCCGGATATGCGATCAATGCTGACGCAATTCATGCGCCAGAACGGCTTTATTACCCTTCCTGCAGCTTCAGAGTCCGATATCCGCAAGCACCTCACGGCTGATAGGATCGACTTGATCCTGCTAGATGTCATGCTGGGTGACGAGAGCGGCGTCGAGATTTGTCAGAGGCTTCGCCAAGAACAAGAAGTACCGATCATCTTCATTTCAGCGCTGTCAGCGGACCATCACCGAATGAAGGGATATGAGGTCGGCGCAGATGACTACATCGCCAAGCCGTTCAACCCCCGCCTTTTACTTGCAAGGGTTAAAGCCGTGTTGCAACGGGCAAGACGCACGTCTTCGCTTGCATACCGCCGTCGGACGCAGACGTTTCAGTTCAACGGCTGGACGTTTGACGGCAAACAGGACGAAACGATGGCGCCCGGCGGGTATCAAGTTTCGTTGTCTCAACGTGAAACGGGTTTGTTAAAGGTCTTCCTTGCCAACCCACACATCCCACTTAAGCGTGACGAAATTGCTGCGGCACTGGACGTCACTGGGGAAATGGGAAAATCCGACGCAACTGGGCGCGCGATTGATGTATTAGTTGGTCGGTTGCGCACCAAAATTGAAGAAGATCCCAAAGCCCCTGAAATGATTAGAACGGAGCGCGGCATCGGCTACGTCTTTTCTGCTGATGTCGCCGTACAGGATAACTGATGGCAACCAATTTTCGCCTTCGATCTATTGCGATGATCTGGGTAAGTATCGCCCTTTTCACCGGAGTTGTGGCGGGGTCCGTATGGTTTCATTCAAACCTTAAATGGTCCCAGCATCTGACCAATGCATATTCAACAGGCGTCGAAGTTTTCTATGCACTCGAAAGCGGGAAGAAAGTTCCCGGTGTCGAGATCTCATTATTATCAGGCGAAGACCAAACACGCGCATCGACAGGACGCTTCGAACAGATTTCCGACGCCCCGCGACCGGCCTATATAACCTTTCTATCCTTTGCGGTTTCCTCGGTCGATCCCACCGCCACTTCCGGAGCGAAAATCGTGGTCGCGTCTGACCAACTGAAATACCGCGTTGCCGAAATTGCGGCGGATGATTTTCGATCCCCTGCACTTCAATTCGGCGAATTGACCCGCTTATTGGCGACTTATTGTAGCGACCCGCTTTTGTACGCCAGTCATCAAGATGATGAATGGCTACGCATAGACGGAACAAGCATTTGGGGATGCGGGGCCGCCCCAAGGGACAACCGGATTGTCGCCGCACTAGTTGTGATCATCACGCTCGCCGTTTTAGTGACCCAGATCGGCAATACCGCGGAGTCTTTCGAACGGTTTTCCCGCCAGCTAAGGGCGCGTCAATTGACCGGTGGGCCTGACAGCTACGAAACCACGGGCCCGAGCGAATTGGCCGATATCGTGCGGGCTGTGAACTATTACCTAGAAGAAGAACGAAGCCAGCTTTCCAAGCGTGCAATCGTTTTGTCAGGCGTAAGCCATGACTTGGGAACCCCGGCTGCAAGGCTGCGCCTGCGGGCTGCTTTAATCGAAGACCCCGAAATGAGGAAAAAGCTTGAAGCTGATATTGATCAGATGACGGGCATCATCGAAAGCGTACTGACCTACACTCAATCCGAGCTGAACAGTGAAGAACCTAGAAAGCTTTCACTTTCGTCACTCGTTGAAGCACTGGTTGCGGATTATCAGGATACCGGCCATCCGGTGTTGCTGGTGTCGTCTGATCCAGTCTCGGTTCAGGCCCAACGGTCCGTTTTTGCGCCGCGTTCCGGGACGGTCGCAATCAGTGACCCGACAAAGCTTCTGATGCACGCGCGACCAATTGCTCTGCGACGGGCGATATCAAACCTAGTGGACAATGCGCTTAAGTATGGCCGCCGCGCGTCGGTATCTCTTGAGGCGGATTCAAGCTGGATCGTCGTCGCCGTCGAAGACGAGGGCAGTGATAGCTCGGCTTCGGATATGGAGGCGCTGTTGGCCCCATTTGAACGCGGGTTGAACACACAATCAGTTTCGGGCTTTGGCTTGGGTCTAACCATCGTCGCGACAGTCGCGCGTCAACACGGTGGCAGGATCGAATTTGAAGACGGGCGCACCGGTGTCAAAGCAAAGCTCTGGCTAAGACGCGCCTAGCCAGAGCTTTTGTTTGGTTGGTTAGGACTGAGTTCAAGTATCAATCACCTTCAGCCACACCCTGTTGACGCGCTCTTGCACGCCGTGCCCGATAGCTAGGGACAACCACCAACAGAAAGGCAATTACCAACAGGCCAAGCGTCATCGGACGATCTAGGACGAAGCCGATACCATCATATAGCTGCATAGACCGCGAGAAGTTGTCTTCCAGCATGCTGCCTAGGATGAACTGAGCCTCCCCATCTGAACTGGTCCAGCGCTATGTTTAGAGAACGGAGGACCGAGAATGGCGAACAAGCGACCGAAGCCGGAAGAGATTGTCTCGAAGTTACGGCAAGTTGAGGTGTTGATGGGGCAAGGTATGTCCCGTCTGGATGCGATCAGACAGATCGGAGTTGTTGAACAAACCTATTACCGCTGGCGCAAGCAGTATGGTGGAATGGGTATAGATCAATTGAAGGAACTGAAGCGGCTCCAGAAGGAGAATGAACAGCTCAGAAGGTGTCCGGGCTTACACCCGCGAGGAAAATCGGTGGGGGATGGCCGCCATTGACCATCGCCATATGGCATCACGCTTTGCATTACCGTTGGATAGCCCTCCTTCCTCAAAACCTCATCGCAATCATCGGCTAAGGTTTCGATATAGGGCCAAAAGTCTTCACCAATAGTCTCTTTGGCTGCTGCGTGCGCCTCTGCCAAGGTATTAATCTGTGCGCTCCGGGTCACACGCTTGCCTATACTGTCGCTGGCAGAGTTCTTTTCCTGCCATTGCAGCCCTGTGTTGCTGCCATCCTTTGTCGCAGTTGTCGCAGTTGTCGCAGGGGTATCTCCGTCAATTTTGCTTTTCATTTGCGCACCCCCGCAAGCTTTACCACGTGCCCAGCGCCGCCGGTTACGTGGTCGGCCCAGCGTTCAATCAGCGCCCGCCGTTGTTCCAGAAAGTCGGTGCGCCTGTAGGCGCGCACCACACTACCATCCACGACATGCGCAAGCATCGCTTCCGCGACTTCGTGCGGGGCGTCCGTCGCTTCTGCTAGCCATGTGCGCAGAGACGTGCGAAAGCCGTGGGGGCGGGTTTCCAGCCCCCGCCGTTCCATATGCCGAGAAAGCGTCATGTCGCTTATCACGCCGCCTTTGCTATTCGGGAACAGGTATCCATTGCGCGCGTGCGGTTTAGCAAGATCGATGATCCGCAGGGCTTCATCGGAAAGCGGCACGCGGAAGTCTTCGGTCGCGCCTTTGCGGCCCTTCATGTCTTGCGCCGGAATGGTCCACGCATCCCCGTTGATATGATCCAGCCGAAGTTTGCGCAGTGAGCCAGAGCGAACGCCGGTCAGGATTAAAAGCCGCAAAGCCAAATGCGTCGGGGTAGGTTCTTCAAGGGTGGCATAGAAGGTCGGCACGTCCTCCCAAGCCATGGCTGGAATGTTTTTCGCAACATGACGCGACTTGCCCAAAAGCGCCTTTGCCTTTTCGGTCGCTTGCAGGTCAACATCAAGGCCCAGCGCCGCGGCGTGCTTAATCACGATTGAAAGCCGGTTCATGGCCTTACGTGCCGTGTCAGCCTTTGTGTGCCAGATGGGGGCAAGGGTGTCGCGAATGTCGCGTTGGTCGAGGTCAGTCACCGGCACTTTGCCAAGCTTCGGTAAAACGTGAAGGGTCAGGGGTGAAAGCCATCGCCCAGCCGTGCCATCGCCTTTCAATTCGGCTTTGCGGGCTTCGAATGCGTCAGCGGTTAAGACTGCCAGCGAGATATCTTCGCGCCGTGCGGCACGTTCTTCGGCTGCTCGCTCTTTTACGGGGTCGCGGCTAGCAGCTGCCACACTGCGCCAGCGCTCAGCTATCTTTCGGGCGTCTGCCAGCCCAAGCGATGGAAACCCGCCCAAGCCCATTTCTCGCCGCCTGCCGTGAACCGTAACGCGCAAAACCCATTGCGCACCGCCATCAGCGCGCTTGACAAACCACAGTCCAGCGCCGTCGCAGTGTTTGCCCACAGGGGCAGATTTGATAAATGATGCCGAAAGCCTGTTTTTAGCCCGCATTTACGTCCCCCTAAATATCCCCCTTAAGGTAGTGGATACCCCCGGACAGATCAAGACGACTTAGGGCACCAATCGCCATGATTATAAAGGGGATACAATCATTATTGGACACATTAAAACAATTAAAAACAATGGGTTGGTGCCGCCCCCGGGCACCACTTCCTCCTAGATAAATTGTTGAAGTGGCTCGGACTTTCGCTTGGCCGCTTATGCCGCGCTAGTTAGACAATTTCGCCAATAGCCAATCGCAAAAATCAACAGCGGTTGGATCGGTTTCATTGGCCCATAGAAAAAATCCTTCTTGCGATGGGATCGACATGGGGTGCGCGCGCTCAAGCTCGCCCGAGCGTAGGGCATGTGACGCCAAGAGTTCGCTTACCAAGGCGACGCCGTTTCCGTTTGCTGCCAATTGTAGCGCGACGCCGAACGAATCCGCGAAAAGGGTCGGTTTTGGTGTGTGGCAAACCAATTCGTTCCATGAGCTCCATCCGCTTGACGTGCCGACGGTTTCAATGAGTGGCAAAGTCGCAAAGTCGCCGGACAATTTAGGTGACTTCAACGCGATCAACCGGTTTGGTGTCAGAAGCCTCGCGTTTTTGCCAACCTGTTTTTCTGACCCGAAACGGATTTCAACGTCCGCGCGTGCTTGGTGGTATTCGTCTGACCAAATCGTGCTTTGAAAGCGAAGACGAACCGATGGGTTCAACGCGGAAAATTCGGCCAAGTTGGGCGAAATGATCCACTGAATAACGCTAACTGAAGCCGCGATGTTTAGTTGATTTTTGATGGTTCCAGCGTCAAATAGTTCAGTCGCCGCAGTCAGTTGTGCCAACGCCGCATCGACTTGGGGAAGAAGCCGTCGTCCGTCGTCAGTTAGCGACAATCCACGCGCGTGACGTGTGAAAAGAGAGACGCGCAACCGAGTCTCCAAAGATTTGATATGCTGACTGACGGCAGATTGGGTCATGCCTATTTCGTTCGCCGCAGCCGTAAAACTTAGATATCTGGCAGCAGCTTCGAAGGCGCGAAACCATGTCAAAGGGGGAAGTGATTTGGCCATTGGTCAATCTGATCATTAGTATTTCTAATACCTGAGCACATAATTCCTTTGTTTGTCAAAATCACCCCTTAGTTGGATATTGGTCCGGCGACGAACAGGAGAACGAAATGACGCCCGAAATTCGGAAAATTGTGACCTATGATGAGGAAGTTTTCATCGAAGGTTTCCGCAAGGCCGCGGAACCTTGGCGGATGTTTGCTGTTGCTGCAGTGGTTAAGAACCCTTGGGCAGGTCGATATGTCGAAAACCTAAAGCCTGAAATTCAAGCTTACGGTCCGATCCTGGGCGAGATGATGACCGCGCGTATGATTGAATTGGCAGGAAGTGGTGACGCCATTGAAGCCTACGGAAAAGCAGCGGTCGTGGGTCTAAACGGTGAGGTCGAACATGCCTCGGGGCTGATCCACACGTTGCGCTTTGGGAACTATTACCGCGAAGCGGTTGGGGCAAAATCTTATCTGGCCTTTACCAATACAAGGGGCGCCGCAAATGCTCCGATTATGGTGCCTTTGATGGATAAGAACGACGCGGGCAGGCGGTCTCATTATCTGACCATTCAGTTCGCGATTTCGGATGCGCCACGCGATGACGAAATTGTCGTTGTTCTAGGTGCCGCCACAAGTGGCCGACCGCATCACCGGATTGGTGATCGTTATCAGGATTTGAAGGATCTGGGACATGACGTGGACAATCCGGCCGCGGTCTAATTACGCAGGTCTTACAGCGATAATCCAAGGCGAAGGACCGTTGATCGTACTGGTCCACGGTGTCGGACTACGATCCGAGGCGTGGAACTGTCAGATTGACGCTCTTTCGCGTCACTATCGGGTCATGGCTTTCGACATGCCCGGGCACGGCGAAAGCCCGTTGCCTTCAAGCCAATTGAAACTGTCGGATTATACAAAAGCCATAGCTGCAACCATTTCTGAACCGGCGATGATCGTCGGGCATTCGATGGGCGGCATGATTGCCCTTGATCTGGCCCATCAGTACCCAGAAAAAGTTCGGGGCGTTGCGGCGCTCAATGCTATATTTGAGCGGACGCCGGAAGCGATGAATGCTGTTCAAACGCGGGCGGCGGGTCTTGATTGTGTTTCGGTTAGCGATCCGGCCCAGACGCTGAACCGGTGGTTTGGAAATGAACCTTCACCCGAACGTGCCGCGTGTTGTGACTGGCTAACGGGCGTTTCCCCTTTGGGGTACAAAATGGCCTACACAGCGTTTGCCCACAACGATGGCCCCACGCGAAGCTCTCTGGCTGCGCTTTCCTGTCCTGCGTTGTTTATGACTGGCAGTGAAGAACCCAATTCAACCCCCGAAATGTCCAAGGCGATGGCGCAACTTGCGCAAAACGGATCGGCTGAAATCGTCAGCGGGGCTGCGCATATGATGCCGATGACGCATGTGAGCGAAGTGAACGCGGCCCTTTTGGACTTTGCCCGTGAGGTCTGGCGATGACTGTGCTTGACCCCCGCGAATTGCGCAATGCTTTTGGAAGCTTCATGACAGGTGTAACCGTTGTGACGACACGTGACGCCAATGACCAACTTGTCGGGTTTACCGCCAACTCTTTTTCGTCGGTGTCCTTGGACCCGCCGATGCTGTTGGTCTGCCCTGGTAAGTTTCTGTCATCATATGACGCGTTTGAAACATCCAAGCACTTTGCTGTAAGCGTTCTGGCCGAGGGGCAAGAAGCGGTGTCCAATACATTCGCCGGTTTTAAGGGCGATCGATTCGCGCAAGTTGCCCACACTTTGGATCAAAACGGATTAGCCACGATTGATGGTGCCGTTGCCCATTTTTGTTGCGAAACACGACAGGTGCTGACAGCAGGTGATCACTGTGTCCTTATTGGCGAAGTCTATGATTTTTCACACGCTTGCGGGGCAGGTCTTGGCTATGCGGGCGGGCAATACTTTAGCCTCGGGCTTGAGCGCGCGGCGTTGGAAAATACAAGCGGCAGTGCTCTTTGCGGTGCGATCATCGAAAGGGGTGGCGCTGTTCTGATGGAAAGAACCCCGAAAGGCTTCAGGCCGCCTCAGGTAAAGCGAGACGACCGCGGTCAGTTGCGCGAAGAGCTGATGGAATATCTAGCCCATCGCGGTATCAAACTGCAGCTTGGTCCTGTCTACTCAGTTTTTGATGACGCGACATCCAAAGTCCACAGCGTTTACTATTTGGGTAGTGCGACGTCTGACGATGGCAATGCTGGGCTGGTTACGGTTCCAATCTCCGATCTGCCGTCTCTGTCTTACGTCTCGGCCCCGGTTGCCGACATGATGACGCGCTACTCGCTGGAAGCACAGGCGCAAGACTTCTCTCTCTACATCGGTGATGCGCTTCGTGGTGACATTCACTCAATTTCTGAAAGGTCCTAGACTATGGAATTTTCTCTTTTCGCGCATATGGAACGGCTGACGCCCGAATATACCCACGCGCAATTGAGCGATGAACTAATCGAGCTATGCAAGATGGCCGATGATGGCGGAATGCGCGCCGTTTGGACGGGTGAGCATCACGGCATGGATTTTACCATTACGCCCAATCCGCTGTTGTCTTTGGTCAATATCGCGAACCACACCAAGAACTTACGGTTGGGAACTGGAACTGTAATCGCGCCGTTCTGGCATCCGATCAAACTAGCTGGTGAAGCCGCGTCTGCCGATTTGATTACCGGTGGAAGGATCGAGCTGGGCATTGCGCGCGGTGCGTATTCCTACGAATACGAAAGACTGATGCCCGGAATGGACGCTTGGGAAGCGGGGCAACGCATGCGGGAAATGGCGCCTTTGATCCCGAAGATTTGGGCTGGCGATTGTGCGCATGAAGGCGAATTCTTTAGCTTTCCCGCCACGACGTCTGCGCCAAAGCCAGTTCAAGACGGCGGTCCCCCCATCTGGATTGCGGCGCGCGACCCAAACAGTCATGAATTTGGTGTCCACAACGGCTTTAACATTCAGGTCACGCCACTTTGGCAAGGCATTGAAGAGATCGAAAGCCTGATGCAGCGCTTTAATGACGCCTGCGAAAGTTATTGTGGACCACGCCCCAAGATCATGCTGTTGCACCACACCTATGTCGGCTCGGACGAGGCCGACGTTGCACAGGCAGCACAGGAACTGTCGAAGTTTTATTGCTACTTTGGTGCTTGGTTCCAGAATAAACGCCCCGTAAAACAGGGTCTTATTGAACCGCTGACAGACGAAGATATGGCTGCCAACAAAATGATGGCGCCGGAAAACCTGCATCGGGACCTAACAATCGGAACCACTCAGGATGTTATTGACCAGATCAAACGTTATGAGGATCTGGGCTATGACGAGTATTCGTTTTGGATCGACAGTGGTATGAACTTTGAGCGCAAGAAGGCGTCGCTTAGCCGTTTTATCAACGATGTTATGCCGGCATTCCAGTGAGGCACGAAATGGACCAGAAACCGCATTACCAATTGTTCATCGACGGAGAGTGGGTCGAAGGCTCTGCGGGGCAAACCATGTCGACGCAAAATCCGGCGACCGGCGAAGATTGGGCGACATTTGCCTGTGCATCGCCCGAGGATGTTGACCGTGCCATTGCGGCCGCGCGTTGTGCGCTAAATGATCCTGTATGGCGGGATATGACGCAAACCGAACGTGGCAAGCGTATCTACCGCCTCGCCGAATTGATCGAGAAAAACGCCAAACGTATTGGCGAGATTGAAACCACGGACAGTGGCAAACTTTTGGCCGAAACTGCCAGCCAATCTGCCTATGTGGGCGATTATTATCGCTACTACGCCGGACTCGCTGACAAGATCGAAGGCGCGGTTCTACCAATCGACAAGCCCGATATGCATGTGTTCACCCGCCGTGAACCCATCGGTGTCGTGGTGGCAATTGTACCGTGGAACGCGCAGATGTTTTTGTCTGCGACAAAGCTGGGGCCTGCTCTGGCCGCCGGATGCTCTATTGTGTTGAAAGCGTCCGAAATCGCGCCAGCTCCAATGTTGGAATTCGCAAAACTGGTCGAAGAAGCTGGTTTTCCACCAGGCGTCGTGTCGGTGATCACCGGCGATGCTGAAGACTGCGCGATCCCGTTGACACGGCACCCTGATGTTGACCGGATTGCCTTTACTGGTGGGCCCGAAACAGCACGACACGTGGTGCGTAATTCGGCTGAGAATTTTGCGGTCACAACTCTGGAGCTTGGTGGCAAATCCCCCATCATCGTGTTTGACGATGCGGATTTAGACGGGGCGGCCAACGGCTTGATCGCGGGCAATTTTGGTGCCTCCGGTCAAAGCTGCGTTGCTGGTACACGCGGCTTGGTTCACCGACCGGTATTCGAAAAACTGGCGGCTTTGATCGAGCAGAAGATGGAGGGCGTTGTCATCGGAGACCCTTTGCATGGCGATACCCATGTCGGGCCGCTGTGTACATCGGCGCAGGTGGAAAAGATCGAGGCAACGTTGGCAAAGGCCGTCAGCGACGGTGCAACGATCCGCTTTGGCGGTGCGCCTGTTGATAGGCCCGGTAACTTTATGGCGCCAACTTTGGTGGAATGCGCCAACATGGATACCGAGACGCTAAAGATCGAAATGTTTGGGCCAGTCATGTCACTTTTGCCGTTTGACACTGAAGAGGAAGCCATCGCGATAGCCAATTCGACCCCATTTGGTCTTGGGTCCGGAGTCTTCACGGAAAACGTCGCGCGGGCGCATCGGGTGTCGTCTCGCCTCAAGGCAGGGATCTGCTGGGTGAATACCTATCGCGCTGTCTCACCGATTGCGCCCTTTGGCGGGTATGATCAGTCGGGCTATGGGCGAGAGGCGGGAATTGAGTCTGTGCTGGATTACACGCGTACCAAAACGACATGGATCAGCACGTCTGAAAAGCCGATGGCCAATCCGTTTGTGATGCGCTGATTGGCGCGCGTTGTCGCGCTAGGTGCTGATTGTCCGGGGTGTGGTCATTATTTTGGTGGCCCCTCACGGCGAAAGTTGACCAAGGTCAGGTTATCCGGACTTTTGCGCCAAATTTCAATCAGCATATTGTTGAAATCACGATCTGAGCTCGCCAAGTCAGGGAAACCCGACCTCATTGTGTCAAAATAGTGAACAATATATTTCATCTTCGCCAACAACCCTGCCGCATCTGACAAAACTGGTTCTCGTGTTTTTATTGTCGCATCAGCAATCGCACAGAGTTAACCAAGCCACATAGATCGACTGCCAATCACTAGCGGACAGTTCACTGCTTGACCTAGCGCAACTTGCGTTGATATGCGATGGCTAGCTTATGGGGATACTTCATGACGGATAAAATTCTCGTTCTAAATGGTCCAAACCTGAACCTATTGGGAATACGCCAGCCCGATATTTATGGCTCGGCTACGCTCTCAGACGTCGAAAAGATGTGTTGTGATGCGGTGGGAGATAGCTTCTCGATCGATTTTCGTCAGTCCAACTACGAAGGCGAATTGGTCACGTGGATTCAGAAAGCTAGAAACTCTTGTAAGGGCATTCTTATCAATCCGGCAGCCTATTCGCATACTTCAATTGCAATTCTCGATGCGCTGAACATGTTCGATGGTCCGGTAGTTGAGGTTCACATCTCAAACATCTATGAGCGTGAAGAATTCAGGCATCAATCGTTTGTATCCCAAAGGGCTGATCATGTGATTGTCGGGCAGGGCGTAGCTGGTTATGTCCAAGGCATGCTAAAACTGGTTGAACTGAACGACTGACTAAAACGATCTGCGTATGCCGAATGCTATGTTCACCAAATCGTTCCCTTCGACATTCGCGGCGTTAAACCTGCGTGATGCCTTCAGCGCCCAATCCACGCCTGAGTATCCTTCGGCTGAGTATTCGATGCCGATTTCAGTTTCTCGATTATTGGGGGCAAGGGGTATATCTATTTGCGCATAGTGTGGCGTAGAAGTGCCAGTTGATATGTTCAGGCTAGTGCTAGCTGCACCTGAATTAATCGCTGTGGGTTGATTGGCGAATAGGGTCAGTTGGTCACCGGATGAAAATGCATTTTCTTGCGAGACACTTGCCCCTAAAGAAGTGTAACGAACGTCCCCAATGTCGTCGAAAAAACCGTTGGACTGAGAACGCGCCTGTCCCAACTGCCCATGAACAGCCAGAGAAAATCCGTTGGCTCTCGCGGTTTCATAGCTTGCGTCTAGACCGATGTGCTTAGACGACAGAGTGCCAGCATCGCCCAGAGACAGGCCCAAAAGTGAAGTAGCATCGTGATGTGCTGAGATCCCTAATGAAACGGATTGATCTTCAATCGCGATATCTCTTTCAAAGCGCACCCCGACTGACTCATTCGCACTTTTTGGAATGTGCAATTCGGCGCGGGTTCCGTCTGAAAACTCAAGTGGAACTGATACGCTCGATCCGCTTGCGATGCCGGACTCAAAGACAGAAAGCCCGTCGGTATCAAACGAAGTATAGGCGGATAGCGCCCTTGAGTTTTTGGCGTCCCGCGTTGCCGTGGCAACCAAATGGTTGCCTGCAAAATCAAATTCACCGCCCATTTGATCCGAAGCACGTAGAGTGACCTTCGCAAGGGTTTTGGCAATGGCGTCGCCGCTTCCCCCTGCCGAGATCACTACGGGCGTGTTGAGGTTTAGAACCTGTCCCTTGGATGTTGTTGTCGCTGTCGCACCAATTGGAAGAAGCGCGGCCCGAACGTTGATAAAACCGTGTCCGTATTCCCAATGATAGTCGTGATCTAACCCACCTGCAAAACTTAGCGTTTGGATTTGTGCTGTGTCAGCCGCAAAGAACGCATTGTCGGACGTCACGATCAATCGATTTCGAATTTCAGGCGCGGTTAGATTGGGAAATGCCTCGGCCAATATTGCGATAGCGGCCGAAACCCGTGGAACGGCATAGGATGTTCCGGTGCCAAGTTCGTATCCGTCCCAAGTGGAATTAGCCACGCGAGTTGTGCCGTCTGCGGCAACGCACCAGCGGGCGGCCTCAAGACAACCAGATGACAGGAGACCAACAGAGCTGTCGTCAAATAGATCCGCTTCGCTTGGATCGTAATCGCGTGCGATATTGATCACGGCTAGCCATCCTTCTTCCAGCGCTGGTATGAGAACCGGCAAGGCAGCCATATAGGTGGCTTGAGTTTGGGCTTCTTCGTTTGACGCACTGAATACGACGATGCCTTCATCACCGGCATAATCAGTCAGAGCGTTTCGCAATCTCGATGTAATTAGTGATGTTGAATAGTCGTTGATCCCGCATTCGTTGTAAGCATCCCCAATACACTCGTAGCCCCAAGAATTGTTGACGACGATAGCTTTGATGGTTTCAGCATCTTCGAACGGGGTATGATCGTCGCCGTCGTTCCAGCTGGACAAATATAGCGTGGCATTCGGCGCACCACCGACGGTCTGACCATAGGCGGCCGTTCCAGCAGCAAGGGCCGCAGTGGCTGTTCCGTGCGATTCTATATGAATTGTCGAGTCGTCCTTTCCGTTTGCATAGGTGATGGGCTTGTCCCAAAATTCCAGATGGGTCGCATTGAAGCCCGAGTCGTGGATGGCAATGATTTGTTCCGCACCGGTTAAATCTAGGGCGTGGGCATATTCAAATCTTCCTGCGATCAGAGAATTTGACCGATAAGTCGTTCCGCCGACATCATGCGATACTTCAACCGCTTCGTACTGAGTGCTGGATCTGATTTGATTCGCTTCACTTTCCAGAGCAGAAGAAATCGACGACACGCAGCCCCCGGTCCCTCCCACGCTTAGCGGACCGGTGCCGGATGTAACACCAGACCCGTCACAGGCGGGATTGCTGACGGTCGTCGTAACAATAAGATCTTCGACACTTGAGACGCATGCACTTGTGATGAGTGACGCAGAGACGAGGCCCGCTGTAAGAGCTAATCGTTTTTGGTATGCCAACGTTTGCCTCATCGGGTATATTCTTTCGCGATTCTGGACTTGTCACGGTTTAGTTCCGGTCTCTTTCGAGCAATGTTTTCTA